>DASWAE010000096.1:0-77958 GCA_036391275.1 Trebonia sp.
TATAGGTTCGAGTCCTATCGCGGGAGCCAGTTTTCGGTGCTGACCTGCGGTACCTGCTTGTGCGGGATCGTCTCAGGGACTCACTTGCCGGGCGCGGGTTGTGCTGGCTTGTGTTGATCGACCTCGGCCCAGCCCTCCATGCCGAGGCCGGGCACGAAGCTGGTGATGCCCGCCGCGCCCGGCGTCCCGGCCGGTCAGGGTGCGATACGGAGCATGTTCCACGACAGCGGCGGCAGGGCCACGCGCAGCATGCCACCGTCCACCGGAGCGTCGGCTGCGGTGCGCGGCACGATCCGGTCCGGGGTGTCCTGGGTGTTCGCCGCCGCGGGGTCGTCATCGCCGATGTAGGTGTGGCGCGCGACGCGCAGTGCCGGCAGCGAGCGGACATCGATCTCGACCGGCGCCTGTGCATGCTGGTCGCGGTTCACCGCGAAGACCGTCAGCTCGTCGGCGCCCGCTGACAGCACCGCGACCGCGTCGACCTTGGGCACGGCGCCGAAGACTTGCGTGTCGTATTCCGGCGCGAGCACCGGCGTCCGCAGCACCGTTCCCCGGCCGTGCCTGCTCGTCAGCGCGAACGGGTGGAAGATGGTCTGCCGCCAGGCCGGGCCGCCCGGCTCGGACCTGATCAGGCCGATCGCGTTGACCAGCTGGGCCTGGCAGGCCATGTGCACCCGGTCGGCGTGCCGCAGCAGGCTGATGAGCAGGTTGCCGACTACGACCGCGTCGGCCAGGGTGTACTCGTCCTCGATCAGCCGCGGCGCCCGCTCCCAGTCGCCGTCAGCCTGCTGGCCTTGCGTGCGCCAGACGTTCCACTCGTCGAACGACAGGTGGACGCGCTTCTTGTGCCGGCCCTTGGCCCGGACGTGATCGACCGTCGAGATGACGGCCTCGATGAAGCTGTCCATGTCGGCCGCGGACGCCAGGAAGCTGCCCAGGTCGCCGCCGCGCTCCTGGTAGTAGGAGTGCAAGGAGACGTAGTCCACCTGGTCGTAGCAGTGCCCGAGGACGGTGGCTTCCCAGTCGCCGAAGCTGGGCATCGCCGCGTGCGAGGACCCGCACGCGACGAGCTCGATCGACGGATCGACCAGGCGCATCGCCTTGGCGGTCTCCGTCGCGATCCGGCCGTACTCCTGCGCCGTCTTGTGGCCGATCTGCCAGGGGCCGTCCATCTCGTTGCCCAGGCACCACACCCGCACGTCGTGCGGCTCGGTCGCGCCGTTCTTCGCCCGCAGGTCGGACCAGTAGGTGCCGCCCGGATGGTTGCAGTACTCCACCAGCTCCGCCGCGGCGTCCGGGCCCCTGGTGCCGAGGTTCACCGCCAGCATCGGCTCCGTGCCGGTCCGGCGCGCCCAGGCGCAGAACTCGTCCGTGCCGACGGCGTTCGGCTCGAGCGAGCGCCAGGCGAGCTCCAGCCGCGCGGGCCGTTGCCCGGCCGGGCCGATGCCATCTTCCCAGCGGTAGCCCGAGACGAAGTTCCCGCCTGGATAGCGGATGATCGGTACGCCGAGTTCCCTGGTCAGGCCGGCAACATCCGCCCTGAAGCCGTACTCGTCGGCCGTGGGATGTTCCGGCTCGTAGATGCCGGTGTAGACGCAGCGGCCGAGATGCTCGACGAACGACCCGTACAGCCGGGGGTCGACGGCGCCCACGTGGAATGCCGGGTCGACGGTGATGCGTACCTCAGACATGATCTCCTTACTTGATTCCGGTGGTGGCGATACCTTCGACGATCTGCCGCTGGAACAGCAGGAACACCACGATCAGCGGCAGCGCGCCCAGCACCGCCGACGCCATGATCTCGGCGTACTGGATGCCGAAGGCGGACGACACCTGCGACAGCCCGACCGGCAGCGTCATGACCCGGGTGCTGGTCAGCGTCAGCAGCGGCCACAGGAAGTCGTTCCACTTCCACACGAACGTGAAGATGAACACCGCGGAGATCGCCGGCTTGCTCAGCGGCATGTAGATGCGCCGGTAGATGTGCCACCAGCTCGCGCCGTCCACGCGCGCCGACTCCGCCAGGTCGGCCGGTATGCCCCGGAAGAAGGACACGAAGATGATCACCGCGATGGGGACCGCGACCGCGGGCAGCACCTGCACCCAGTAGGTGTTGAGCAGCTGCGCGCCGTTGAACTCCTGGAACATCGGGACGATCAGCACCTGCGGCGGAATCAGCAGGCCGGCCGCGATCAGGCCGTAGATCACCTGCCGGCCCCTGAACTGGGTCCGGGCGATGGCGAAGCCCGCCATCGAGCACGCCAGCACGGCGAACACCGCCGACAGCGCCGCGATCACGAAGCTGTTCAGGTACCAGGTCTGGATGTTGCCCAGGTTGAACAGCACCCGGTAGGCATTCACCGTCCAGGCGCTGCTCCACCAGCTGGTGGGCTGGGCCGCGATCACGCCGTCCGGCTTGAGCGAGGTGTCGAGTGCCCACAGCAGCGGGATAAGCCAGATCGCGGCGAACACGAGCAGCACCGATGCGCAGAACCAGTTGAAGTACCGCGCGCGCCGGTCGGCGGTGGGCCTCGCGGCGCCCGCGTCCGCTGCATGGCGGCCCCAGGCGATCGCGCTCATCGATCACGCCCCCTTCCGCTGGCTCCGGCTGGTGAAGAACCACACCAGCGAGACAGCCAGGATCACCAGGAAGTACAGCATCGACGCCGCCGCGGCGTAGCCGGTGCGGAAGTCGGTGAAGCCGATGTCGTACACGTACTCGAGCAGCGGCCTTGTCGAGTAGTTCGGGCCGCCGCTCGTCATCAGGAAGATCTGGTCGAAGATCTTCAGCGAGGCGATGATCTGCAGCACCACCACCAGCCCGGTGGTGCGGCGCAGGAGCGGGATGGTGATGCCGCGCATCTGCTGCCACCGGGTCGCCCCGTCGACCGAGGCCGCCTCGTACAGGCTCCGGGGGATCTCCTGCAGGCCCGCGAGGTACAGCACGAAGTTGAAGCCCAGCGTCCACCACACGGTCGCAATCGCGACGGAAGCCATCGCCCAGTTCGGGTCGGCCAGCCAGTTCGGCGGGTTGGTGATGCCGACGGCCGACAGCCACTTGTCCCACAGGCCGATCTGCGGGGTGTAGAGCCAGGTCCAGACCAGCGCCATCGCCGCCGACGGCACGACGTACGGGGCGAAGAAGACCAGCCGGAAGAACCAGCGCCCGCGCGCGAGCCGGTCGGTGAAGATGGCGAGCACCAGCGCGATGACGACCAGCGGCGGCGTGGTCATCAGCGTGAACAGCACGGTGTGCCACATCGCCTGCCAGAAGTCGGAGCTCGTCAGCGCCTCGGTGTAGTTGTCCGCGCCGGCGAAGCCGCCGAGCCCGCTGTGCTGGAGGCTGCTGTTGAAGAAGCTCATGACCACGCCGTACAACGTCGGCCCGATCAGGAACAGCAGGTAGAAGATGAGGAACGGGGTGGCGAGCCCCCAGCCCGCCCGGCCCTCGCCGCGTCGTTTCCTCGGGGCGACGGTCACCGCTGTCCGGGCGCCCGCTGCCGTGGGGATTGCCTGAGTGGACGACATGCGTACCTCCCGACCGCTCTTACACCGGCGACTTCGTGTTCGCGTACAGCGCCAGCTTGCTTCTCATGTCCGAGATCGCGGCCGCCGGGCTCATCTGGCCCGCGGCGACGGCGGCGATCGCGAAGCCCATGATGTTCTCGAAGTCAGAACCCGACCCGGAGTACCAGGCCCGGTCGTCGTAGCGCACGTGGTTGGCGACCCCTCTGTAATTGGAGGCCGGCTTCAGCTTGTCGTACGCCGCGCTCGTCTGGAACGGCAGCCAGGCCGGGATGTGGCCGCCCTGCGCCCAGGTGCTGCTCTGGTCGAGCATCGAGCGGATGAAACGGAATATCTCCTGGCGCCTGGCGTCGGTGCGCCCCGGGTCCCGTGGCAGCACGAAGCTGTGCGAGTCCGCTTGCACCGCGTACGTCCCGCCGAAGACGTTCGGGAACGCGGTCATGCTGAACGGTGACTTGGTGGTCTCGAAGGTGGTGATCTCCCAGTCGCCCTCGAAGTAGAACCCGGCCTTGCCGGTGGAGAACATCGTGGTCGCGCCGCCGTAATCGACGCTTGTGGGCAGCAGGCCCCGCTTGACGACGAGGTCCTGGATGAACGAGAGGACCTTTTCCGCCTTCGCGTCGTCGAGCACGATGTCCTGCCCGTCATTGGCGAGGACGCTGCCGCCGAGCTGGTAGTAAAGGGTGGAAAATACCCGCCACTGAGTGGCCGAGTCGTTGTTGATGCTGACGACGCCGCCGTAGGCGCCGGTGACCTTTTTCGCGGCCGTGAGCGCCGCGGTCAGCGCGTCCGGCGAATCGAGGTTCTTCAGGTTGCCGCTGCCGTCGAGCAGGCCCGCCTTCTTGCAGACGTCGGTGCGGTAGTACATCACCAGCGGGTGCGTATCGAGCGGGATCGCGTACAGGGTCCCGTCCGTGTGCGCCATGTTCCACGCCCTGGGCGTGAAGTTCCCGCCGGTCAGGCCGTACGGAGCCAGCTCGGCCGCGTTCAGCGGCTCGAGCATCCCTGCCCGCGCCAGGATCGATGCCCGGGTCAGGTGCGAGATAGCGACATCCGGGGGCTTGTTGCCGAGCGTGGCCAGCGAGAGCTTCGTGTAGTAGGGGTTGCCCCAGGAGAGCACCACCGCGTTCAGGGCGACGTTCGGGTGAGCCTGCTGGTACGCGTTCTCCATCGCTATCATCCGGACGCCGTCGCCGCCGCCGAGCAGGTTCCAGTAGGACAGCGTGTTCTTCGGCGCGCCGACGCCGGCCACGCCGGTCACGAACCCGGAACCACAGCCGGAGATCAGGCCGCCCGCACCGATCAGGCCGGCGCCGCGCAGCAGGCTGCGCCGGGAAAGGGAGTAGCTTTCAGCTCCCATGGCCTACTCCTTACATGAGCCGGTGATCGACGCGGGCTGATGTCTTGAGCTGGGAAAATGTAAGGAGCACCATGGAGGTCGCCTCCCGTCACGGCTGCGATTTTGCAGCCCTGCTTCCCACCGGAAGGCGTTTAAACAAAAAAAACCCAGATATCACCATCCGTTCGGGGCGCGGACGGCCGCGCGACGGGTAGCCGCACCGTGACGCAAAGCCACGTGACGAACCGGGGCGAGGGCAGGGATGCCGGATTCTCCTGGGATAACCGGGCTCAGGGCGGGTAGCTTCTGCCAGCGAAGGACAGATAGCCTAGGACAGCTCGGCGCGGTGAGCGCCAGCTAGCCGGAACGTACGAGGCGTCGTGGCTGATGATGGCCGGACCAATCGGCGCCGCGCACTGGAAAAGGGGACCAGATGCGGCATAAGGCAATTTTCATTACCGGCTTCGCCGTCGGGTTCATGGCCGGCGCGCGGGCAGGCCGGGGCACTTACGACAAGATCGTCGGCTACGCGCAGCAAGTCGCGGCCCACCCAAAAGTGCAGCGGGTAGCCGGCAGCGCCCAGTCGAAGGCGACGGAGCTGGCTAAGACCGCGGCGGCGAAGGCGCCCGGCTACGCCAAGAACGCGGCGAGCAGCGCGGGCAGCATGGCGTCGACCGCGGCCAAGACCGCGCAGGGACAGGCCTCCCAGGTGCCTGGCTTCGTGTCGAACGCCAGGCAGGCGGTGTCGAGCAAGGTCCCGGCCCGCTTCGGCGGCGCCAAGGGCGCCGACCCCACCGGGCCGGGCACGGCCACGGAGAACCTGGACGACGTCGACCAGGACGGCAACCTAGTCTTCCCCGCCGAAGGCTCGCCGTCGGTGAACGGCATCCGCCGTCACTACACCCCGGACACCCCGGACACCCCGGCCTGACACCGCTTGAGGCCTGACACCCGCTTGAGAATGCCGGAAGCCGGCGCCAACGACGTCGTTGGCGCCGGCTTCCTGCTAGCCGGGCTCCGAGGAGCCCGCTGAATTAGACCGCTTCTGGACCTGTGCTACCGGGTTGGCGGGTGGCAAATTCAGCAGGCTCCTAGTCAAGGTACTCGCGCAGCAGCAGGGCGCGCGACGGGTGGCGGAGCTTGGCCAGGGTCTTGGACTCGATCTGCCTGATCCGTTCCCTGGTCACCCCGAACTCCCGGCCGACCTCCTCGAGCGTCCGCGGGTGCCCGTCGGAGAGCCCGAAGCGCAGCTGGATGATCCGCTGCTCCCGGTCCGACAGCTCGCACAGCACCCGGTCGAGCTGGTCCTGCAGCATGATGAACGCCGCCGCCTCGATCGGCACCACGGCGTCCGCGTCCTCGATGAAGTCGCCGAGGTCGGACTCCTCCTCGCCGATCGGCGACTGGAGCGAGACGGGCTCCTGGGCGATCCGCTGGATCTCCGCGACCCGTTCCGGCTCGACGCCGAGCTCCGCGGCGAGTTCCTCCACCGTCGCCTCGCGGCCAAGCTCCTGGTGCAGCTGGCGCTGCACCCGGGCGAGCTTGTTGATCGTCTCCACCATGTGCACCGGCACCCGGATGGTCCGCGCCTGGTCGGCGATCGCCCGGGTGATCGCCTGGCGGATCCACCAGGTCGCGTAGGTGGAGAACTTGTAACCGCGGGTGTAGTCGAACTTCTCCACCGCGCGGATCAGTCCGAGGTTGCCCTCCTGGATCAGGTCAAGGAAGACCAGGCCCCGGCCGATGTACCGCTTGGCGATCGACACCACCAGCCGCAGGTTCGCCTCGATCAGCCGCTGCTTGCCGCGCACGCCGTCGGCGGCCAGCCATTCCAGGTCGGCCCGGTCGCCGCCGGACAGCGTGAACCCGCTGTTCAGCTTCTCCTCGGCGTACAGGCCCGCCTCGATCGACTTGGCCAGCTCGACCTCGTCCTCGGCGGTGAGCAACGGCACCCGGCCGATCTCCCGCAGGTAGATCCGCACCAGGTCGCTTGTCCCGGCACGGCGCGCGCTGTCGGCGTCGATGTCGGGCAGCTTGGTATCGGCTTCCTCTTCGGCCGGCGTGTCGAGCACGTCGATTCCCTCGTCGGCGAGCACACGCACTACCCCGTCTAGTGCGTCCCCGGTTAGCTCGGCCCGGTCGATTGCCGTGGTGACGTCCCCCATCGTCACGAATCCCCGTGAGCGCCCGAGCGCCACGAGGTCCGTCAACTGCGCTGTAAGCGATGGTCCGCTCGTTACTACGGTGAGGCTCACCCGACCAGTGTGCCCCTCGTCACCCCGGTTACGGGGGACCCAATTTTATTACCCTGACCAGAGGTTTAACCTGGCCGCAACCTGAGCAGAAACTTTCGGTCACCTTGCGCGCCCGGTCACCCGACGGGGTTTTCTAACCTCCGGTCGCGCGGTCGAGCAGCACCTTGCGGCGCTGCTCGAGCGCTACCAGGTCGCCGAACATCCGCCCGTACGCCGCCTGGTCTTCCTCCGGGTTCATCCGCTGCAGCCGTGCCTTGATCGCGCCGATCTTCCTGCCGACCGCCAGCTCGCCGACCCGGGCGAGCACCACGTCCGCGTACTTCTCATCCGGCTCCCCCGCCACCTGGAGCGGCTCGACCGCCAGCTCCGTCAGGAACGCGCGCACCCGGTCGTCCGGTGCCGTCTCCAGCAAGGCCGCGGCCCAGTCCCGCGCCCGGCCGGCGATGCCTACCCCGCCGCAGGTCTCGATCAGCCCGAACACCGCCGCGTGGGCCGGCACGGTGAACGCGCCCGCGCCGAGCGTGTCGAACTCGGGCCCGGTAAGCGCCGGCCACTGCACCGCGAGCTTGAGTGCCTCCCGCTCCACCCGCAGCACCGGGTCGTGGCGGTCGTACGGCCGCTCCGCGGGCGGCTGGCCGGGGTCCGCGCGCCGCTGCCCGCTCGCCTCGGGCGCCACGGGGGCAGCGGAACGGACGGGGGTGCTCCTGCTTCCCCGCGCGGCCCCGGCGGCCTGCCGCACCCGGTCCAGGATGTACCGCTCGTCCATGAAGCCGATCCACCGGTCGAGGTCGACGGCGTACTGCTTCCACTTCGACCGGTCCTTGATCCGGACGATGATCGGCGCGGCCTCGTCGATCGCGGCGAACTGGCCTTCCCGCGTGTCCAGGTCGTGCCTGGACAGTACCGACCTGATCGCGAACTCGAACAGCGGCACCCGGCGCGCCACCAGGTCCCGGACGGCGGCATCGCCGTGCTTGAGCCGCAGGTCGCAAGGGTCGAGGCCGTCCGGCTGCACGGCGACGAACGTCTGGGTGACGAACTTCTCCTCGAGGCTGAACGCCCGCAGCGCCGCCTTCTGCCCGGCCGCGTCGCCGTCGAACGTGAAGATCACCTCGCCGACCGACCCGTCGGTGTCCATGATCAGCCTTCTGAGCACCTTGACGTGGTCCTCGCCGAAAGAGGTGCCGCACGTCGCCACCGCCGTCGGCACCCCGGACAGGTGGCAGGCCATCACGTCGGTGTACCCCTCGACGATCACCGCCTGGCGCCGCTTGGCGATCTCCCGCTTGGCCAGGTCGGCGCCGTAGAGCACCTGGCTCTTCTTGAAGAGCGGCGTCTCCGGCGTGTTCAGGTACTTGGGGTCGTCCTCGGGGTTGAGCTTGCGCGCGCCGAAGGCGATCGTCTCCCCCGTCAGGTCCCTGACCGGCCACATCAGCCGGCCGCGGAACATGTCGATGAGGCCGCCGCGGCTGGTCCTGCGGGCCAGGCCCGCCTTGGTCAGCTCGTCCTCGGTGAAGCCGCGGGCGCGCAGGTGCCTGGTCAGCTCGTCCCAGGCGGCCGGGGAGTAGCCCATGCCGAACTGATCGGCGTCGGCCAGCGTGAAGCCTCGCTCCGCCAGGAAGGCCTGCGCGGGGCGGCCGGAATCGGCATGCATCCGTTCGGCATAGAACTCCTGGGCCACGCGGTGCGCATCGATCAGCCGGCGGCGCTGGCTCGTCTCCTGGCCGGGGACGTAACCGCCCTGCTCGTAGCGGAGCTCGACGCCCGCGCGGGCGGCCAGCCGCTCGATCGCCTCACCGAACGAGAGGCTCTCGATCTTCTGGACGAACTTGATGACGTCGCCGCCCTCGCCACAGGAGAAGCAGTGGTACAGCTCCTTGCCCGGCGTCACGTTGAACGACGGGGTGCGCTCCTCGTGAAACGGGCACAGGCCCTTGAGGTGGCCGCCGCCCGCCGGCCTGAGCTGCAGGTACTCGCCCACGACGTCCGCGATCTGGGACCGCTCGCGGACAGCGGCGATATCTTCCTGGCGAATGCGACCCGGCATGCAGCCGAGTGTATTTCCGGGGCCGGACTTCCGGTGCTAGCTTCGGCCGCGTGGCGCCGGGGCGCGCCGCCGCGATTGCCGGGATCGCCGCCGTCCGCCACGTGATGAAGCGGTCCGTGCTGGTCCTGCCGCATTCGGTGACATGGCGCGGCGGTCCGGCTTTGGCACTGCCTGCTTACCGCCGGGCGGAGGCGGGTATTTCCGATGGTGGTTCCTGGCTCGTGGCTAGTGGGCCTGACCTGCTGGCGTGAGCTGATCCGCGAGGTTTTCGCGGATCCTTACGGTGGATGAAACGGGCGCATTAGCCGTGCGCCCGTGAACGGGGGACTCACCCATGGACGATGTCCTGGTTCTCTGGGACATTGACGGCACGCTGCTCAACGCCGACGGCGTTGGACGCGACCTGTACGATTCGGTGTTCTTGCAGTTGTTCGGACGATCGCTGTCCGCCTACGCGCCGATGGCGGGGCGTACCGACCGGGCGATCATCCTGGAGACGCTCAGCCTGGCCGGGGTGGACGAGCCACGCCGGTACGTCGACCCGTTCATCGCGGGGCTTGGCGCGCAAGCGTCGTCGGTGCGCTCCGCGGTGGCGGCCCGGGGGCACGCGCTGCCGGGGGCGGCGGCGGTGCTGGCGACGCTGGCGGCGGCCGCGCCCGCCGTGACCACCGCGCCCGCAACCGCGTCGCCGCTGGCCGCGTCGCCGATGACCGCGCAGGTCATGATCGCGCCGGCGCAGGCCCTGGCCCCGCAGCTCATGACCGAGCCGCCGCTGACCGCGCCGCCCGGGTCCGCTGACGTGACCGACGGCGGACGCATTCACCAGTCGGTGCTGACCGGGAACATCCGGTCGGTGGCGGAAGTGAAGCTCGCGGCCCTCGGGCTGCGCGAGTGGCTTGACCTGTGCATCGGCGCTTACGGTGATGACCACGAGGACCGGACGGAACTGGTGCACGTGGCACGGCGCCGGGCGGCGGCCGTGCACGGCCGGTCCGCCGCGCAGTTCGACGGTACCGCCACGGTCGTGATCGGGGACACGCCGCTTGACATCGCGGCGGCGCTCGCCGCCGGCGCCCGGGCGGTGGGGGTCGCCACCGGCTCCTATTCGGCCGACGACCTGGCCATGGCCGGGGCGGACGCGGTACTCCCCGACCTGACCGACACGGCGGGGGTGCTGCGCGCGCTCCTGCCCTAGCTGGCATCTTCAAGGCGGCGACGCCGCCCCGGCCCTGGGCCTCTGCCGGCCCTCGGTCGAGCCGGGCGCGCCTCAGGCGGGCCGCCGGGCATTGCCGTGTCCGGTGCTCGCACGGCAACTGGACGAGCACGGCTGTAGCGTGCCCGTCCAGCCGCGGTTGCGGAGCGCCGCGGCCTCCTGCTCCGCCGTCTCACAGGCCCTGCGGGTGACGTCGTCCCAGCCATAGCGGAGCGTCGTCCCGGTCACCGCGGCCTGGTTGTCGCGCTCGGTGTCCCTGCCGCGCTGCTCATCGGGATGGAAGCGCCTGCCGTCAAGCTCGATGACCAGGCTGCCGTACTGGGGGTAGCAGCGGTCGCGGTAGCCCCAGCCGCCGTCCACCTTGCGGAACCGGTCTTGCTTGACCGGCTCGGGCAGCCCGTGCGCCCGCTGCACGTCGCGGTCGTGCCGGTACTCGAGTGACGAATGCGCGCCGCCGGCCGCCACCGGGATGATCTCGTCAAGCTCGTGGCGCCAGCGCAGCTTCCTGCGTTCCCGCGCCAGCAGGCGCAACTGGTCCTCGATGAGCAGCCGCCGGCCGTACCCGCGGGTCACCAGGGCGATGACGTCGTCCGCGGCGGCGGCCGTCTGCACGAGGTCGATGACCGTCTCCTCGGCCACGGTGTACGGCGGCATTCCCGGCGGCCGCCAGGTCATGGCCTTGCGTGCCGAGTGGTGGATGACAATTCCCGGCGGCGCGCTAATGCGCCTGTTCGCCGGGATGGTGACGCTGATCGCCGGCGACTCGTCGTCGCTGAGCCCGTTGATCTCGGCCGCGGTCTGATGACTCAGGTACGCCCCACGGCCGGCATAAAGGACCGCCGCCCACAGCAGTGCGCTTCTGCCGACAGGCCCCGGTGAAGGTGACATAAACGCCCCGGTGGACCTGGCGCCAGTCTCCGCGCTTGAGCAGCCACGCGATCTTGTCCGCGGAAAGCCCGGCCTGGATGGCCTGCCTCCGGGTAATGACGCCGCCCTGCTCGCGCACCTGCCGGCGCGCGGTGGCGGGAATATCGTTGAGCACGCCATCCAGCTTGGCAGCGCCCACCGACAATCCAGCCACGGATGAGCATTCACCACAAAAGAAGCGGCCTGCCGGGCGAGGAAATGAGCCCTCCACCGTGGAAATTAGCCATTAAGCGCGACGTCACGGGCGCCCCATTCATGATCATGAAGGGTTTTTGGTGCTATTACACCTAAAAACCTTCACAACACCAAAAGGCTTCATAATCGTGTCGAATCTGGGTAAACCTCTGCGATTCTTGGGATGGATGCGGCAGCTGAGGGTGTATCGGGCGGCTTGCTCGTCGCTGGTGGCTGCGCTGGGTCTCAGACTTCGGAGAGCGGGATGGCGGGGTCGGACAGGCGGGCCGGGTCGAGGGGCCTGGCGGAGCGGATGAGGGACTGGATGTCGTCGGTGACGTCCCAGACGTTGACGTTCATGCCCGCGATTACGCGGCCCCGGTTGAGCCAGAAGGCGATGAACTCAAGGGAGCCGGTGTCGCCTCGGTAGACGATCTCGTCGTAGGCGCCGGGCAGGGGCAGGCCCGAGCACTCCATGCCGAGGTCGTACTGGTCGCTGTAGAAGTACGGCACCCGGTTGTACTCGACATGCTGGCCGAGCATCGACCTCGCCGCCTCCTTGCCGCCGTTGAGGGCGTTCGACCAGTGGTCCACCCGCAGGTGACGGCCTAGCAGCGGCAGGTACGAGTTGGCTACGTCGCCGGCGGCGAAGATGTCCGGGTCGGACGTGCGCAGCGCCGAGTCGGTCACCACCCCGTTGTCGACGTCAAGCCCGGCCGACTTGGCGAGGCTGTCGTTGGGGACCGCGCCGATGCCGACGACGACCACGTCGGCGGGGAGTTCCGCGCCCGCGGTGGTGACGACCCTCCCTACCTTCGCGGACCCGGGCCCCGCGGCGAGGAACTCGGCGGCCGATTCCTCGAAACGGAAGGTGACGCCGTGCGAGCGGTGCAGGTCGGCGAACTTGCCGCCAAGCTCGGGCCCGAGCACCCGGTGCAGCGCGCCGGGCAGCGGTTCCACGATCGTGACGGAGGAGCCCGCGGCCCGTGCCGCGGCGGCGGCCTCCATGCCGATCCAGCCCGCGCCGACGATGACGACCTGGGCGTCGGGAGTGAACGCGGCCCGCAGCGCGTCAGACTCCGGGAGCGTCCGCAGGTAGAAGACGTTGCCGAGGCCCGTCCCCGGGATGTCGACGCGGCGGGCGTGCGCGCCGGTCGCGAGCAGCAGCTTGTCGTAGCCGATGGTGCCGCCGTCGAACGTCACCAGGTGCGCGGCGGGGTCAATCATCGCCACGGTGACGCCGGTGCGCAGGTCCACGCGGTTCTCGGCGTACCAGTCGGCCGAGTGAACGAAGACCGAGTCGCGGCTGTCCTTGCCGAGCAGGTAGCCCTTGGCCAGCGGCGGGCGCTCGTACGGCCGCTCCGGCTCGCTGCCGAGCAGCACCACGTCGCCGTCGAAACCCTCGGCCCGGAGCGTCTCGGCCGCCTTCGCGCCGGCCAGCCCGCCACCCACGATGACAAACGTCGTCATTGCCGCCTCCCCATCGCTTCCGCTACCGCCTCGACGCCAAACGTAGCCCAAGCGCCGGGGAAACGGGCAGGCATCCGCCGTTGAATCGCCGACCGTGCCGGGGTTGAGCCAGGCCGGGAAAGGCGGGGGGAGGGGGGAGGGAGGGGAAAGGAGGCGCGGGCTAGCCGGCCCTCGTGCCTGGCGCCGACGGAGGTCTGGGCGGCGGGCGCGGGCTGGCACAGGCGCTAGCAGGGCGGTCGCGCCTCGCGGCGGCGAAGGCCCCGGCGGCGGGAGCGCGGGCTGGCACAGGCGCTAGCCGGGCGGTCGCGCCTCGCGGCGGCGAAGGCCCCGGCGGCGGGAGCGGGCTAGCACAGGCGCTTGTGCCAGGCGAGGGCGGAAGTGTCGGTGAGGGAGGCGAGCTGGTCGATGATGACGCGGTTGCGCTGCTCGTCGTCGCCCGCGCTGTCCCAGGCGGGCTGGAAGACCGGGTCCAGGGTGGCCGGGGCGCCGCGCTCGATCGCGGCTGCGAGCTCGGTGATCAGGTCGCGCTCGCGTGCCTGCTCCGCCGCCGCGCCGCGGCGGCTCATCACGTAGTGCGCGGCCATCGCCTTGAGCAGTGCGCACTCAAGCAGCTGGCGCCGTGGTACCGCCAGGTCGGCGTCGTAGCGGCTGAGCGGGCGCTGGCCGGCCGTGGCCCGGGTGCCCTCCTCCGCGGCCTGGCAGAGGCGGCCGACGAGCTCACTCGTCAGGTTCTTGGCGGCGGCGAGGGAGCCGGGGCCGCCGTCGAAGCTGAACCGCCAGCAGTCGAGCTGGATGAAGTCGGCGAAGACCGACTCGAGCTCCGCCGCCGTGACCACCCATGACGGCTGGCAGTAATGGGTGAGTGCGACGGCGGAGACATCCGCCCGTTCGGTGGGATCGGTGAGGCCCTTCATCGCGATGAGCCCCGCGTGCAGGCCGTCTTCCACGTCGTGGACCGAGTAGGCCACGTCGTCGGCCCAGTCCATGACCTGCGCCTCCAGGCAGCGGCGGCGAACGGGCACGCCCGTTCGTATCCATTCGAAGACGGCGACGTCCGACTCGTAGGCGCCGTACTTGGCCGGCGCGTCATCTCCGTCCGGGCTGTTGAGCCACGGGTACTTGACCGCGGCGTCCAGGGTGGCGCGGGTGAGGTTGAGTCCGGCCCCGGGCACCTTGGGCTCAAGGCGGGTGAGCAGGCGCAGCGACTGAGCGTTGCCCTCGAAGCCGCCGCAGGCAAGCGCGCCGTCCGGGCCCGCCAGCACGGCAAGGGCCGACTCGCCGTTGTGGCCGAACGGCGGGTGGCCGAGGTCATGCGCCAGGCACGCGGCATCGACCAGGTCGGGGTCGCAGCCGAGCGCGGCGCCGAGCTCGCGGCCGATCTGCGCGCACTCGAGCGAGTGGGTCAGCCGGGTGCGCGGGAAGTCGCCGGAGCCGGCCCGCACCACCTGCGTCTTAGCGGCGAGCCTGCGCAGCGCTGAGCTGTGCAGGACCCGCGCGCGGTCCCGCTGGAACTCCGTGCGCCCAGGGCGCTTGGGCGGCTCGGCCACCCAGCGCTCGGCGTCACCGGGGTTGTACGTCACCCTTCTAGTCTGACCCACCCGCCTGACATTCCAGGCCCGTCCGCGCCCGGACTGCCAGCGCGGAAGGCGCAGCGCCGAGGGCCGCGCACGTCATTGGGCGCGGCCCGGTCCAGGGCATCCGGCGCGGGCTACCGGGTGTCGCTGCCGCCGCCCGCCACCGCGGCGCGGCCCGCCTCGAGGCGGGCGGCCGGGACGCGGAACGGCGAGCAGGACACGTAGTCGAGGCCGGCCTCGTGGAAGAACCAGACCGACGCGGGGTCACCGCCGTGCTCACCGCAGATGCCGAGCTTGAGCCCGGGCCGGGCGGCGCGGCCCTCGGCCGTGGCGATCTTGATGAGGCGGCCCACGCCGGCCGGGTCGATGGTCTCGAACGGCGACACGCCGAAGATGCCCTTGTCGATGTACGGGGCGAAGAACGCGCCCTCGACGTCGTCGCGGGAGAAAGCCCAGGTCATCTGGGTCAGGTCGTTGGTACCGAAGGAGAAGAACTCCGCCGACCGCGCGATGTCGCCCGCGGTGAGCGCGGCGCGCGGCACCTCGATCATCGTGCCGATGAGCGCGGGCACGTCGGTGCCGGTCTCCTCCTTGACCTCGGCGAGGACCTGCTCCGCCGCCTCCCTGGTGATCTCGAGTTCCTGCACGGTCGCGACCAGCGGGATCATGATCTCCGGGTGCGGGTCACCGCCCGCCGCCACCCGGTCGGCCGTCGCGTGCGCGATCGCGCGGACCTGCATGTCGAACAGCCCGGGGATGACAAGGCCGAGCCGGACGCCGCGCAGGCCGAGCATCGGGTTCTGCTCGTGCAGCCGGCGCACCGCGTCGAGCAGCCGCAGGTCCTGCTCGGTCGCCTTGTCCCCGGCCACCGCGACCTTGACGCTCAGCTCCGTGTAGTCGGGCAGGAACTCGTGCAGCGGCGGGTCGATCAGCCGGATCGTCACCGGCAGGCCGTCCATCGCCTCGAGGATCTCGACGAAGTCACCGCGCTGCAACGGCTCGAGCGCGTCAAGCGCCGCCTGCCGCGCTGACGGGTCCTCCGCGGCCAGGATCAGGTCCTCGACCAGCTGACGGCGCTCGCCGAGGAACATGTGCTCGGTCCGCACCAGGCCGACGCCGCCGGCCCCGAACCGCCTGGCCCGCGCGCAGTCCGGCCCGTTGTCCGCGTTGGCGCGCACGCCGAGGCGGCGGGCCGCGTCGGCGTGGCTCATGATCGCGTGAACCGCGGCGACCAGCTCGTCGCAGTCGGGCGCGAGCTCGCCCTCGAAGTACTGCACCACGTTGGACGCGACCACCGGGACCTCACCCAGGTACACCGCGCCAGAGGTGCCGTCGATCGAGATCACGTCGCCCTCGCGGATGACGATGTCGCCCGGGCCGGTGAACGCCTTCGCCTTCGCGTCGACCTCAAGCTCCTCCGCACCGCAGACGCAGGTCTTCCCCATGCCGCGGGCGACCACGGCGGCGTGGCTGGTCTTGCCGCCGCGGCTGGTCAGCACGCCCTGGGCGGCGATCATGCCGTTGAGGTCGTCGGGGTTGGTCTCGCGGCGGACCAGGATCACGTCCTCGCCCCGCGCGGCCCACTCGACCGCGGTCTTGGACTCGAACACCGCCTTGCCGACGGCGGCGCCCGGTGAGGCGGAGATCGCCTTGGTGATCCGCCTGATGCCCTCGCCGGCCGTGTCGAAGCGCGGGAACATCAGCCGGGCGAGCTGGTCGCCCGTCACCCGGCTCAGCGCCTCGTCCAGGTCGATCATGCCCTGGTGCACCAGCTGCACCGCGATGCGGAAGGCCGCCGCGGCGGTACGCTTGCCGACCCGGGTCTGCAGCATCCAGAGCTTGCCGCGCTCGATGGTGAACTCGATGTCGCACAGGTCGCGGTAATGGTTCTCCAGCACCCGCATGATGTCGAGCAGCTGGTCGTAGGATGCCTTGTCGATCCGCTCGAGGTCCTGCAGCTGCACCGTGTTGCGGATGCCGGCCACCACGTCCTCGCCCTGCGCGTTCTGCAGGTAGTCGCCGTAGACGCCCTGGGCGCCCGAACCAGGGTCCCTGGTAAAGGCCACGCCGGTGCCCGAGTCGTCGCCCAGGTTGCCGAAGACCATGGCCACGACGCTGACCGCCGTGCCGAGGTCCGCCGGTATACGCTCCTGCCGCCGGTAAAGAACGGCGCGGTCTGAATTCCACGAGTCGAACACCGCCAGCACCGCGAGGTTCATCTGCTCGCGCGGGTCCTGCGGGAACTCCCGGCCCGCGTGCGTGACGACAAGCTCCTTGAAGGTCGCGGTGAGCGCCTTCATGTCCTCGGCGTCCAGCTGCGTGTCGCTGGTGACGCCCTTGGCCTGCTTCGCCGCCTCGATCGCGTGCTCGAAGTGGTCACCCTTGATGTCGAGGACGGTCTTGCCGAACATCTGGATCAGCCGCCGGTAGGCGTCCCAGGCGAACCGCTCGTTGCCCGACTTCTTGGCCAGGGCGTCGACCGAGTCATCGGACAGGCCGATGTTCAGCACCGTGTCCATCATGCCCGGCATGGAGAACTTGGCACCGGACCTCACGCTGACAAGCAGCGGGTCGGCGGCGTCGCCGAGCTTGCTGCCCATGCTCCGTTCGAGTGCTTCCAGGTGGCTCGTGACCTCATCGTCAAGGCCGTCGGGGATAGTCCCGTGCGCCAGGTAATGGCGGCACGCGTCGGTCGTGATGGTGAACCCAGGGGGAACCGGCAGCCCGAGATTGGTCATCTCGGCAAGGTTCGCGCCTTTCCCGCCCAAGAGGTCCTTGAGGTCCTTGTTACCTTCTGTGAAGTCATACACAAACTTCGGCACTGAACGCTCCTCGCGCTGGCACCGTTCCGTTGTGCGGGCGGCACCAAGCTACGTGCTGGTCTAAGAAATATGACGGTACACAATTAGAGATACCCCGATCAATGTGATCTATAGCGTGGCCTATAACACTGACTCGTCGCCGATTTGGCCGCGCTGACCAGTGGTTTAGACCTTCTGGAGGGTATTGGTATAGACCCCTGGTTTAGACCGGATGAATGCGCGTGCGCTCTGACTTCGAGCATTCCGCTCTGCGAATTGAGAATCACGCCAATCCCGGAAACTTGGCACGCCCTTTACTAACTCATGGCCGCCTCGTCCTCGGCCCGCGGTCAAGCGGCGGGAGCGGCGTGCCCGACGGGACCTGGTGGCCGCGGCCCTTCGCGGGGCAGAGCCGAAGTCAAGCGGTCACGGTTCGGCCTTCCGGCGCCTGGTAGCGCAGGACGGGATGAACGCGCCAGGGCCGGGAATCAGGTACCAGTTGTGCCGCGTTTGCGGCCGGGGCGGCCTGCTGGCCGGGCGAACCGGCACAATAGTGGCGAATACCGCCTAACGCGCTGGAGGCCCTTATGGCGACCGTCGGGCTGCTGCATCCCGGGGAGATGGGTGCCGCCGTCGGCGGCTGCCTGGTCTCGGTCGGCCACGAGGTGCTGTGGGATCCCGCCGGGCGGTCCCGCGCGTCGACCGGGCGCGCGCTCGCGGCCGAACTGACCGGGGTGGCGCTTGACCGGCTCGTCGCGCGCTCGTCGGTGATCTTGTCGGTCTGTCCGCCGCATGCGGCGCTGGACGTCGCGCGGCAGGTCGCGTCGGCCGGGTACACCGGGCTCTACGTCGACGCTAACGCGATCTCGGTCGCCACCGCCGAGCAGGTCTGCGCCGTCGTCACCGGCGGCGGCGCGACCTACGTGGACGGCGGCATCATCGGCATGCCGCCCGAGGACGCCGGGCGCACCAGGCTCTACCTGTCCGGCCCGGACGCCGACCAGGTCCGTGCGCTGTTCAACCGCTCCCGGCTCGACGCGCGCGTCGCGGAGGGGCCGCTGTACGCGGCATCCTCGGTGAAGATGGCCTACGCGGCATGGACCAAGGGCAGCTCGGCGCTGCTGCTCGCGGCTCGCGCGCTCGCCCGCGCGAGCGGCGTCGAGCGGACCCTGCTCACCGAGTGGTCGCTGTCCCAGCCGGGCCTCGGCGACCAGTCCGAGCGGTCCGCGGCGGCGGCGGCCGCCAAGGGCTGGCGCTGGGTAGCGGAGATGGAGGAGATCGCCGCGTCTATGGTGGCGGCCGGCCTGCCGGGCGGCTTCCACGAGGCGGCCGCCGACATCTACCACCGCGCCGCCCGCGCCGAGGCGCCTGCCGCGCGCCGCCCGGCGGTGCCGGAGCCGCCGTCCACCCTCGACACCGTCATGTCCGCCCTGATGTAGCCGCTGTAGCCGCCTGGCCTGGCGGGGCCTGCTCCGTGTTCCACCGGGCTAGCACAGGCTGAGGGCGGCGCGCACCGCGTCCTGGCTCGCGCGGAGCAGCGGCAGCCGTACCTCGGGGGACGGGATCTGGCCCTGGGCGTGCAGCACGCCCTTGATGACGGCCGGGTTCGGCTCGGCGAACAGTGCCGCCGACAGCGGCGCGAGCCGGTGCCCGTGCTCGCGGGCCTGTTCCAGGCGGCCGGAGTGCCAGGCCGCGATCATGCCGGCGAACTCGGCGGTGCGCAGGTGCGCGGAGGCGACGATGCCGCCCGCGGCGCCGAGCGCGAGCAGCGGGGAGGCGAACACGTCGTCTCCGGCCAGCACCGCGAAACCGGCTGGCCGGCCGGCCATCAGCAGGACGGTGTCCTGGTCGACGGCGCCCACGGCGTGCTTGACCCCGAGAATGCCCGGCCCGCGCGCGAGCTCGAGCAGCGTCGCGGCACCGAGGCTCCGGCCGGTGCGGTACGGGATGTTGTAGACGATCAGCGGGACCGGGCTGTTGGCGGCCAGCCGGGTGAAGTGCGCGATCACGCCCTCTTCCGATGGCCTGGTGTAGTAGGGCACGACGGTGAGGGCGGCGGCAGCCTCCGGCCACGCGGCCAGGTCACGCAGCTCCCGTGCCGTGCTCGCGGTGTCGTTGGAGCCCGCGCCGGCGATCAGGACGGCGCCGCGTTCACGGCACACGCGCGCGACGACATGAAGCACGGCGTGTCGTTCGGCGGGAGTGAGGGTGGCGTGCTCGCCGGTCGTGCCGAGGGCGACCAGGCCGGCCGCGCCGTCATCGATGACGCCGTGCGCCAGCTTCTCCAGCGCTTCCGTCGCGAGCTCGCCGTCGTCGGTGAAGGGCGTGATCAGCGGGACGAAGAGCCCGCGCAGCGAAGGTTCCATGGAGCCGAGCCTGCCCGGCAACCCTTTGAAGGTCCAGTTCATATTTCTGCACAGACTTGTAAGCTGAGCTAATGATTGACGTGCGCAGGCTCCGCCTGCTGCTCGAGCTGGACCGCCGCGGCACGATCACCGCGGTCGCGGAAGCCCTGGCGTACACCCCGTCCGCCGTGTCGCAGCAACTCGCCGCGCTTGAGCGCGAGGCCGGGGTGCCGTTGCTCGAGCGGGCAGGCCGGAAGGTGGCGCTCACTCCCGCTGGCACGGTCCTGGCCGGGTATGCCGAATCTGTCCTCGCGGTCCTTGAAGAGGCGTCCGCCGCGCTCGCCGCCACCCGCGACACCCTGGCCGGCCCGCTGCGCATCGGCGCGTTCCCGAGCGCGGCCCGGGTCATCCTGCCCCCGGCGCTCGTCGCGCTCGGCCGTGACCACCCGGCCCTCGAGCTGATGGTGACCGAACTCGATCCGGTCGATGTCCCCGACGCGTTGCACGGCGGAGCGCTCGATGTCGCCCTGACGTTCGTCTACGACTACGTGCCCGCCACGCCGGATCCGGCCCTGGACAGCGAGCCGCTGCTCGAGGAGGCCGTCTACCTGGCGACTTCGGACCCGGCGCGAACCAGTGCCGGGGACTGCCGTGATGCCCCGTGGATCGCGGGGAGTCCCGGCACGCTGTGCCACAGCCTGATCCTCCGCGCCTGCGAGGCCAGCGGTTTCACGCCGCACGTGCGCCATTACGCCGACGACTTCGGCACGGTGCTCGCGCTCGTCGCGGCGGGCCAGGGCGTATCCCTCATCCCGCAGCTAGGCCTGACCGGTACCGCGGCAGGAGTCACGCTCACTCCCGTGACCTCCCGCCGCCGCAGCAGCATCACCTGCAGAAGGGGAAACCGCCACCACCCTGCCATCGCGGCGTTCAGCACAGCCATCCGTCAGTCAGCCCACGCGCCAGCCGCGTAGCGGACGAATCCAGGCCTAGTCGCCGGCCGACGGCCGGTGACCGCTCGTGCGGGCGGCCTTTGCTTACCCGGTTTGCTCCGCGACCACGGCCATGGGACGGGAGCCGGTGAAATGTGCCCTCGTCCGGAACGAGCCTCACTTGTCCCGCGCGACCAGGGTCATGGGGGCGAACGGGTGGAACACGCTCCCGTTCGGGATGATCCTGGTGGTTACCAGAGGGGCAGGCGGTCGGACAGGTAGCCGGTGAGGGCGTCGATGCCGACGCGCTCCTGGGTCATCGTATCGCGGTCGCGGACGGTCACGGCCTGGTCGTTCAGGGTGTCGAAGTCGACGGTGACGCAGAACGGGGTGCCGATCTCGTCCTGGCGGCGGTAGCGGCGGCCGATCGCCTGGGCGTCGTCGAAGTCAGTGTTCCACCGCTTGCGGAGCATGGCGGCGATGTCCTTGGCCCTGGGCGACAGGTCGGCGTTGCGGGACAGCGGTAGCACCGCGACCTTGACCGGGGCGAGGCGCGGGTCGAGGCGCAGCACGGTGCGCTTCTCCAGCTTGCCCTTGGCGTCCGGCGCCTCGTCCTCGGAGTAGGCGTCGAGCAGGAAGACCAGCGTGCCGCGGTCGGCGCCGGCCGCGGGCTCGATCACGTACGGGGTGTACCGCTCGCCGGACTCCTGGTCCAGGTAGGTGAGGTCAACGCCGGAGGCTTTCTGGTGGCTGCTCAGGTCGAAGTCGGTGCGGTTCGCGATGCCCTCGAGCTCGCCCCACTCCGAGCCCTGGAAGTCGAAGCGGTACTCGATGTCGACGGTCCGGGTAGAGTAGTGGCTCCGCTTCTCCTTCGGGTGCTCGTACAGCCGCAGGTTGTCCGGGTTGATGCCGAGGCCGGTCCACCAGGCGAGGCGTTGCTGTATCCAGTACTCGTGCCACTCCTCGTCGGTGCCCGGCTTGACGAAGAACTCCATCTCCATCTGCTCGAACTCGCGGGTGCGGAAGATGAAGTTGCCCGGGGTGATCTCGTTGCGGAACGACTTGCCGACCTGGCCGATGCCGAACGGGACCTTCTTGCGGCTCGTCGTCAGCACGTTCTTGTAGTTGATGAAGATGCCCTGCGCGGTCTCCGGGCGCAGGAAGGCGAGGCCGGTCTCGTCCTCGACCGGGCCGATGAAGGTGCGGAGCAGGCCGTTGAACTGCCTGGGCTCGGTGAACTGGCCCTTCACACCGCAGTGGGGGCAGTTCACGTCGTCCAGGCCGCCGGCCGGGACGTGACCGTGCTTCTCCTCGTAGGCCTCGATCAGGTGGTCGGCGCGGAACCGGTTGTGGCAGTTGCGGCACTCGGTCAGCGGGTCGGTGAAGGTGGCGACGTGGCCGCTTGCCTCCCAGACGTCGCGGGCGAGGATCACGCTCGAGTCCAGGCCGACGATGTCGTCGCGCTCCTGGACCATGTACCGCCACCACTGGCGCTTGACGTTGTTCTTGAGCTCCACGCCAAGCGGGCCGTAGTCCCACGCGGCACGCAGACCGCCGTAGATCTCACTCGACGG
Source organism: Trebonia sp. (assembly GCA_036391275.1). Lineage (GTDB taxonomy): Bacteria > Actinomycetota > Actinomycetes > Streptosporangiales > Streptosporangiaceae > Trebonia. The sequence continues at coordinate 22,177 of DASWAE010000096.1, forward strand.
GTAGACGAATCCGCGTCGCTTGCTCAGGTTGACGATGGCGTCAAGGCGGTCGCTGCGTAGGGCCATGCCGTGAGCTTATGAGTCCACGACGGTTCACGCGAACTCGTTTACCGGTTCCCGTGCCTTCGCCGCCGACGGGATCCGCGCGGGTCAGCGCGGATCCCGTGGCGGTCAGCGGGGCAGCGCGGGTTAGCGGGCCACCGGGCCGCACACGACGTCCCGGTCGATGCTGAGCTTGATCCCGCCGACGCTCGCGGTGACACTGCCTGCGTACTGCCTGCTCCGCTCCGTCGCCGCCGGACGACTCTTTCCGTCCCGGTCTCGCATGCGGAATCCCCTAATACTCCAGCCGTCGATCGTTATGTTGCATGGTCTTGGGTTATTTGCCGCTGGTAGTGGCAGGTCCGGGCGCGGTGCTGGTGGCGTCGCCAGTGTGACCAGCGGAGGCGGTGCCCGGCGTCGCGGCCCGGCGGGGCAGTCACTGTAGCGAGGAGGTGGGCGATCTCGTTGCGGGTCAGCGGGATCAGTTCCGGCGGGCCGGGGTCGCGGGCGTGCTCGATGGCGGTGGCGATGGTCAGGAAGGCGGCGGCGGGCATGGCGAGGGTGACCCACCGGTACCGGGAGGTCCAGCGGCGGACCCGTCTCATCCACCACCAGCACCGCGCCTGGATCACCCCAATGCTCCACGACGTAACTGCGCACGTCGTCGCGGATCCCGTCGGCGTCCCACCGGGCCCGGGACAGCAGGTGCCGCATCCCGTCCGGAGCCCGGTCCCCGGCATGCCCGGCGATCGTCCAGCAGTTCGTGCGCGGCAGCTCCGCCAGCAGGCCCAGCACGAACGCCCGGGCCCGGCGCCGCGGCTCCACCCGGCTGACCCGGGCACCGGCCCGGGTCATCAGCTCATCGAATATCCCCAGCCGGCGGCCAGGGTCTACGCTGGGGCCAGCGGCCACCAGAAGATCATCGCGAGCCGTCACAAACCCGGATGACCAGACGGCGGACGCCCCGTCTCCAGCACCGGCACCCAAGATCTACGGCGCGGGCGGCACGCAGGGCTGCATCACTTCCAGCCGCGGCCGGCGCAGCATCCGCCTGCCATCTCACGCCCAGGAGGACACATGCGACGAGGCGAGGTCTGGTGGGTCGAGTTCGACGAGCGACGGCCTGTCGTGCTGCTGTCGGAAGACGAGCCATCCGGGTTCCGGGCGATGCAGGTCGTCGCTCCGGCGGATACCGACATCTCCGGCCTGGGAATCGAGGTGGCAGTCGGCGTCCCGGAAGGGCTGCCCTTTGACGGCGTGCTGCGGTTCGCGTTCCCGTGGCCGGGCTTTACCCCGTGCACCTGGCTGACCACCCTGAGCCGGGACGACCTGATCGAGCGGGCGGGCGCAGTGTCCGCCGCCAAGCTCAGCGAGATCGACGACGCCCTGCGTGCCAGCGAGCAAAGGCCGGAGTGGACCCCGGCCGCGGCGGCCAGGCTCAGCGAGATTAAGGACTCCCTCCGCCAGCGGACTCAGGCAGACGGAGAAAAGAACGGACGCCCACGCTGACGAAGGCCGAGCTCGTCCGCACAACCGACGGTCCGCGGCGCCTCAGCAACAACATCACGATCTACGGCTGGAGTACTAAGCCCCGCCGTGATCCGGGATGAAAAGCCTCATTCTGTTCATGCGGCGCTGACCCATTTACGCCGAAGGGGAACTGGCATCGCAACAGCATGAATAACGGACAATCCAAGCACCCGCAGGGGATTGTTCCCATGAATGCGACTCGTTACTCGTCGCGCCCTTTTTATCCCCGCCGACAGGTTAAGTCTGACGGGCCGCAACTGTCAGGAAGACGGAGATAGCTGGCTGGTCACGGAGTTAGGAATCGCGCCGCCGAACCTGCGGTCACGGGACGCGAAGATTTCGCAGGCATGCCACAGGTGACGCCGGTCGAAATCGGGCCAAAGCGTGTCGAGAAAGACAAGCTCCGCATAAGCGGACTGCCAGAGGAGGAAATTGGAAAGCCGCTGTTCGCCAGAAGATCGCACCCACAGATCGACATCCGGAATATCCGGCTCGTCTAGGTACCGATGAAAAAGTTCCTCGGTGATTTTTTCGGGGCGGAGCTTTCCTGCCGCCACGTCGCGGGCGATCGCCGCGGTGGCGTCGAGGATCTCCGCGCGGCCGCCGTAGTTGCAGCAGAACTGCAGCGTCAGGACGGTGTTCTCCTCGCTCAGCTGCTCGGCGTCCTCAAGCTCCCTGATGACCGAACGCCACAACCGCGGCCGGCGTCCCGCCCAGCGGATCCGCACGCCTGCCGCGGCGAGCTCCTCCCGGCGGCGGTGGATCACGTCCCGGTTGAAGCTCATCAGGAAGGCGACCTCGTCCGGGTGCCTGCGCCAGTTCTCGGTGGAGAACGCGTAGGCGGAGATGTACTCGATGCCCAGCTCGATCGCGCCCATCAGCACGTCCATCAGGGCGGCCTCGCCGACCTTGTGGCCTTCCGTCCGCGGCAGCCCGCGCTCCTTCGCCCACCGGCCGTCGCCGTCCATCACGATGGCGACGTGCCGTGGCACCAGCTCACGGGGGATCTCTGGTGGACGGATGCCGCTCGGATGCGGGTACGGCGGCCGCACTGGCCGGGACTCCCGTGGCGGCAGGGTCTTGCTCAAGCACGCTCCACATGACGCAGCGACCGGATCGAGTGCTCCAGGTGCCACTGCAGGTACGCGGCCACCAGGCCACTGCACTCTACCCGGTGCCTGCGCTCGCTCCGCATCGCCTTGTCCCAGTCGCCGCGCAGCAGCGCGATCATCAGCGCCACCGTCTGCGGCGCGGGTGACGCGGCTCCAGGCGGCCGGCAGTCAGCGCACACCATCCCGCCCGCGGCCACCGCGAACGCCGCCACGGGCTTGCCGGGAGCGCCGCAGCGGGCGCACTCCCGTAGCGCCGGAGCGTACCCGGCGAACGTCAGCGAGCGGAGGAAATAGGCGTCGAGGACCATCCGCGGATCGCGGCGCGCCGCCCCCGGGCCGGCTGCTCCGGCCTGCCCTGCCTCGGCCTCGCCCGTACCGGGGTCCGCGGCGAGGACGGGGTCGCCGGGTCCCCCTGCGGGCTCGCCCTCCGCCAGGTCGTCACCATCGGCGGACCCGGCTGGGTCGACGGCGTCGCCGAGCGCGCGCAGCCCGCCGATGAGCAGGAGGAACTGCCTGATGGCGGGTTCCTTCTCCACCGGCGTGAACCGCTCGGCGGTTTCCAGCATCGCCGTTCCCGCCGTGTACTTGGGATAGTCGCTCACCAGCGGCGTCCCGTAGGCCCTGATCACCTCGGCCTGGGTGATGATGTCAAGCGATCGTCCCGGGTGAACCATCACGTCGACGTGCGTGAACGGCTCAAGCCGCGCCCCGAACCGCGACTTCGTCCGCCTGACCCCTTTGGCGACCGCCCGCACCCGCCCGTTGTGCCGGGTGAGCAGGGTGATGATGCGGTCCGCCTCCCCCAGCTTCTGCGTCCGCAGCACGACCCCGTCATCCCGGTACCCGAGCACCCCTCCATTGTCCCGCACCCCACCGACAGCCGCCGCCCGCTTAGCCGCCCTCCGCCGCCCCCCCCGTTTGGTGCGATGGTCCCCCGCCCCGCCGCGTGCGGGACCTTCGGTGAAGGCCGGGAAGCGCGGATGACGCGGGGCGGGGGCCGGCGGCGCGGCGCGGGGCGCTGGGCGCTTGTCCCGCGGGCGGCCCCGCCTTCCTGGCTCATGTTGGAGGGGAAGGCGGAGCACGCACCCGTTCGGGATAGTGCGGCGGCAGCTACGCGCGGCGGGCGCGGTTGACGGCGCTGAGGATGGCGCGCATCGAGGCGGTGGCCGTGTTGGTGTCGATGCCGACGCCCCACAGGACCTTGCCGCTGGTCTCGACCTCGACGTAGGCGGCGGCCTGGGCGTCGGTGCCCTCGGTGAGGGCGTGCTCGGCGTAGTCGAGGACGCGGACGTCGATGCCGACCGAGGCCAGGGCGGCGCAGAACGCGGAGATGGGGCCGTTGCCGGTGCCCTCCACGTCCTGGGGCTCACCGTTGACCGAGATCGCCGCGGCGAGCCGGTGCTTGGCGTCGACGACCGAGGAGGACTGGTGGTCGAGCAGCGCCACCGGGCCGCCGGCCAGGTACTCGGTGCTGAACGCGTCCCAGATCTCGGCGGGGGTGACCTCGCCGCCCTCTTCGTCGGTGCGGACCTGGATCACCTTGGAGAACTCGATCTGCAGGCGGCGCGGCAGGTCGAGCGAGTGGCCGGCCTTCATCACGTAGGCGACGCCGCCCTTGCCGGACTGGCTGTTGACGCGGATGACTGCCTCGTAGGAGCGGCCCACGTCGTGCGGGTCGATCGGCAGGTACGGGACGTTCCACGCGTACTCGCCGAACGGGGTGCCCGCCGAAGCCGCCTCGGCCTCCAGGGCCTCGAAGCCCTTCTTGATCGCGTCCTGGTGCGAGCCGGAGAACGCGGTGTAGACCAGCTCGCCCGCGTACGGGTGACGCGGGTGCACCGGCAGCTGGTTGACGTACTCGGTGGTGCGGCGGATCTCGTCGATATCGCTGAAGTCGATCATCGGGTCGATGCCCTGGGCGAACAGGTTCAGGCCGAGGGTGACCAGGCAGACGTTGCCGGTGCGCTCGCCGTTGCCGAACAGGCAGCCCTCCACCCGGTCCGCCCCGGCCAGCACGGCCAGCTCGGCGTCGGCGACGGCGGTGCCGCGGTCGTTGTGCGTGTGCACGGACAGGCAGACGTGGTCGCGCCGGGTTAGACGTCGTGACATCCACTCGATCTGGTCCGCGTACACGTTCGGCGTGGAGCGCTCGACGGTGCAGGGCAGGTTGAGGATGATCTCCCGGCCCGGGCCAGGCTGCCATACGTCCATGACGGCCTCGCAGGTCTCCAGGGCGAAGTCAAGCTCGGTGTCCATGAAGATCTCGGGTGAGTACTCGTAGCCGAAGTCGGTACCGGGGAGGATCGCCTCCGCGTACTTCATGACGTGCCTGGTGCCCTCGACGGCGAGGGCCTTGGTCTCCTCCCGGCTGTTGCGGAAGACGACCTTGCGGAACGTCGGCGCGGTCGCGTTGTACATGTGCACGGTGGCGCGGCGCGCGCCCGCCAGGGACTGCACGGTGCGCTCGATCAGGTCCTCGCGGGCCTGGGTCAGCACCGAGATGCGCACGTCCGCCGGGATCCTGTCGTTCTCGATGAGCTCGCGCACGAAGTCGAAGTCGGTCTGGCTCGCGCTCGGGAAGCCGACCTCGATCTCCTTGTAGCCCATCTTGACGAGCAGGTCGAACATGGCCCGCTTGCGGGCCGGCGACATCGGGTCGATCAGCGCCTGGTTGCCGTCGCGCAGGTCGGTGGACAGCCAGCGCGGCGCCTTCGTCATGACCTTGCCCGGCCACGTGCGATCGGGCAGGTCAACCGGTTTGAACGGGGCGTACCGGTGGCACGGCATGCCGCTTGGCTGCTGGTAAACAGGGGCTACCGGGGGATAGGAGCGGTCTTGCTCAGTCATGGCTTGCTACGTCCTTCGTGATTCGCGGTGTTGTCCGGTTCGGCGGCCAGCGGACATGCCGAGCACCCGCGACGAGGGAGCCAGCCTCTATAGGCCCCCGCCGCGGCCGCTAAGGAGGAGCAGCTCGCGTGACATAGCGAGAACGAATATACCAGCCAGAACGGGGGCCTGTTTCAACTATCCCCGCCCTCCGCGCCATCCGCGCAGGTCAGCGCGATGATTCTAGTTTTTACCGACGGTCAGCGCTCAGACGTTCTGCTCGGTGAGGGCGATCACGCCGATCGCCTGGGCCTGCGTCATGCCGAGGACGGCGGCCACGTGCTCCACGGCGGCACGCTCGGTGCCGGTCAGCGGGCCGTCGGCCATCGCGATCCTGATGGCCTCGGCCAGGCACCACTCGCGTGCCTCCACCTGGAGCTGGCTGCCGAGCGCGACTATCCGCGGGCGGCCGCTGTCGGCTGGCTCGGCGAGGTCCGCCTCGAGCGCCTGCTCGTCGTAGCCCTCGTCGCCCGCACCGGTCACCACGTCCAGGGCACGGCGGCGGGCAAGCGGGCTGCCCGGGTCGCCGGCCCGGAGGATGACCGCCACCACCGCGCGCAGCCCCGCGATCAGCGCCACCTGCATCTCGATCGTGGTCGGCAGCTGGAGTACCTCGGTCACGTACCTGGTCTTGCAGGTCAGGCACTGGACGTGCTCGCCAGTCTTCATCAGCGGGATGACCGGGATGAAGAAGAGCGTGACGTACCTGCGCCCCGCCCGGTGCCGGTACTGGCGGTCACCGCCGCAGCGGCGGCAGAAGAACACGCCCCGCCCGAGCGCCCGGTAGATGACGCGCAGGCCCCAGATGATGACGGGCACCTTCCGCCCCCTTCGCTAGTTGGCCGCAGGCGGCTTAGCGTACCGCGCTGGGAGCGGCGCCGGATTAGATAGTTATGTATCTGTATGCATCCGGCAAAGCTGCCGTGCTGCCCTCCACCCGATGATCTGCCCGTTCCGCGTTGCCTATGCGTTGTCGCAGGTCAAAAACCGGTCGCGCCGAATCGGGCGGTGCTGTTCGCTAAAGAGATGCGCATCGTACGGTGGGATCCCGCTGACGAGACGACCACGCTCGGGTGCTATGAGGTGCACCGCGCGGCCAGCCGGGCCGACGACCCGGTGGAGCCGCCCATGTCGGCGGGCACGTTCCGCGTGCACCTGCAGGAGGGGTGGGAGCACAACCCTGGTGAGGTGTGGGCCGCCTGCGACGACGACGGGACGGTCACCGGGTTCTACCGGCTGGACCTGCCGGACGTGGAGAACAGGGACCGCGCGTTCCTCGGCCTCGTCGTGCACCCGGCGGCGCGACGGAACGGCACCGGCCGGCAACTGCTGCGGCACGGGGCGGAGCGGGCGGGCGTCAACGAGCGGACGATCCTGGACGGCGTGGCCGTCGTCGGCGGGGCCGGCGAGAAGTTCGCGCTGGCGGCCGGCGCGAAGCTGTCGCTGACGGAGGTCCGCCGCATCCAGTACCTCGGCAAGATCGCGCCGGGCGTCATCGCCGGGCTGCGCGCGGACGCGGAACGGGCCGCGGCCGGGTACTCGCTGGCGTCGTGGACCGGGGAGATCCCCGACGAGTACCTCGCGGGCACCGCCGAGGTGTTCAACGCGTTCAACGACGCGCCGCACGGCGAGGGGATCGAGGACGAGTTCTGGGACGCCGCCCGGGTCAGGGAACGCACCGGGACGCTGCAGCGGCTTGGCCTGATGCGCGGTTACGGCATCGCGGCGCTGCACGACGCGACCGGCGAGATGGCGGGGTTCACCGCGGTGGTCATCGACCCGGAGTGCCCCCAGTGGGGGTTCCAGCAGCTGACGGCGGTGGTCAGAGGGCACCGCGGTCACCGGCTCGGCCTGCTGGTCAAGACCGCCATGCTCGAACTGCTCGCCGCCGCGGAACCGCAGCTTGAGTGGATCTCCACCGGCAACGCCGCGGAGAACGCGCACATGATCGCGGTGAACGAGCAGCTTGGCTACGAGGTGGTACCGCCCGGCTGGAACTTCTACGAGATCCCGGTTGCCGACGTCCGCTGATATCCCCCGGGGGACGACCCCCCGTACCCCCGATGTCCTCGCACGGCGGCCTGATCGCAGAAATCGCGATCGTATCAGGCCGCCGTGCCGCGGCGGCGATCCAGGGAGCGACCCCGTGCCCCTGCTAGTCCGGCACCGCTCAATCGTAGAAGCCGAGGCGGCGCAGGTACTTGGGGTTGCGCTGCCAGTCCTTGGCGATCCGCACGTGCAGGTCCAGGTAGACGCGGCTGCCAAGCAGCGCCTCGATCTGCTTGCGGGCCCGGGTGCCGACGTCCTTGAGGCGGGCGCCCTGGGTGCCGATGACGATCGCCTTCTGGCTCGGCCGCTCGACGTACAGCTCGGCGTGCACGTCGATCAGGTCCGGCTGGCCGGGGCGCGGGCCCATCTCCTCGACGAGCACCGCGATTGAGTGCGGCAGCTCGTCGCGGACGCCCTCCAGGGCCGCCTCGCGGATCAGCTCGGCCACCATGACCTGCTCGGGCTCATCGGTCAGCTCGCCGTCCGGGTAGAGCGGCGGGCCCTCAGGCAGGTGGCCGACCAGCACGTCCGCGAGCACGTCGAGCTGGAACCCGCTGACGGCCGACACCGGGACCACGTCCGCCCACTCCCCCAGCTCACTGACCGCGAGCAGCTGCTCGGCGACGCGCTGCTGCGGCGCCTCGTCGGCCTTGGTGACGATCGCGACCACCGGGGTGCCCTTGACCGCGGCGAGCTCCTTCGCCAGGTACTTGTCCCCGGGCCCCACCGGGTCGGCGGCGGGAACGCAGAAGCCGATCACGTCGACCTCGGTGAGCGTGGACCTGACCAGGGAGTCGAGTCGCTCGCCGAGCAGGGTGCGCGGCCGGTGCAGCCCCGGGGTGTCGACGATGACCAGCTGCGCGTCCGGCCGGTGCACGACGCCGCGGATCACCCGGCGGGTGGTCTGCGGCCGGTTGCTCGTGATGGCGACTTTCGCGCCGACGAGGGCGTTGGTGAGGGTGGACTTGCCGACGTTCGGACGGCCGGCAAGGCACGCGAACCCGGACCTGAAGATTAGGGCGTCCGACTCGGGGCCGGCCTGCCTGCCGCTTCCCCGGGCCCGGCCCGCCCTCTTCTCGGGCGCTCGCGGCTGGTTCACCCATCAATTGTCGGGCATGCGGGCCACCCGTTGGGTTGGCGGGGCTCGCGCGGATAGTGCGGGGCACGTGGGGCGTGTGGGGCTGGCACGGGGCGCGCGAGGCTGGCACGGGGCGCCCGGGGCGCGGGGCTTCGCGCGGGCCGGGAGCTGGGCGGCGCCGCGGCCCGGCCGGCCGCGCTCTCCGGTGGGTAATGTCTCGTATGTGAGCCCAACCCCGGTATGGCGGCCGACCGCGCGGCTACTCGTGGCCGACCCGGCGGACCGGGTGCTGCTGTTCAGTGCGCAGGAGGCCGGCGAGGAGCGCTGGTGGTTCACACCGGGTGGCGGCGTGCACCGTGGGGAGACCCTCCGGGACGCCGCGGTGCGGGAGCTCTTCGAGGAGACCGGGTTCGCCTGCACCGAGGCCGGGCTCGGGCCGGTCGTGGCGACGTCCGCCAGCCTGTGGCTCGCCAGGAAAGAGGGAAAGCTGTTCCTCGGCGCGCACTCGTTCTTCTTCCTGCGCGTCTCGCACTCGATGCTGAACACCGACGGGCAGGAGGACCTGGAGCGGTCGATGATCACCGGGCACCGCTGGTGGACCGTCGCGGAGTTGCGGGCGGCGACCGAGGTGGTCGCGCCGCTCGGCTTGGCGGACCTCCTCGACCGGCTGCTGCTCGGCGACATCCCGGCGAGCCCGGTCCGCCTCCCGCGGCGGCACTAGGCACCCCTGGACGGGTGATTCCAGCGGGCGGCGGACGCGGGTGCGAGCGCTAAGCGAGGGGCAAGGTGCCCGGAAACTTCACGCATCTAACAGCCGTAACATCATCAGACATCCGTCACATCGCTTACCAAGGAAAGTGGCGTCGCCGCAGCACAATGTCATGATCGTGAAGCTTTGTACGCGTTACCGCGCTAAAAACCCTTCATGACACCAAAACCCTTCCGGAATAATCCGCCTGCCAGGAAAGATGTGGCTTCCTAGACATCTCGTAGTCCCCATCGGCCACGCTCTCCCCTCGCGGAACGCTCCCCGGCATCAATGACTGGCCGTCGGCCCCCGCCATGCGATCACCGGCCGTCCGGCGCTGGAAATGGCCGTCTAGCCGCGCCCGCCGTCAGCCCGCCGGGCCGACCGGTCAAGGCGACGGGCCAGTCACGGCGGCCGGGGGTCAGGCCGGCTGGCGGACAGGCAGCCGAGGGGCGGCCGGTCAGGGGACCAGGGTGGCGCGCAGGGTGCCGTCCGGGCTGGCGTGGAAGACCGGGGCCCGCGGGCCGAGGTCGCGGACGGCGGCCAGGTCGCCCGGGTCCGGGTCCTTGTCGCTGACCAGTGCCGCCGCTTCCAGGCTTTCCGCGCCGCTTGACACGGCCATGGCGACCGCGAGCCGGAGCGCGGACAGGTGCAGCGAGGGAAGGGCGACTGCCGCGGCCGTGTAGGTCCGGCCTGTCTCGTCGCGGACCGCCGCCCCCTCGGACGCGGCGACCCGTGCCCGGGTGGACCGGGCCAGGGTGATGATCTTCTGGTCCTCCGGGTCGAGGCGGTCCCCGGCAGTCACGTCGCTCACGGATGCGAGTCTAGGGCGGCGGACGGCCGGGGTGGGGCGGTTCAAGTGCGCCCGGTGCCTGCCGCTGTGCGGGGATGCGGGCTGGGCGGGCGGAGCACCCGCCCGTTCTGGCTCATGCTGGGCGCGGCCTTGGTCAGTCCTTGTCCTGGCGCTCGGCGGGGGCGCGCTCGATGAGGACGGTGCCGAGCTTGTTGCGCCGGCCCGCCAGGTTTTCCGCGGTGAGGTGCAGGCCGGCCACCGTGGCCTCAGAGCCCGCGATCGGGACACGGCCGAGTTCGTGCGCCAGGAGGCCGCCCACCGTTTCCACATCCTCCGCGTCGATGCTGACGTCGAACAGTTCCTCCAGGTCGGTGAGCGGGAGGCGGGCGGTTACCCGGGCGGTGCGGGGGTCAAGCCACTCGACCGGAGACCGCTCGGTGTCGTACTCGTCGGCGATCTCGCCCACGATCTCCTCGAGGATGTCCTCGATCGTGACGAGCCCGGCGGTGCCGCCGTACTCGTCGATGACGATCGCCACGTGAATCCGCTGCTGCTGCATCTGCCGCAGCAGCTCGTCGACTGGCTTGGAGTCGGGGACGTAGGTGGCGGTGCGCATGACCTTCTCCACGCGCTCGGCGCCCGCGGCGTCCGGGTGCTCGTGAATCCAGGCGGCGATGTCCTTGAGGTACGCGATCCCCACCACGTCGTCGGTGGACTCGCCGGTGACCGGGATGCGGGAGAAGCCGCTGCGCAGCGCGAGCGACAGGGCCTGGGTGAGCGTCTTGTCGTGCTCCACGAACACCATGTCGGTGCGGGGCACCATGACCTCGCGGACGATCGTGTCGCCGAGCTCAACCACCGAGCGGACCATCTCCCGCTCGCCCGGCTCGATCTCGTCCTGAGACTCGATGTAGTCGACCAGGTCTTCTACCCCGGGGCGGCCGCTCAGCTCCGGGTCGGCGCCGTGGCTGCCGAACGGGAGGGCGCCGGTAACCGCGTCGAGCAGCCGGGCCAGCGGACCGAGCGCGCTGTGCAGCGGGCGCAGCAGGCGGCCGGCAACGGCGGCGACACGTTCGGCACGCGGCCTGCCCATGGCGCGCGGCCCCACCCCGATCAGCACGTACCTGGCGAACAGCAGCAGTGCCGCCGCCGGGAGGAACACCTGCCAGCCGCCGTTCAGCCAGTGCACGAAGGCGAGGGTCACGCAGACCGTGCCCGTTACCTCCGCGCACACCCTGATCAGCGTGAGCAGGCTGCCGTAACGGTCAAGCCCGGCGGGGTCCGTCCGCGCCATGGCCGCCTGCGCGGCCGCGAACCAGCCCGCGAGGGCGATCAGGGCGGCCGCGGCGAGCATGAGCCACCCGGCGGCCGGCATCAGGCCTGTCCTTCCTGCCCTCCGCTCGCGCCCGGCGGCCCGCCTGGCAGCTGATCTCGCCAGTCGCGGAGCAGTTCGCCCTGCAGGCCGAACATCTCGGCTTCCTCTTCCGGGTCGGCGTGGTCGTAGCCGAGCAGGTGCAGCACGCCGTGCACGGTGAGCAGCTCAAGCTCGGCCTGGGTGGAATGACCGTGCTGCTTGGCCTGCGCGGCGGCCACCTGGGGACAGAGGACTACGTCGCCGAGCAGCACCGGCTCGCTCTCCTCCTCGTCGCGGCCCCTGGTCCGGTTCGGGCCGGCGATCGCGTGCGGCCGCAGCTCGTCCATCGGGAACGACAGCACGTCCGTCGGGCCCGGTTCCTCCATCCACTTCTCGTGGAGGTTGGTCATGTGATCCTCGTCGACGAGGAGCATTGACAGGTCCGCCAGCGGGTGCGTCTCCATCTGGTCAATCACGTACTGCGCGAGCTCGCGAAGCGCGTCCTGGTCGACCGCGACCCCCGACTCGTTGTTGATGTCGACGCTCACCTTCGTGTTCCCCGTCTTTTGCTCGCGGCCTGTTGTGCCGGTCTTGTGTTCGGTATTGTGCCCGCCCGGTCAGCGGCCGGCCGGGCGGGCTGGCCGGCCGCGCTCCCGGTCGGCTGCCCGGTCACGGCCGTGCCGCTGGGCCTTGGCGTCGAAACGCTCGTAGGCGTCGACGATCTTCCCGACCAGCTTGTGCCGGACGACGTCATTGCTCGTCAGCCGGGCGAAGTGGATGTCGGGGATGCCGTCGAGTATCTCCTGCACCACGCGCAGGCCGCTCACCTGACCGTCCGGGAGGTCGACCTGGGTGATGTCTCCGGTCACCACGATCCTCGACCCGAAGCCGAGCCGGGTGAGGAACATCTTCATCTGCTCGGGAGTGGTGTTCTGCGCCTCGTCGAGGATGATGAACGAGTCGTTGAGCGAGCGCCCGCGCATGAAGGCCAGCGGGGCGATCTCGATCGTGCCCGCGGCGGTCAGCTTGGGGATCGACTCGGGGTCCACCATGTCGTGCAGGGCGTCGTAGAGCGGCCGGAGGTACGGGTCGATCTTCTCGTAGAGCGTGCCGGGGAGGAACCCGAGGCGCTCACCCGCCTCGACCGCCGGGCGGGTCAGGATGATCCGGTTGACCTCCTTGGCCTGGAGCGCCTTCACCGCCTTGGCCATCGCGAGGTATGTCTTGCCGGTGCCGGCCGGGCCGATCGCGAACACGATGGTGTGCTTGTCGATGGCGTCGGCGTAGTGCTTCTGGTTCAGCGTCTTCGGCCGGATCGTGCGGCCGCGAGAGGACAGGATGCCCTGGGTCAGCACATCGGCCGGGCGCACGTCCGAGTCACCGTGACCGCCGCGGAGCATGCCCACCGTGCGCTCGACCGTGTCCGGCGAGATCTCGGCGCCCTTGCGCTGCAATTCGAGCAGCTCGTTGAACAGCCTGGCCACGAGTTCGGTTTCCCCCGGCGGGCCCGAGACAGTGACTTCGTTGCCGCGAACGTGAATGTCCGCGGGAAACTCCCGTTCGATGACATGGAGCAGCTCATCCCTGGTCCCGAGCAAGCCGACCATGGAGTGGCCGTCAGGAATGACGATCCGGATCGTGGCACCTGGGCTGTCACTGCGCGTATCGGTCAATTCACTGCTCTCAGCCCGGCGGCCAGGTCATCGGGCGGCCGCCGAGGACGTGCGCGTGCACGTGCCCCACGGTCTGCCCGGCGTCCCGGCCGGTGTTGAAGACGACCCGGTACCCGGTGGACTCGATGCCCTCGGCGCCCGCGACCTCCCGCGCCACGCCCACCACCTCGTCGAGCAGCCCGTCGCCCGCGGCCGCCAGCGCTGCGACGTCAGGGAAGTGGTCCCGCGGGACCACCAGGACGTGCGTTGGCGCCTGAGGGTTGAGGTCACGGAAGGCGATGGCGCGCTGCCCGTCCACCACAATGGTGGCCGGGATGTGTCCGTCAGCGATACCGCAGAACAAGCAGTCTGGCACACCTCGATCATAACGGGCGGCGGTCGCACTCGGGGCCGGACAGCGCAGCGCGCAGCCCTGGATCCGCCCGCGCGGCGGCCTGCGGCGGATGCGGCGCACTAGCGGGTGAGGAGCATCTTCGCCCGCCGGACGGGTCGTTACCCAGTGGCGCGGTCGCGGGGGGTATCGTGAAGTCTCCCGAATGTTTTTTATTACTCACGAGTAGCTATTGTCCGGTTCGGCGCGCTGGAGGATTGTGTCGTAACGGGTAGTGCAAATTAGTGAGTACCGAGGTTATTCTTTTCTTTCCGCGATCCTTCGGCGGTTACTGGGGTGGGGTACCGAATGTGGGTGGGGAAATCTAGTAGCGTTACACAGCGCAACGTTTTGTCGCGCTTGGTAAGTAAGAATCGAAACGGACGTGGGAGGTAAGCCCCCGCACGCCGTCGTGGACGACCTGGTCGGGCAGTCCGTTTTCAACGGCCCGGGCGCTGGGTCAGAAAGCGCATCCACGACGTTCGGCTCCCTCAGCGCGCCGGTCGAGGAGCCCGTCGACGCCGTGAGCGACGGCTCGACCCTTCGGGACGACCTCGACGAGATCGGCGACATGCACGGCACCGCGCTGCTTGCCGGGGACTCAGCCCGCGACGGCGTCGGGTCCTTCGATGACGGCGGCTCGCTCAACGGCGCCATGATCCTCGATAGCGGCGGCTCGCTCGACGACGCCACCATCATCATCAACGGCACGCTGGCGCCCCCAGGCTCGGCGCTGGGCAGCGAAAACCTCGGCTTCCGCGGTGAAGCTCCGGCTCATGCCACGCGGACAACGGGCGTGGCCGAGGCGCTGACGGCGAGCGTCCTGCTGCCGGGGGTGGCTATGGCCACCGAGGTGTTCACCGCGCGGGCACGCGAGGCATCCGCCGCCTGGGATGCCTCCGACGTCGTCACCGAGCTCTACGCAGGTCACTACAAGCGGCTGGTGCGGCTCGCCCTGCTGCTCGTCCACGACGTGCAGACGGCCGAGGACGTGGTACAGGACGCCTTCTGGGCGATGCACCTGGCGTGGCGGCGGCTGCGCGACGCGGACAAGGCACTCGCCTACCTCAGGCAGAGCGTCGTCAACCGGTCGCGCTCGGTGCTGCGGCATCGCAAGGTCGTCGACATGCACCAGCCTAAGCCGGCCCCGGACGAGCCGAGCGCCGAGCACGCCGTCCTGGTGCTCCTTGAACGCTCCGCGGTCGTCTCGGCGCTGCGCCTGCTCCCCGAACGGCAACGGGAGGCAATCGTGCTGCGCTACTATGCCGATCTGTCCGAGGCCGACATCGCCCGGGCGATGGGTATCAGTAGAGGCGCCGTGAAAAGCCACACGGCACGGGCGATGGCGGCCCTCAAGTCAATCCTGGAGCAGGAGACGCCATGACCCGGCGGGCAGGTGGGTGAGAATCCGTCCTCGCCTGAGGACGGCCTGGAAGATGCGCTGCGGCGGGCTCTGTCTGACGCCGTAAGCGGCATCGAGCCCAGTCCGGACGCGCTCCACGGCATTCGCGCGCGCATCGACGGGCGCCCGCCCCGCCCCTGGCTGATCGCCATGCTGTCCGGCGCGGTTGACCGGGCGAGATGCTGGACCTGGCGCGGGCACTGGGCCTGGCCGGGATTGGCGCTAGGGCGAGCGCACCTGCCGTGGCGCCACCGGCGCGCACGGCCGGTGCGCTCGCCCGAAAGAGAGCCACCCGGGAGGGGAGACACATTCTCCCAGCAGAGAGCACTTTACCGGCGGCGCGTCGGACTGCTGTGGCCCGCGGTAGCGCTGGTCAGCGTCACCGTGATCGTCGGCGTTTCAATAAGCGTGCAGCCATTCCGGCAGGCGATCATCCAGGCGAGCGCCACCGTGCTCAACGGCGGCCCCGTCCTGCAAACGGACGAGGCCGGCACCGCCGGGTCCGGGGCACGGGCCACGACCTACGGCAGCGGCGTGGCGGCGGGCAGCAGCTCCGGAACCACCCGGCCGGGCCAGACGGGACTTTCCGGCCCGGCGAACGGACCGGGCGGCGTCCCGCCGGGCCCGGCGTCGCCCGGCGCGTGCCAGCCGTCAGCGTCCGGCAGCCCGGCGAAGCCGCACCCGGCCACCACGGCTCCCGGGGCCACCCCGGCGGATTCCGGTACTACCTCGCCGGCGACTCCCCCGGTTCCCGGCCCGGCCAATCCGGGCACGGGCACCGCCACCCCGGATACGGGCGCCTCAGGCACGGGCACCGCAACCCCGGAAACGGGCCGCGCTTCAGGCACGGGCGGCACGGGCACCTCAGCAACCGCCACGGTTACCCCGGACGTCTCTGGCGCGACCGCGACGCCGGACCCGACGGCCAGCGCGGCCTGGACGTGCTCGGTGAGCACGGCCCCCGGTACGACCACGCCTCCCGCGGCTCCGGAGGCCACCAGCGCGACCGCGACGCCCACCAACCCGCCCGCGCCGGCCACCGCGCCGGCCGTCACCACCACGGGCACCGCCCCGACGAGCACCGCCCCGACGAGCACCGCCCCGACCACGGAGGCGGCGACGCACCGGACTAGCCTGAAGCCGTCCGGCTGGAAAGGCGCGGCGGCCACACGAGTCGGGACCGGGTCACGGCGCGGGGCCGCGCGGCTCCGGTTCCCTGGCCACGAGCGGCACCCGGCCCGGCGCTAACCTAGCGCGCATGGAATCGCTCAGGCCCGTCGCGGGCCCGCCGCTGTTCCTGGTGGCGCCCGGCGAGCTGACCGCTCAGGTCATGACGCTCACCGGCCCGGAGGGATATCACGCGGCGGTCGTCCGGCGGCTGCGCCCCGGTGAGCGAGCGGACGTCGGCGACGGCGCCGGGACCATCGCCGAGGGCGTGGTCAGCGACGTCGGCAAGAACTCGGTCACGCTCGAGATCCGCGCCGTGCACACGGTTCCGCCGCCGCAACCGCTGCTCACCGTCGCGCAGGCGCTCCCCAAGGGCGACCGCGGCGAACTCGCCGTGGAGCTGATGACCGAGATCGGCGTCGACGCGGTGATCCCGTGGGCCGCCGAGCGCTCGATCACCAAGTGGCACGCCGAGCGCGGCGACAAGGCCCTGGCCAAATGGCGCGCCACCGCCCGGGAGGCCGCCAAGCAGTCCCGCCGGGCCTGGCTCCCCGAGGTCACCGGCCTGGCGACCACCGGCGCCGTCGCGCAGCGCGTATCGGCCGCCGCCCGCGGGGTGCTTCTGGCAGCCGGCGCGTCAGCGAGGCTCTACGAGCTGCCATTGCCCGAGGCGGGGGAAATCCTCCTGCTTGTGGGCCCAGAAGGGGGAATCAGCCCGGCCGAGCGGGAAGCGCTGCGTGACGCGGGCGCCATCGAGGCGCGCCTAGGCCCGACGGTCCTGCGCACCTCCACGGCCGGCGCGGCAGCGGCAGCCATCCTGCTGAGCCGGGTCAGCCGCTGGTGAGCGGAGCCGGGTTAGCCGAGCCGATGGGCCGCTGGCCGCACCCGTTCGGGATCGAGGAAGGCGGTCAGCGGCCGTTGAAGGCGTCGCGGAGGCGGGAGAAGAAGCCCTGCTGGCCCGGCTGGAACTTGCCGGGCGGCTGCTCCTCGCCGCGCAGCTTGGCCAGGTCGCGCAGCAGCTTCTCCTGCTCGGGGTCGAGGCGGGTCGGGGTCTCCACCGCGACGTGGATTACCAGGTCGCCGCGGCCGCTGCCGTTCAGGTGCTTGACGCCCAGACCGTACAGCGGGATGACCTGACCGGACTGGGTGCCCGGGCGGATGTCCACGTCGTTCGGGCCGTCGAGGGACTCCACCGGCACGGTCGCGCCGAGCGCCGCCGCCACCATCGGGATGGTCAGCGTGCAGTGCAGGTCGTCGCCCTGCCGCTCGAAGATCGGGTGCGGGCGCTGCACCACCTCAAGGAACAGGTCACCGGGGGGGCCGCCGCCGGGGCCGGTCTCGCCCTCGCCCGCCAGCTGGATGTGCGTGCCGTCCTCGACGCCGGCCGGGATCCTGACCTTCATCGTCCGCCGGGTGCGCACCCGGCCGTCGCCGTCGCACTCCGGGCAGGGACGCGGCAGCACGGTGCCGTAGCCGCCGCAGTTCGGGCAGGCCTGGGTGGTGACCACCTGGCCGAGGAACGACTTGCGCACCTGGCTGATCTCGCCCCGCCCGGCGCAGATCTGGCAGGTCTCCGGGTGCGTGCCGGGCGCGGTGCCCTCGCCCGAGCAGGTCGGGCAGACCACCGCGGTATCCACGGTGAGCTCGCGGGTCGCGCCGAACGCGCACTCGGACAGGTCCAACTCGATCCTGATCGTCGCGTTCCTGCCGCGCCGCGCGCGGGACCGGGGCCCGCGGGTGGCACCCGCGCCCGCCGCGCCGAACACCGCGTCCACGAACTCGCTGAACGGGAACCCGCCCGCGGCGAACCCGCCGAAACCGCCCGCGCCCGCCCCGGCCGCGGCGAACGGGTCGCCGCCGAGGTCGTACATCTGGCGCTTGTCCGGGTCCTGCAGGACCTCGTACGCCTGGTTGATCTCCTTGAACTTCTCCTGCGTCTCCGGGTCGGGGTTGACGTCAGGATGCAGTTCCCTGGCCAGGCGGCGGTAGGCGCGCTTGATCTCGTCCTGCGAGGCGTCACGGCGGACCCCGAGCAGCCCGTAATAGTCCTCAGCCACTTATGACTCCCCGAGAATCTGACCGACGTACCGTGCCACTGCGCGCACTGCCCCCATCGTCCCCGGGTAGTCCATCCTGGTCGGCCCGAGCACGCCGAGCTTGGCGACCGCCTGCCCGCCCGCGCCGTAGGCCGCCGACACCACGGACGTGCCCTGGATGCCCGTCTCCGCGCCGATCCTGACGGTCAGCGCGGACGGGCTCGCGGCCTCTCCGAGGAGCCGCATGAGTACCACTTGTTCCTCCAGTGCTTCGAGCACGTCACGCAGTCCCTTGCCGAAATCGGGGGCCGCCAGGTTGGCGGTGCCGGCGAAAACCAGCCGTTCCTCGTGCCGTTCGGCGAGGCTCTCGAGCAGCACGGAGAAGACGGCTCCCGCGTTCGGCCGCTCGGGTACGGGAATGCGGTCGGCCAGGCCGGACACGGTCGCGGCCGCGTCGGCCAGCTTATGGCCATCCAAGCACGCGTTGAGCACCGCGCGCAGGTGCGCGATCGACTCGGGCTCGGCGGTGTCCGGCAGGTCAACGGCCGCCTGCTCGACCCGGCCCGTGTCGGTGATGAGGACGAGCAGCACCCGCTGCGGCGTGAGCGAGACAAGCTCGATGTGCCGCACAGAAGACCGCGACAGCGACGGGTACTGCACCACCGCCACCTGCCTGGTGAGCTGGGCAAGCAGCCGTACCGTGCGCGCCACCACCTCGTCGAGGCTGTACGCGCCGGCCAGGAACGTCTCGATCGCCCGCCGCTCGGCGGCCGACATCGGCTTGACCGCCGACAGCCGGTCGACGAACAGCCGGTACCCCTTGTCGGTCGGGATCCGCCCGGCGCTCGTGTGCGGCTGCGTGATGAACCCCTGCTCCTCAAGGACGGCCATGTCATTGCGGATCGTGGCCGGCGAGACATCGAGGCCGTGCCGGTCTACCAGGGACTTCGACCCCACCGGCTCGGTGGTCGACACGTAGTCCTCGACTATCGCGCGGAGTACCGCCAGCTTGCGCTCGTCAAGCACCGTGTCACCTCCCTTGGCACTCACTATCCCTGAGTGCCAATTCTATTAACTCCTGAGACCTTCCGGACGGCAAGGACGAAGGTGGGTGGGTTACGCTTCCGCGAGCAGGGGGAGACGCTGGCCGTGTCCCGTCGGGCCGGCCATGACCGGCCCGACGGGACACGGGGAAGCGGGCCAAGTTTACGGGTTGCCGGCCATGGAGGACGCAAAAGGTGCAAAGCCGACAGTACGGGCGGGACGTCCTAGCGCCGGGGAACCGGAAGCCGAAGCCGGGTCAAGGGCCGGTACCGCAGGTGGAGGCGGAGCGGGACCTCGTGGTGGAGGACTTCGAAGGGCGGTTCTGCGGGGCGGTGGTCGCGGTCGAGCCCGGTTCGGTGACGCTCGAGGACCGGTTCGGCAAGCGGCGGGTGTTCCCGCTGCCCGGCACGTTCCTGCTCGACGGCAAGCGGGTAACGCTGGTCCGTCCCGCCCGCGGAAAGCAACCAGACGGCGCAATCGGTGCCCGGACCGCCTCCGGCTCCGTCGCCGCGCCGGCCCAGCGCGCCAAGGTCGCCAAGGCCAGCCGGATCTACGTGGAGGGCAAGCACGACGCGGAGCTGGTGGAGAAGATCTGGGGGGACGACCTGCGCGACGTCGGCGTCGTCGTCGAGTACCTGGAGGGCGTGGACGATCTCCCTGCCATCGTCCGCGACTTCGAGCCGGGAAGCGGGCGGCGGCTCGGCGTGCTCGTCGACCACCTGGTCAGCGGGTCCAAGGAGAGCCGGATCGCCGCGGCCGTCGGTGACGACCCCGACGTGCTCGTCGTCGGGCATCCGTTCATCGACATCTGGGCGGCCGTCAAGCCGGCCGCGGTCGGCCTCAAAGCCTGGCCCGAGGTGCCGCGCGGGCTGTCGTGGAAGGAAGGCGTGCTGGCGCGGATCGGCTGGCCGCACGAGACGCCGCAGGACGTGGCGGCCGCCTGGCGGCGCATCCTGCGCGGCGTTACCAGCTATGCGGACCTGGAGCCGGAACTGCTCGGCCGCGTCGAGGAGCTCATCGACTTCGTCACCGCGGAAGGCTGACCCGGATGGTTGTGGCAACGGGCCGGTAATAGGCGGCTGGTTGCCACAACCATCCGGTTGCGGTCGTCCGGCGGCTGGTTGCCACAACCATCCGGTTGCGGTCGTCCGGCGGCTGGCTCGGGCTTGGTGGCTCGGGCATGACGGGCTTGAGGTGGCCCGCGCCTGGTTAGGTGAGGTCGCGGATCACCGCGTCGGCGAGGAGCCGCCCGCGCAACGTCAGCACGAGCCGCCCGGCCGCGTGAGCGGCGCGGTCGATGAGACTCATCGCAAGCATCCGTTCGGTCCCGGCGAGGGCAGCGGCGGTGAGGAGGGACAGCGGCAGGCCCTCGGCCAGCCGGACGCGGAGCATGATCTCCTCCATCCGCTGCTCGCTCGCGGTCAGCCGCTCGCGGGCCGCGGCCGGGGACCTGCCCGCCGCCAGCCGGGCGGCGTAGGCCGTCGGGTGCTTCACGTTCCACCAGCGGACGCCGCCGACGTGGCTGTGCGCGCCGGGGCCGAAGCCCCACCAGTTGCCGCCGGTCCAGTAGAGCAGGTTGTGCCGGCACTGCGCCTTGTCGCTCGCCGCCCAGTTGGACAGCTCGTACCAGGTGAAGCCGGCCGCGCCGAGCAGCTCGTCGGCGATCTGGTAGCGGTCGGCCATCGCGTCGTCGTCCGGCGGCTCGATCTCGCCGCGCCTGACCTTGGCCGCCAGGCGCGTGCCGTCCTCGACGATCAGCGCGTAGGCGGAGACGTGGTCGGGCCCCGCCTCGATGGCCGCGGTCAGCGACCGTCGCCAGTCGTCGTCGCTCTCCCCCGGCGTGCCGTAGATCAGGTCCAGGCTGACGTGCTCGAAACCCGCCGCGCGGGCCCAGCGCACGCAGTCGGCGGGCCTGCCGGGCTCATGCTCGCGGTCAAGCACCCGCAGCACGTGAGGTACCGCGCTCTGCATACCGAACGAGAGCCTGGTGACCCCCTCGGCCCGCAGCTGCGCCAGCTCGGCGGGGCCCACGGTTTCCGGGTTGGCCTCGACCGTCACCTCGGCGTCCGCCGCGAGGCCGAAGCTGTCGTCAAGCTTCCTGATGATTCCGCCCAGCTGGCCGGGGGCGAGCAGGGTCGGGGTGCCGCCGCCGAAGAACACCGCGGTGACGTGCGTGCCTGTCTTGGGAAGGACCCCTGTCGCGAGGCCGATCTCGCTGGCCACCAGGGCGGGATAGCTGGCCTGGCTCGCCCCGCCGCCCAGTTCCGCGGCGGTGTAGGTGTTGAAATCGCAGTAACCGCAGCGGGTCCGGCAGAACGGCACGTGTACGTAGACTCCGAACGGGGCATCACCGAATCCTTGGGTCGCGCTGACCGGCAACGATCCGTCCTCGGGAACCGGTTCCCCCTCCGGCAGCGTTCCTGGCATAAAGGCGAGGATAAGCTGTAACCGGACCGACACAGGCGGGAGGTACGGGTGTCTTCAGATCCGGGACCTGGTGCAAGCGACTTTCCGGAGCCGCCGGCGGATCCCGCGCCGCCGACACGGCCGCTCTCGTCGACGTGGCCGATTCCGCCGGCGCCCGCGGCGCCTGACGTCCCGCCGACGGTACGGATGCCCGCGCCGCCGCCCGCGGTGCCGCCGACGGCGCGGATGCCGGCCCCCAAGCCGGATCCGGCCCCGGCTCCCGCTCCGGGACGCGCGGGGTACGGGCCGCCGACGTACGGCCCCGCGCCCTACGCGCCGCAGCCGTATCCCTTCGGCGCGCCGGCCCGGTACGTCCAGCCAGGGATGCTGGCCGCCTCCGCCGACCGGGAGCGGACGACGGACGTGCTCAAGGCCGCGTTCACCGAGGGACGGCTGACGAAGGGCGAGTTCGACGAGCGGACCGCCCGGGTGCTCGCCGCGCGGACCTACGCGGACCTGCACGCCCTGGTCGCCGACCTGCCCGCCGGGCCGGGACCGATGGCGCCCGCGCCCTATCACGCCGGGTATTACCAGCCGTTCACCGTGCGGCGGACCAACGGGTTCGCGGTCGGCGCGCTGGTCTGCGGCATCATCCCGTTCTTCGGCGGCATCCCGGCGGTCGTCCTCGGGCACGTGGCGCGGGGGCAGATCAAGAAGTCAGGGGAACGCGGCGACGGGATGGCGGTGGCCGGGCTCATCCTCGGTTACCTGTGGGTGTCGCTCTGGGTGCTTGTCATCCTGATCGGGATCGCCAACCAGCACTGATGCCTGTTGTCGCCCGGGGGGACGCCCCCCGTAACCCCCCGGTGTCCGCGCGGCCGGGCCTGATCGCAAGAACCGCGATCGTATCAGGCCCGCCCGCGCGGACAAGGACTCCCAGGTTCTTCTGTTACTTCTGCGTCTTCTCGGCCTGGCCGGTGGACAGGGCGGCGACGAACGCCTCCTGCGGCACCTCGACGCGGCCGATCGTCTTCATCCGCTTCTTGCCTTCCTTCTGCTTCTCGAGCAGCTTGCGCTTGCGGGTGATGTCGCCGCCGTAGCACTTGGCGAGGACGTCCTTGCGCAGCGCGCGGATGTTCTCCCTGGCGATGATCCGGCTGCCGACGGCGGCCTGGATGGGCACCTCGAACTGCTGCCTCGGGATGAGCTCCTTCAGCTTGGCGGTCATCGACAGGCCGTACTCACGGGCGTTGTCCGCGTGCACGATCTGGCTGAACGCGTCCACCGGCTGGCCCTGGAGCAGGATGTCCACCTTGACCAGGTTGGCGACCTGCTCGCCCTCGGGCTCGTAGTCCAGGCTGGCGTAGCCGCGCGTCCTGCTCTTGAGCTGGTCGAAGAAGTCGAAGATGATCTCGGCCAGCGGCATCGTGTAGCGGATCTCGACCCGGTCGGTGGACAGGTAGTCCATGCCCTTGAGCACGCCGCGGCGGCCCTGGCACAGCTCCATGATCGTGCCGATGTAGTCGGACGGCGAGATGATCGTGGCCCGCACGACCGGCTCGTAGACCTCCTTGATCTTGCCGCCGGAGTTTTCCCTGGGGCTCGCCGTCGCGGCCGAGAAGCCGTCGATGCCGCCGGGGAAGTCGCTCGGGTTGGTCACCGTGAGCTCCCGGCCGCTCTCCATCACGACGCGGTAGACCACGTTCGGCGCGGTGGAGATGAGGCTCAGGTCGAACTCGCGCTCGAGCCGCTCCCGGACGATCTCCATGTGCAGCAGGCCGAGGAAGCCGCAGCGGAACCCGAAGCCGAGCGCGGTGGACGTCTCCGGCTCGTAGACCAGGGCCGCGTCGTTGAGCCGCAGCTTGTCCAGGGCGTCCCGCAGTTCCGGGTACTCGTCGCCGTCAACCGGGTACAGGCCGGAGAACACCATGGGCTTGGGGTGGTCGTAGCCGGCCAGCGGTTCGCTCGCCTTATGGACGGTCGTGGTGATCGTGTCGCCGACGCGGGCCTGGCGGACGTCCTTCACGCCGGAGATGACGTAGCCGACCTCGCCGGCGCCGAGTCCGTCGCTCGGGATGGGCTCGGGACTGATGACGCCGAGTTCCAGGGTCTCGTGGACGGCCTGGGTGGACATCATCAGCATGCGCTCGCGCTTGCTGAACTTGCCGTCGACCACCCGGACGTAGGTGACGACGCCCCGGTAGGTGTCGTAGACCGAGTCGAAGATGAGCGCCCGGGCCGGGGCATCAGGGTTGCCCGCCGGGGGCGGGATCTGGTCGACGATGACGTCGAGCAGTTCCCGCACGCCTTCCCCGGTCTTCGCGGAGACCTTCAGCACCTCGCCCGGGTCGCAGCCGATGATGGCGGCCAGCTCTTCCGCGTACCGCTCGGGCTGGGCGGCCGGGAGGTCGATCTTGTTGAGCACCGGGATGATCTTGAGGTCCGCGTTGATGGCCAGGTAGAGGTTGGCCAGGGTCTGCGCCTCGATGCCCTGCGCGGCGTCGACCAGCAGGACGGCGCCCTCGCAGGCCTCGAGGCTCCGGCTGACCTCGTAGGTGAAGTCGACGTGGCCGGGGGTGTCGATCATGTTGAGGACGTAGTGGGTGCCGCCCTTCTTCCAGGGGAGGCGCACCGCCTGGCTCTTGATCGTGATGCCGCGCTCGCGCTCGATGTCCATCCGGTCCAGGTACTGGGCGCGCATCTGCCGCGCGTCCACGATGCCGGTCAGCTGCAGCATCCGGTCGGCCAGGGTGGACTTGCCATGGTCGATGTGCGCGATGATGCAGAAGTTGCGGATCACGGCCTGGTCCGTGCTGGCCGGTGCCGGGCCCGTGTCCCTGCCCTTGCCCTTGCTGGCAGGGCTCTGGGCAGCCTTGGCCGGTTCGGTCATTGCCACCATGCTTCCATGAACGTGCGAGTGCGCGTCGGTGCGCCGGTGCTGGCGCGCGCGGTTGCCGGGTCGTCGCGGGCTTGCCGGCCTTACGGCCTTGCGGCCTTGTCACGCGGGCGTCCCCGTGATCAGGGTATCGTGACCTGACGGCCGTCCTGGCCCGCGATCCGACCGGGACCTGGTTCCGACCGGGACTTGGTTTGAGTAAGCGGCGGCGGTTCGGCTATCCTTCATGTTCGCGCCCACTTCTGTACGCTGCCGCTCCGGGCGGCCAGGCCGTTCCCTGGGCGGGCAAGCAGACTTAAAACCCAACGAAGGACGTATCCGCGTGGCGAACATCAAGTCGCAGATCAAGCGCATCAAGACGAACGAGAAGGCGCACCAGCGCAACAAGGCCGTCAAGTCCGAGCTCCGCACCCACGTGCGGAAGTTCCGCGAGGCCGTCGAGGCCGGCAACGTCGAGGAGGCGACCACCGCGCTGCGCGTCGCGTCCCGCAAGCTGGACAAGGCCGTGTCCAAGGGTGTCATCCACAAGAACCAGGCCGCGAACCGCAAGTCGGCGATCGCCAAGCGCCTCGCCGACCTCCAGTCGGCCTAAGGTTCCATAGTTTCCCGCACGCGCCGGACGCCGAGAGCGTTCCGGCGCGTTTGCGTGCCCGCCGACGGGCTAGCGGAGGGCGTTGCGGTAGGTGACGATCTGGCGGATGACGCGCTCGAGGGCGTATTCGGGGCTGACGCCGCCGCCCTTGACCTGGGCGTCGGCTTCGGCGACGGCCTGCAGGGCGGCGGCCACGCCGTCCGGGTGCCAGCCGCGCAGCTGCTGGCGCACCCGGTCGATCTTCCAGGGCGGCGCGCCGACCTCGGCGGCGAGGGCGTTGGGGTTCGCGGTCCGCGGGGCCGCGCCGACCCGGCCGAGTAGCCGCACTCCGGTGGCGAGCGCGCTGGTGATCAGGACCGGAGCGGTGCCGGTGGCCAGCGCCCAGCGGAGCTGTTCCAGCGCCTCGTTCAGCCGCCCCTCGACCGCGTGGTCCGCGACGCTGAAGCCGGTGGCCTCGGCCCGGCCGCGGTAGTACCTGGCGACGGTGGCCGCGTTGACCCGTCCCGAAGTGTCCGAGGCGAGCTGGTCGACGGCGCTGGCCAGCTCGCGCAGGTCGCCGCCGACCGCGTCGAGGAGCGCGCGCACCGCGTCGGCGTCGGCCTGCCGGCCGGCCCGCCGGAACTCGTTCCGCACGAAGTCGGTCCGCTCGCTCGCCCGGGTCAGCTTGGGGCAGTCGACCTGTCGCGCCCCGGCCTTGGCCAGGTCGGTGACGAGGGCCTTGCCCTTGGCTCCGCCCGCGTGCGTGACGATCACCGCCGCGTCCGGCGCCGGCCCGGCCGCGTACCTGGCCAGCTCGGCGGCGATCTCCCTGGCGGCGTTCTGCGCGTTCCTGACGATCACCACCGCGCCGCCGCCGAACAGGCTCGGCGACGTGAGCGCGGCCAGCTCGCCCTGGCCGAGCGCGGACGCCTCCAGGTCGTGCAGGTCGCCCTCACCGCCCCCGCTGGCCTCGGCGAGCGCGTCCCGCGCCTGCGCCAGCGCGGCGCGCACCGCCCGGTCGACGAGGAACTCCTCCTCGCCCACGACAAGCGTGACCGGCACCAGGTTCCCCATGCCGGTAAGCATGCCACGCCGCCGGCAGTGGGACGCGATCCTTCCCCGCCCGGCCGATGGCAGGATCCGGCCAGAACCCACTTTTCCTGCCATCTGCGGGGCCTTCGGACAAGATAGTGGATGTTTGGGCACAGCGGGGTGTGCCCAAACATCCACTATCTTTGCCAGCCCTGGGGCTGGCGGCGGGACGCGCCAGGCCGCGAAGGCGGCGGGTGTGCGGGAGACAACAGGAAGGACGCGCGTGAGATGGGAGACAAGAGGAGACGCGCGGGAGACGGGAGGCAAGAGGGGACGTGCGGGAGACGGGAGACAAGAGGGGACGTGCGGGAGATAAGAGAGTGATGGAGGCCTGCGGGAGGTTAGCGGGCAGCTTGACCTGCGGGAGGTCAGAGGGTGACGGGTTCGCCGCCGCGCCAGACGCGGCGGGGAGCGAGGCCGTAGTTCCAGGCGAAGGCGCCCTCGTGGTCGGCGTCCCACAAGACGATGTCGGCCAGCCGGCCGCGGACCATCGCGCCGCGGTCGGGGGCGCGCAGCGCGTACGCGCCGCCCAGGGTGGCGGCCCGCAGCGCCTCGGTGACGGACAGGCCGAGGTAGGAGACGGCCAGGGCGATGACCATGGGCATGGAGGTGATGCCGACGCCGCCCGGCGTGTGATCCGAGCCGAGCGCGACGACCACGCCCTTGTCGAGCAGCGTCCGGACCGGCGGCCTGGCCGACTGCTGCAGCGCGGACCCGGGCGAGATCACCGCCGCGACGCCGCCGCGGGACAGGGCCGCCACGTCCTCGTCGGTCGCGGCGTGCAGCAGGTCGGCGGAGGCGCAGCCGAGCTCGGCGGCGACCCGCGCCGCGCCGCTGCCGGCCCGCGTGTTCCCGCAGGCGTGCAGCCGGGGCAGCAGCCCCGCCCGGCGGCCCGCGTTGAGGATCCAGCGTGCCTCTTCCTCGGTGAAGCGGCCGTCTTCGCAGTTGACGTCCACGCTGTCCGCGCCGACCGCGGCGGCGTCCGCGCACCAGGAGGACACCGCGTCGATGTAGTCGCTGCGGCGGCCGAAGAACTCCGGCGGCACCATCTGCGCGGCGTAGAAGGTGACGTGCACCCGCGGCATGCCGGGCTCGTCCTCAAGGGAGCGGAGCATCCGCACGTCGGCCAGCTCGCCGTCTCGGGTCAGGTGGTAGCCGGTCTTCGCCTCGATCGTGGTGGTTCCCGACTGGAGCCAGCTGGCGAGCCGCTCGCGGACGTTGTTGCAGAGGGTCCAGGGATCGGTGCCCCTGGTCACGGTGATCGTGGAGGAGATACCGCCGCCGGCGGCGGTGATCTCCGAGTCCGACAGCCCGGTGGAGCGCATCGCGAGTTCCGCGTAACGGTTGCCCGCGTAGACCGGGTGGGTGTGCGCGTCGATCAGGCCGGGGGTCACCAGCCCGCCGCCCAGGTTTTCCACCATGTCGACGTCGACGATGTCGGCGACGACGCCGGGAACGCTGCGCGGCAGGTCGGCGGACGGGCCGACCCACGCGATCCGGTCGTCGCTGATGAGGATGGCGGCGTTGCTGATGATCTCGGACCCGGTCCAGAGCCGGCCGATGCTGGTGAGCAGCCGGGCGGTCACGGGGTCATCCCCCCGTGCCGGCCAGCGCCGAGCCGGGAACCCAGCCGGCGTGTTCCAGCCATCATGAGCGGCCACCTGCCATGCATGTCGACGTCGGCGCTGACCGTGCGTACTTCCCGATACCGAGGAGTGCACCCGTGCGGATGGCACCGAGTTGCGGCGCACCGAGTTGCGCAATCCGTCCTACATATCGGTTCCGTCACGTTATTGCACCGGAGGGGGTCCGGACAAGCCCCTTACGCAAACCCGCAGCGAACCCGGAGGTATCTCCCGGGGGGTCCCCCCGGGAGATATCAGGCGACGGTGAAGCGGGTGAGTTCCGCGGCGAGCTCCGGGGGGACCCGGGCCTCGAGGAAAGTGCCGTCCGGGCCGTGCACCGCCTGAGTCACCTCGCCGGCGGCGTGCGCCCTGGCCACCAGGTCGCCCCGGCTGTAGGGGACGCTGACCCGGACCAGGCGGTCCCGCTCCGGCAGGTCGTCCTCGATCGCCGTGCGCAGCTCGTCGAGGCCCTCGCCGGTCCTGGCCGAGACGAGCACCGCGTGCCGCTCGCGAAGCTGGAGCGCCTTGACCGCCACCGGGTCCGCCTGGTCGACCTTGTTGATCACGACGAGCTCGGGCACTCCTCGTGCCCCGATCTCGGCGAGCACCTCGCGCACCGCGGAGAGCTGCGCCTGGGGGTCGGCATCAGAGCCGTCCACCACGTGCAGGATCAGCTCCGCGTCCTTCGCCTCCTCCAGGGTGGACCGGAAGGCGTCCACCAGCTGGTGCGGCAGGTGCCTGACGAACCCGACGGTGTCGGTCAGCGTGAACGGCCGGCCGTTCGGTGTCTTCGCCCGCCTGACCGACGGGTCGAGGGTGGCGAACAGCGCGTCCTCCACGAGGACGCCCGCGCCGGTCAGCGCGTTGAGCAGGCTTGACTTGCCCGCGTTGGTGTAGCCGGCGATCACGACCGAGGGCACTTCGTTGCGCCTGCGCTGGCTGCGCTGCACCTCACGGCCTACCTTGAAGCCGGCGATCTCGCCGCGCAGCTTGGAGATCCGCGTCCGGATCCGGCGCCGGTCCGTCTCGATCTTCGTCTCGCCGGGGCCGCGGGTACCGATGCCGCCGCCGCCGGCCACCCGGCCGCCGGCCTGCCTGGACAGCGACTCGCCCCAGCCGCGCAGCCGCGGCAGCATGTACTGCAGCTGGGCAAGCTCGACCTGTGCCTTGCCCTCACGGCTCTTGGCGTGCTGGGCGAAGATGTCCAGGATCAGCGCGGTGCGGTCGATCACCTTGACCTTGACCACGCCCTCAAGCCGCCGCAGCTGGCTGGGGCTCAGCTCACCGTCGCAGATCACCGTGTCCGCGCCGGTCGCCGCCACGATCCCGGCCAGCTCGCGCGCCTTGCCCGCGCCGACGTAGGTGGCGGGGTCAACCCGGCCACGGCGCTGGATCAGGCCGTCGAGCACTACCGACCCGGCGGTCTCCGCCAGGCGGCTCAGCTCAAGCAGGGAGTTCTCCGCGGTTCGCTGGGTGCCCTCGGTCCATACCCCGATCAGCACGACGCGCTCGAGGCGCAGGGCCCGGTACTCGACCTCGGTGATGTCGGTGAGTTCCGTGGAGAGCCCTGCCACGCGGCGCAGCGCGTGCCGGTCCTCGAGGTCTAGCTCCCCCGTCGCGGCGTCCATCTCGGCGCGCTCGCTGTAAGCAGTCGTCATCGTCCTCCGTACTCAGAACGTTCCCTCATGGTGCCACCCCGGAGGGGAACCGTCACCTTAATAACACCGCGGCGAGCCCAGTTGTGCCCGGCGTGCCCGGTGGCCGCATTTCCCCCTTCCCGTCCCGGGATTTGTCACGCAGACTGCTCTTAGTGATCACGCTTCCCGGAGGTAGCGATGGCGACGGCTCCAGCCCAGAAGAAGGCGGCGGCCACACCGGGCCTGCGGCGGTCCCTGTCCGTCTGGCAGGCGGTCGGCCTCTCGCTCGCGCTCATGGCGCCGTCCATGGCGGCCAACATCAATCCGCAGGGTGCCGCGGGGGCGGGGCGGGCGGTGCCGCTCGCGTTCCTCATCGCGGCCGTGGGCGTGCTGCTCGTCGCCTACACGTTCGTCCGGCTGTGCCAGTACTACCAGCACGCCGGATCGGTGTACGCGTTCGTGGGGGCGACGCTCGGCCCGCGGACGGGGGTGGTCGCGGGCTGGGGGCTCGCCGGCACCTACGTCTTCTACGCGGTAACCACCGCGGGCGCGGCGGGGATCTTCGGCGCGGGGCTGCTTGACTCGCTCGGCGTCTGGACCCACCAGCCGAACTGGGCGCCGGTGCTGTTCGTCGGCGTCGCGCTCGCGCTCGCGCTGGTGCTCGCCGCGCTGCCGGCCCGCCGTGGCACCAACGTGCTGCTCGTGGTGGAGGTGTGCACGGTCGCGCTGATCCTCATCGTGACCGTGGTGGTGTTCGTCAAGCTGCTGTCGCACTCCGCTCCCGGGGGGTCGGCGTTCACCTGGTCGGTGTTCGATCCCGATCCGAGCTCGTCGGTGTCGGCGCTGTTCCTCGGCGTGGTGTTCGGGTTCCTGTCCTTCGCGGGCTTCGAGGCGTCGGCCACGCTCGGCGAGGAGGCGCACCACCCGTCGCGGGACATCCCGCGGGCCATCATGGGCGTGGCGGTCTTCGGCGGCATCTACTTCGTTGTCGTCACCGCCGCCGAGATGATGGGCTTTGGCACCTCGGCCAAGGGAGTCAGCGCGTTCGCGTCGTCGCCGTCGCTCCTCGGCGACCTCGGGTCCTCCTACATCGGCTCCTGGGTCGGGGACCTGATCACGGCCGGCACGACGGTCTCCGCGTTCGGCTGCTGCCTGGCGTGCACGGTCGGCGCGGCACGGATGTTCTACGCGATGTCGCGTGACTCCTTCGGCGAGCGCGGCGTCGGCGCCGCGCACGGCCGGTGGGGTACCCCGGCCGTCGCGACCGGCGTCGTGACGGTGATGGCCGTCATCATCTACGTGGTGTACGTCGCGGTATCGACGCAGCCGTCGTCGGTGGCGCATAACGCCTTCTTCTGGTCGGGCACGATCGGCACGCTGATCCTGCTCGTCGTCTACGTCCTCGCGGTCATCGGGATGACCCTGCTGGTGTTCGTGCGACGGCAAATGCCCTCCGTGCCGATGTGGCAGGTGATCATCCCGATCGCCGGGCTGGTCGTCCTCGGCTACACGATTTACCGGAACGTTTACCCCTACCCGACCAGCGACGGAGCCTGGTTCCCGGTCGTGGCCGGCATCTGGCTGGCGGTGGCGGTCATCGGGGTGCTCGCCGCGCCGCGCCTGGCGCGGCGGGTCGGCGGCGCGCTGATGTCCCGTGAGGGCATCTCGCGGTAACACCCGCGGCCGTCTCAAGATACGAGACAAGAACCCCATTTGGCGTGAACAGGAATGTTCTCGCCGAAAATTTGCGTTACTCTTCCGTGATAGATGCCGTCAGCCGATGACGTGGTCGCGACGGTGTCCCACAGCATGCATTTCTCCCTGGCGAGGCGGAAGGGGCCGCTGCGTCAGGGATCTGGCGTTCTCAATAGCGAGGTTTCCCAGCGCGCGGCGTCGTCGCTGGATATGGCATGACATAAAAGGAGAGGGCATGGAGCGAGCCGACTGGCTGGAGGAGCGGGTTAACTCGGCCGACGCGCGGTTCCTGATGGTCACCGCGATCACGCACCATCGCTTCAACTCGCCCATCTGGGGTGCCCGCGAGGTCAGGAAGCTGCAGGCCGAACTGGCCGAGATCGCCAGGCACGCGGCCGAGGTCCTGCACGAGCACCAGGCCAGCGGCAAGAAGGCAGGTAAGGCGCAGCGGCCGCGGCCCAAGTACCGCGGGGTCTTCGGCGCGCCCGCCTGGTAGACCCGGCCGGGACGAACGAGGCTCCTTCCGGCGCGAGCCCGAAACGTTGCTTTAGTTCCAGTAAATAACACCACTAACAAATTGCCCAGCTATATGGCTGGCGGCCAGGCTACTTCCGCGGCCGCCGGGTTGATCAGCGGACGGTGCCGGCCGGGGAGTAAGTGACGAGGGTCTGCTCCGGGTTGTCGGCGACCTGCAGCACCACGTGCGCGTACTCGACCGGGCCGAGCCGGGGATGGCGCAGCTTCTTCGTACCGTTGCCCACGGCCCGCACGTCGTGACGCGGCCACCAGTCCCTGACCCGCTCGCTCTCGCGATGCAGCGCGGCGATCAGGTCCGCGAACCCGGGGTCGTCCGGGTGCCGCGCGGCGGCGAGCCGGAACCGGCCAAGCATCGCCCTGGCCTCCGGCTCCCATTCCAGGTAGACCTCGCGGGCGCGGTCCGTGGTGAACATCCAGCGCACCAGGTTGCGCTCGCCCGCGGGTTGGGCCTCCCAGTCGGTGAACAGCTCCCGCACCGCCGGATTGGCGGCGAGCACGTCCCAGCGGCGCCCCTTGACCAGGGTAGGGAAGGGCTCAAGCCGCTGCACCAGGTCGACGACGGCCGGGTCGACGCGCTCGGCCGGCGTCCCGCCGCCCGGCATAGCGGCGATCGCGGGCCAGCCGCCCGGGTCGGGTGACCCGGCAGGCCCGTAGGCGAGCACCGCCAGGTAGCGGCGCTCGGCGGGTGACATGCGCAGCGCCGCCGCCAGCGCGTCGAGCACCTGGGGCGACGGCTGCACCGCGCGGCCCTGCTCAAGGAACGTGTAATAGGTGACGGACAGGTTCGCCAGCAGCGCGACCTCTTCGCGGCGCAGGCCGGGGGTGCGCCGCCGCCCGCCGCCCGGAGGCAGGCCGACGTCAGGCGGCGCGAGCCGCTCGCGGCGCGACCGCAGCAACTGCCCCAGCGCCCGGGGATCTCCGGCACCTGCCACGCCTCTAGCCTACTCATGGCATTACCAGCAAAGACCTGCCCTGGCTGGCTGAGCCGGGCGCCTGCAGGCTGAAGGCATGACCACCACGATGAGCGAAACCATAGAGATCGCCGTCCAAGACGGCACCACCATGCACGCTTACTGCGCCCGGCCGGCACCTGGGCAGGCCCCGGCCGGCGTAGCCGTGCAGGCGCCGACTGGGGTGATCGTCGCGCACGAGTTGTTCGCGGTGAACCCCGGCATCCGCGGCGTCGCCGACGACCTGGCCGCCATGGGCCACCTGGCGATCGCGCCCGAGTTCTACCACCGGGCCGCCCCGCCAGGCCGGTGGCTGGAGCGGGACGACGCCGGCCGCGCGGAGGGCTTCGGCTACCTGGGCCGGCTCACCCGGCAGCAGGCGCTTGACGACGCCGCGGCGGCCATCGGCTGGCTGACCGCGCAGCCGGGCATCGACCGGGTCGCGATGATCGGCTTCAGCGCGGGCGGCCACCTGAGCTACCTGGCGGCCTGCCGGCTCCCGGTCAGCCGGACGGCGGTCCTGTACGGCGGCTGGCTGCCGGTCACGGACATCCCGATGAGCCAGCCGACTCCCACCCTCGAGCTGACCCCGGGAATCACCGGCCGGCTGCTTTACCTGGTCGGCGAGGCGGACACGCTGATCGACGCCGCGCAGGTCGGCCAGATCCGCGGCGCGCTCGCGGCCACGGGCACCGACCACGAGGTGGTGAGCTACCCGGGTGTCGCGCACGCGTTCTTCTGGCCCGGCACGCCCGCCTACAGCGAGCGGGCGCGCGCCGACGCCTGGTCCAGGATCACCGCGCTGCTGGCCAGCTGAGCCGTCGGCGGGGCAAGACGGCAGGACGGGCGCGGCCCGCCCTCGTTCGGGATGATCTTGATCTTGACCTTGCGGTTTCAGACCTCGACGACCACCGGGATGATCATCGGGCGGCGGCGGTAGTTGTCCGACACCCACTTGCCGATGACGCGGCGGGACAGCTGGCGCAGCGCGTGCGTGTCGGTGACGCCCTCGTTCGCGGCCCGCTCAAGCGCGTCCACCAGCTTGGGCAGCACGTCGTGGGAGAACGCGGCGTCGTCGATGCCCGAGCCGCGGGTGTGGATCTCCGGGCCGCCGACGATCTTGCCGCTGGATGAGTCGAGGACCATGATCACCGAGATGAAGCCCTCGTCGCCGAGGATGCGCCGGTCCTTGAGCTGGGACTCGGTCACCTCCCCGACGGTGAGCCCGTCCACGTAGATGTAGCCGCAGTCGACCGCGCCGCTGATGCCCGCCTTGCCGTCCACCAGGTCGACGACGACGCCGTCCTCGGCGATCACGATCCGGTCCGTCGGCACCCCGGTGAGCCTGGCCAGTTCCGCGTGCGCGCGCAGGTGCCGCCACTCGCCGTGCACCGGCATGAAGTTGCGCGGCTTGACCAGGTTGAGCAGGTAGAGCAGCTCGCCCGCCGGGGCATGGCCGCTCACGTGCACCAGGGACGACTCCTTGTGCACCACCCGCGCCCCGAGCCTGGTCAGGCCGTTGATCACGCGGTAGACGGCCGTCTCGTTGCCGGGGATGAGGGACGACGCCAGGATCACCGTGTCGCCCGCGGCGATGCGGATGGGGTGGTCGCGGCCAGCCATCCGCGACAGCGCGGACATCGGCTCGCCCTGCGACCCGGTGGAGATCAGCACGACCTCGCTCGGCGGCATCTCCTCGGCGTCGCGCAGGTCGATGATCAGCCCGCCGGGCACGTGCAGGTAGCCGAGGTCACGGGCGACGCCCATGTTGCGCACCATGGACCGGCCGACGAACGCGACCTTCCGGCGGTGCCGCGCCGCGGTGTCGAGCACCTGCTGCACCCGGTGCACGTGCGAGGCGAAGCAGGCCACGATGATGCGCTGGCCGGCGTTGGAGAACACCTCGTCGAGCACAGGCGCGATGTCCCGCTCGGACCGGACGATGCCGGGCACCTCGGCGTTGGTCGAGTCGGCGAGCAGCAGGTCGATGCCCTCTGCGCCGAGCCGCGCGAACCCGGCCAGGTCGGTGAGCCGCCCGTCGAGCGGCAGCTGGTCCATCTTGAAGTCGCCGGTGTGCAGCACGGTGCCGGCCGGGGTCTTGATCGCCACCGCCATCGCGTCCGGGATCGAGTGGTTCACCGCGAAGAACTCGAGGTCAAAGGGACCGAACGCATGCGTGGTTCCCTCTTTGACCTCCGTTACCTCGGGGGTCAGGCGGTGCTCCTGGAGCTTCGACTTCACCAGGGCCAGCGTCAGCTTGGACCCGACGAGCCGGATGTCCCGGCGCTCGCGCAGCAGGTAGGGCACCGCCCCGATGTGGTCCTCGTGCGCGTGCGTCAGCACCAGCGCCTCGACGTCGTCGAGCCGGTCCTCCAGGAAGCGGAAGTCCGGCAGGATCAGGTCGACGCCGGGCTGGTCCGACTCGGGGAAGAGGACGCCGCAGTCGACGATCAGCAGCCGCCCGAGGTACTCGAAGACGGTCATGTTCCGGCCGATCTCGCCGAGCCCGCCGAGCGCGACGACGCGCAGGCCGTTGCTCGGCAGGGCCGGCGGCGGGGCCAGGTCCGGGTGCGGGTGGCTCACAGGGCTGCCCCGCTGGCGAAGTTCTCCTGGAGCTTGACCCCGCCCGCGGTGAGGTCTTCGGCCAGTCTTCGCCGTTCCGCGTCGCTCGCGGGCAGCAGCGGTCCGCGGACTCCGCCGCCCGGCAGGCCGAGGAGTTCGAGCGCCGCCTTGGTCAGCACCGCCGCCTGGTTGCGGAACAGGCCCACGTTGACCGGGAGCATGGACCGGTGCAGCTTGGCCGCCTCGGCGTTGCGCCCGCTGGTGAACGCCTCGAGCATGGCTGCGATGCGGTCGCCGACGACGTGGGCGGTCACGCTGATGCAGCCGACGCCGCCCACCGACCACAGCGGCAGGTTCATCGGGTCGTCGCCCGAGTAGTAGGCGAGGTCGGTGTGCGCGAGGACGTGCGAGCTCGCCGCGAGGTCGCCCTTGGCGTCCTTGACGGCGACGATCCGCGGGTGGTCCGCCAGCCGGATGAGGGTGTCGCTCGCCACCGCGGTCCCGGTCCTGCCCGGGATGTCGTAGATGATGGCGGGCAGGCCCGTCGCGTCGGCGATCGCGGCGAAGTGCGCCGCCAGCGCGTCCTGGGCGGGCTTGTTGTAGTAGGGCGTGACGATGAGCAGGCCGTGCGCGCCCGCCTTCTCGGCCTGCCGGGCGAGCTCGACGCTGTGCGCGGTGATGTTGGTACCGACTCCGGCGACCACCTTCGCCCGGTCGCCCACCGTCTCCCGCACCACCTTGACCAGGCGGGCTTTCTCCTCGTCGGTCGTCGTCGGCGCCTCACCGGTGGTGCCGTTGACGACCAGTCCCTCGCTGCGCATGTCGTCCACGAGGTAGGCGGCCAGCCGGGCCGCGCCTTCGTAGTCGACCGCGCCGTCCGAGGTCATCGGAGTGATCATGGCCGTCATCAGCCGGCCAAAGGGGGCCGTGGTGGTGGTCATGTCTGAACGTTACCCCTCCGCGTGCGGCGAGCGGTATCGGCCTCCGTACGCCGCGCCGGGCCAGCCGGCTTTCTCGTCTCAATTTGAGACAGCCGGATGACCGGCGGGTAGGAACAATCGGCGGGAGAACTGTCTGGGATGCGAGGAGGTCCGGCCACATGAAGGTCAAGGCTGCGGTACTGCATGACGTCAAGGCCCCGTTCGAGATCACCGAGCTCGACCTGGACGGTCCCGGCCCGGGTGAGGTGCTCATCCGGTACGTCGCCGCCGGGCTGTGCCACTCCGACCTGCACCTGACCGACGGTGACCTGGTGCCACGGTTCCCGATCGTCGGCGGGCACGAGGGCGCCGGGATCATCGAGGAGGTCGGGCCCGGCGTGACGAAGGTGGCGCCAGGTGACCATGTCGTGTGCTCGTTCATCCCCAACTGCGGCGTGTGCCGCTACTGCGCGACCGGGCACCAGAGCCTGTGCGACCTGGGCGCCACGATCCTGTACGGGTCGTTCCCCGACGGGAGCTTCCGCTTCCACTCCGGCGGTACCGACTACGGGCAGATGTGCATGCTCGGCACGTTCGCCGAGTACTCCACGATCTCCCAGCACTCGGTGGTCAAGGTCGACGAGTCGCTGCCGCTCGAGACCGCGGTGCTCGTCGGGTGCGGCGTGCCGACCGGCTGGGGCACGGCGGTGTACGCGGGCGACGTGCGGGCCGGGGACACCGTCGTCATCTACGGCATCGGCGGCATCGGCATCAACGCGGTCCAGGGCGCCAGGCACGCCGGGGCGAAGAACGTGGTCGTCGTCGACCCGCTGGAGTTCAAGCGGTCGAAGGCGCTGGAGTTCGGCGCGACGCACGCGTTCTCTTCGGCCGCCGAGGCACAGGAGGCCGTGGTGCAGCTGACGCGCGGCCAGGGCGCGGACCAGGCGCTGGTGACGGTGGGCGTCGTGGACGAGGACGTCATCTCGTCCGCGTTCGACGTGGTCGGCAAGGGCGGCGTGGTGGTCGTCACCGGGCTCGCCAATCCCGCCAAGCTGACGGTGCACGTGTCGGGCGGAGTGCTGACGCTGTTCGAGAAGACGATCAAGGGCAGCTTGTTCGGCTCGGGCAACCCCCAGCGCGACATACTCAAGATGCTCGACCTCTACCAGGCCGGCACGCTCAAGCTGGACGAGCTGATCACCAAGCAGTACACCCTGGACCAGGTCAACCAGGGCTACGCGGACCTGGTGGCGGGCAAGAACATCCGGGGCGTGGTCGTCCACGGCGGTTGACCGGAACGTGGCCGTTGGCGGGGCTGCGCGGAGGCGCCCCGCCAACGGGGCGCGGGGCGACGTGGCCTATGGCGGACGGGTGACCGCGGTGACAAACTCGGGAGCATGGCCGTCAAGGTGCCGGGGACGCTCGTCGGGTCGGGGCGTAACGCGGATGTGTATGACGTCGGCGACGGGCGGGTGCTGCGGCGGTACCGCGACGGGCGGGACACCAGCCGGGTAGCCGCGGAAGCCCAGGTGATGGCGCACGCCCGGGCGTGCGGCGTCCCGGTGCCCGAGGTCTTCGACGTCTCCGGGGCCGACATCGTGATGGAGCGCGCCGTCGGCCCGACCATGCTTGACGCGGTCGGCCGCCGGCCGTGGACCTTCCGGTCGCATGCCCGGCTGCTTGCCCGGCTGCACGATCTCGTCCACCAGGTGCCGGCCTCCGGCCTGGCCGGGCTCGCCCTGCGGTCCCCCTTCGGCGCAGGACGGCCGGACGACGATCACGTGCTGCTGCACACGGACCTGCACCCGCAGAACGTGATCCTGACCGGGACGGGACCGGTGATCATCGACTGGGAGGGCGCGAGCTACGGACCCGCGATCGTTGACGTCGCCCTGACGTGGGTGATCGTCGGTTACTCCGAGGTCCCCCCAGCTCCGCGTGTCCAGGTCGCGGTCATGCGGGCCTTCCAGGGGGCCTTCACCCGCTCGTTCGTCCGCGCCGCCGGGCCGGTGGAGGAGTCATGGCGGCACACCGCGATCCGCCTGCGGCTGGCCGATCCCAACACGCTGCCCACGGAGGCCGTCCGGCTGGAGCGGCTCGCCGGGTCCTTACTGCCCGGCCCGCGCGGCCGCGGCGCTGAAGACCGGGAGGTAACCGTTCTTCTGGCCGGCCGAGGTCGGGTGGTAGGAGTTGCCGATGGGCAGGGTGACGGAGGTGAGCCAGTGGGCGCCGTCGCACAGCTC
The DNA here is from genome assembly GCA_036391275.1 of Trebonia sp. GTDB lineage: Bacteria > Actinomycetota > Actinomycetes > Streptosporangiales > Streptosporangiaceae > Trebonia. The sequence continues at coordinate 60,595 of DASWAE010000096.1, forward strand.
GTGGCCGGAGAACTGAGCGCGCACGTCGGCGAAGGCGTCACCGTTGCGCGCCGCGGCGGCCGCGATCACGCCGTCGAGTTCGTTGATGCCGGCGTCGAGCGCCCGATGGTCGGCGCCCGACAGGCCGATGCAGAACCAGGCGCTGAGGTCGTAGAAATCGGGATAGCCGACGACGATGACCTTCGCGTTCGGCGCGTGCGCGCGAATGCGCGCCAGCGTCGCGTCAAGCAGGCCAGGCAGCGTGCCTGCGGCGTACTTCTCACCCGCGGCGACGGCGTTCTCGCAGGAGCTTGTTGACTTGAGCACGCAGGTTTCCATGATCGACGGGAAACCCGCGTCGTTACCGCCGATGGTGATGCTGACCAGCGTGGTGGCGGTACTGAGCGATGACAGCTGGCTGCTCATGACGTCGCCTGTCCGCGCACCGGAACAGGCGGCGAAGGTGAAGGACGCGACCGAGTTGGCCACCGCCCACAGCTTCGGGAAGGCATTGGGGCTCTGGCCGCAGGGCCCGCTCGTGCCGCCCGCGCCGACCCCAGACGAATAGGAGTCACCGAGGGCGACGAAACGGACGGTCGAGGCGGCTTCCGCGGGGATTGCCGCCCCCGCGATCGTGGCGGCGACCCCAAGGGTCAGGGCGGTAACGCCGATGGCGAGCATGCGCGAGGAACGCACGTATTACTCCAGGTGTCCGATAGATTACAGCATGCGCGCACTTTGTTTATAACATCAGCCCAATGGCTTGAAAAGAGCCTGGGAAGCCCTCATTTTCCTCTTGCGCTCATCCAGTAGGCACTCTAAGTAATCGACCACATGATCCGCGGCGCCCGGCCACGGCCGGATGGCGAGCGCTGGCGGCGGCCAGCATCCCCAGAGGGGACACAGGGGCCGGCGTGAGCGCTGAGCCGCTTGTTATTTGCCTCGTCCGTCCTTATGGGACGTTTTCATGAAGGATTTTGGTGTTATGAAGCGTTTTAGGCGTCATAGCACGCACAACCCTTCATGATCATGCCTTGAGCTGCGGCGCTGGTGCCTTTGAGGTCGGCGGTGCTGTGGATGTCGGCGCGGGGCGTTTCCCGGCATTCGCGCCTGGCAGTCCGCGGCCGCCCGTGCAATGCCTCGCCCTCGCGGCCCGCGGCCGCCCGTGGAATCACTCCGCCTCGCGGCCTGCGGCCGCCCGTGTGATGACTCGGCTAGGGGCGCAGCAGGCGGGTTAGCAGTTCCTCGACCGCCGTGCGGCCTTCCGCCACCGCCGCCGCCGAGTCCGGGGCGCGGGCGATGACCAGGGTGATCTCGTCGAGGGCAGCCAGGATCATGTGCGCGAACGGGTCGACGAGCTCCGCCGGAAGGCGGCCGCTGTCGCTTACCGTCCGGAGCATGGCCCGCATGGCCCCGAGCGTGCGCCCCTCGTCCATGGTCCGCCAGCGTTCCCAGCCGAGCACGGACGGCGCGTCCACCAGCACCACCCGCCGGATGACCGGGTCGCCCGCCAGGCCGACCCAGGCCTGGGCGGCGGTGTGCAGCGCGGCGACCGGGTCGGGGCAGTCGCGGACGGTCTCCGCGAGCTGCGCGGTGACCCGCTCGGACACGGCGAAGACCACCGCCTCGAACAGGGCTTCCTTGCCCGCGAAGTGGTGGTAGAGCGCGCCGCGGCTGACCCCGGCGGCCGACAGGACCGCCTCGATCGAGGTGCCCTCGTACCCGTGCTCGGCGAAGAGCCTGGTGGCCACCTCGACGAGCTGGCCGCGGGTGGCGCGGCCCTGGGCCGCCCGCTTGCCGCCGCCGTCTTGCTGCTCGGTCATGGAACTCATTTGTACCTGCTGCCGCTCCTCTTCCCGCGCATATGGGTTTCCCGCCCGCGGCCGCGCTGCCCGGCCTGGGCTGCCCCGCCGCTCTTCCCGACCGCGGGCGCCGCGCGTGCTCGCGTGCCGGGCAAGCTCCGCCTACCCGCACGTGTCAGCCGCGGCACCCTTCTCCGTTGACAGACCGATAGTCGGTATGTATTTTATAAACCGACAGTCGGTATGTAATGGAGGCTTCCATGGACGCAAGCACGTTCCTCGCGCACCGCCGGACGCTGCGCACCCCGGCGGGCGACATCGCCTACACCGAGCTGGGCGACGGCCCGGCGGCGCTGTTCGTGCACGGCATCGGCACGAGCAGCCTGCTGTGGCGGCACGTCATCGACGAACTGCGCGACACCACCCGCTGCATCGCGATCGACCTGCCGCTGCACGGCGGCACGCCCGCCCGCGACGACCTGTCCGCCACCGCGCTGACCCAGGTGGTCGCGGACCTGTGCGACGGCCTCGGGCTCACCCAGGTGGACCTGATCGGCAACGACACCGGGGGCGCCGTCGCCCAGCTACTGGCCGCGCGGCGGCCGGACCGGATCCGCTCGCTCGTCCTCACCAACTGCGACTGCGAGGGCAACTTCCCGCCGCCGGAGTTCGCACCCGTCGTTGAGGCGGCACGGCACGGGCAGCTGGCAGAGCTGCTGACCACCCTCGCCACGGACATCGGGGCATGGCGGCAGAGCCCCGCCGCCGCCGGCTACGAGCACCCCGAGCGCGTGCCCGAGGAGGTGTGGCGGGCCTACTTCACGCCGATCGCGGGCACCATCGAGCGGGCGCGCGACTTCGAGCGGCTGATCGCCGCCCTCGACCCCGCGGAGATGGACGCGGCGGCCGGCCCGCTGCGCGCGCTCAACGCGCCCACCCTGCTGGTCTGGGGCACGGGCGAGGCGGCGTTCGAGCTCAAGTGGGCGTACTACCTGCGCGACCTGATCCCCGGGGCGCGGGAGGTCATCGAGGTCGACGGGGCGAGGCTCTTCTTCCCCGAAGAGCGCCCCGAGGACCTTGTCCCGCACCTGCGCCGCCACTGGGGACGCTGACCCGCCCGGGTAGCTGGGCAAGGTAGTGGATCGTTAGGAGGGCCCGGGTGCTCCCGATGATCCACCATGACGGGCGCGGCACCGGATCGCCCGGCGGGCCGCCGCCAACCGGGCGGCACTAGGGTTGAGCCGTGACGATTGTTCCTGACGGGAAAGACTGGACGTGGGTGCTGCGGCGGCCATGCCCGGAGTGCGGTTTTGACAGCAGCTCGTTCGCGCGGGAGGAGGTACCCGCGCTGATCCTGGCTAACGCGGCGGCCTGGCCGGCGCAGCTCGCCGCGCCCGGCGCGACGCGGCGGCCGCGGCCGGACAAGTGGTCGGCGCTCGAGTACGGCTGCCACGTGCGCGACGTGCACCGGCTGTATGACTACCGGCTTATCCTGATGCTGACGGAAGACGACCCGCTGTACCCGAACTGGGACCAGGACGAGACCGCGCTCGCCGACCGCTACCACACCCAGGACCCCGCGACCGTCACGGCCGAGCTCATCGCGGCGGCCGAGACGGTGGCGTCCCGCTTCGCCGCCGTGGCGGGCGAGCAGTGGGCCCGGCCCGGGCGCCGCAGCGACGGCGCCTCGTTCACGGTGGAGACGTTCGCCCGGTACTACATGCACGACCCGGTGCACCACCTCTACGACGTCACCGGGCAGCGGCACGCCTGACCGCATCCGGGGACACCCGGGGTCCGCGGCGGCGGCGGCAGCAGGTGCGCCCACGGGCGCGTGCGGTCTTTCCTGGTGGTGGCCCGCCCGGCGGCGCAGGACGGCGGCGGCGCGGATCAGGCCGCGGTCATGCCGAGGTAGGCCTCCCATTGCGGGTCGCCGTCAAACTGGGCGCCGATGAGCCGCCAGTGCGCTCCCCTGGGCACGGCGGGGGCAACGGGGAGGGTCCAGCCGAGCTCGGTTAGCAGGCGGTCGGCCTTGCGGTGGTTGCACATCTGGCAGGCGGCGACGCAGTTCTCCCAGGTGTGCTGGCCACCCCGGCTCCGCGGGATCACGTGGTCGATCGTCTCGCCGTGCCGGCCGCAGTAGGCGCACTTGTAGTTGTCCCGGCGCATCAGCGCCGCCCTGGTCAGCGGGACCCGGTTGCGCTGGGGGATGCGCACGTAGCGGCAGAGCCTGATGACGGACGGGGTGGCCACCGTGACGGTGGCGGCGTGGAGGAGCCTTCCCCCGGTGTCGTGATGAACGATCTCTGCCTTGTCGCCGAGGACCAGGCAGACTGCCCGCCGGAGACCGACGGTGGTCAGTGGCTCGTAGGTGACGTTGAGCAGCAGCACACGTCGCACGGCAACCTCCGCAGGTACCGTCTGTGAGGCGCCGCTCACACCGCCGAGACCGGCTGTCCCGGCGTGACCGAAGCCACGTGCCTCCGCCAACCCTTATAGGTTACAAGGCGATCAGTGGATTCTTGGTTAATGGCTCGTAACGAGCTGCGGTTAAGGTTCGGGTATGGCTTCGCTTCCCGGCGGCTATCCCGCCGCGCGCCGGCTTGACCTAGTTGAGGACCTCTTCGGTCACCAGGTCGCCGATCCCTACCGCTGGCTGGAGGACGCCGGATCGGCGGAAACCCGGCAATGGCTCGCCGCCGAGGAAGAGCTGTGGGCCGGCTACCACGACGGCCTGCCGCGCCGGGAGGAGTTCACGGCGCGGGTGCGCGAGCTGCTGCGCGTCGGGTCGGTCGGCATCCCGGTGTGGCGCGGGACGACCCGGTTCTACACGCGGCGCGACCCGGACCAGGAGCACGCCGTGCTCTACGTCGCGGGGCAGGAGGACCCCGCGGTGCCGGGCGCGGCCGGCGACGGCGCGGAGCCGGGGGCCGGCGGCACGGAGCCCGGGGCCGGCGGCACGGAGCCGGGGGCCGGCGGCGCGGAGCCGGGGGCCGGCGGCACGGAGCGGGCGCTGATCGACCCGGTGGCGGTCGACCCGACGGGGCGCACGACGCTCGACGCCTGGTCGCCGGACAAGGAGGGACGGCTGCTCGCCTACCAGCTCTCGCACGGCGGGGACGAGGAGGCGCTGCTGCGGGTGATGGATGTCGCCACCGGGACGCTCGTCGACGGGCCGATCGACCGGTGCCGGTACTCCGGGGTGGCCTGGCTGCCCGGCGGCAAGGCGTTCTACTACACGCGGCGGCTGCCGCCCGAGGCGGTGCCCGCCGGGGAATCGCAGTACCACCGGCGGGTGTACCTGCACGTGGTGGGGACGCCGCCGGAGGCGGACGCCGAGGTGTTCGGCGCGGGGCGGGACAAGATGACCTACTACGGCGTCAGCGTCAGCCGGGACGGCCGCTGGCTCATTCTCTCCGCGTCGGTCGGTACCGCGCCCAGGGAGGACATCTGGATCGCCGACCTGACCGCGTCCGATCCCGCGGCGCCGGCGTTCGTCCCGCTCATGACCGGGCTCGACGCGATGGCGTCGCCTTGGGTAGGGCGGGACGGCCGCCTGTACGTGCTCACCGACCTGGACGCGCCGCGCGGCCGGCTCTGCGTCGCCGACCCCGCCGCGCCGGGGCCGGACGGCTGGCGGGACCTGGTCGGCGAGGACCCGTCGGCCGTGCTGCGCGACTACGCGATCCTCGACGGGGGCGAGCTGTCCCGCCCGGTGCTCGTGCTGTCCCGCACCCGGCACGCGGTCAGCGAGGTCAGCGTGCACGACCTGGCCACCGGGGAGCTCATCTCCGCGCTCGAGCTGCCCGGCATCGGCACCGTCGGCGGGATCGGCGAGCGGCCCGAGGGCGGTCACGAGGCGTGGTTCGGCTACACGGACTACACCACCGCCCCGGTGGTGCTGCGCTACGACGCCAGCGCGGACGCGGTCAGCACCTGGGCGGCGTCGCCCGGCGCAGCGGATCGCCCGCCCGCGGTGACCGCGTCGCAGGTCACGTACTACTCCGCGGACGGCACCCCGGTCCGGATGGTGATCATCGAGCCGGCGGGTGAAACAAGCGCCCGTTCGGAAGAAAGGTCCTGCATCCTCTACGGCTACGGGGGGTTCGACATCAGCATGACCCCCGGGTACTCGGCGAGCATCCTCGCCTGGGTCGAAGCGGGCGGCGGGTACGCGGTCGCCGGGCTGCGCGGCGGCAGCGAGGAGGGCGAGGAGTGGCACCGCGCCGGGATGCTCGGCCGCAAGCAGAACGTGTTCGACGACTTCCACGCGGCCGCCGAGTACCTGATCGCGGAGGGCATCACCGCGCCGTCCCGGCTCGCGGTGTGGGGCGGGTCCAACGGCGGGCTGCTGGTCGGTGCCGCCGTCACGCAGCGGCCCGAGCTGTTCGCCGCGGCGGTGTGCTCCGCGCCGCTGCTCGACATGGTGCGGTACGAGCGCTTCAAGATCGGCGAGACGTGGAACGTGGAGTACGGGTCGGCGGCCAAGCCGGAGGAACTGGGCTGGCTGCTCGGCTACTCGCCTTACCACCGCGTGCGGGTCGGCGCGGCGTACCCCGCGGTGCTGTTCACCGTGTTCACCAACGACACGCGGGTTGACCCGCTGCACGGCTACAAGATGTGCGCCGCGCTGCAGCACGCGACCGCGTCGGAGCGGCCAGTGCTGCTGCGCGCGGAAGGGGAGGTAGGTCACTCGCAGCGCGCGGTGTCACTGTCCGCCGCGCTGACCGGGGACTGCCTGGCCTTCGTGGCCCGGGAGACGGGGCTGCCCGCGCGCGCCCGATACGATGGCGAAGCCATCGGGCGCCCCCCGGGGGGTACGGGGGGTCGTCCCTCCGGGGATTAACTGTCTTTTCACGATTTCGCGGCTCGCACCCGGAGTCGGCCGCGTACCTTGCAGCAAATCTGTAGTTTCACTGTCCATAGCTTCTGTGCGAGCCGGCGCATCACCGGATGAGCTGCCGCGGGGCCGCGGCCCGCCTATCCTCGCGGAAGACGAGATATTGAGCGCTTGGTGAAGGAGGTTCGGCGTGCACGGGCTTGTCCGGCTGTCGATATTCGGTGCGGGTCATGCCCCGGCCACACTGATCGGCAGCTGCGGTCCGCAGCCCGGCATCTCCTGCCGGCTGGTCTGGAACCTTACGCACAACCAGCAGGCGGCCACGCTCACCAAGGAGTTCTTCGCGGGGCCGGTGCACTTGCTGCTTCAGGTGCTGTTCGTCGTGCTGCTCGCGCTGGTCATCCAGTGGCTGGTGCACCGGCTGATCAACCGGCTCACCTCCCGGGCGTCGCAGTCGCTGCTGCCGCTGCGCAACGGCATGGCCACCGCCCGGCTGGTGCCGGCCAGGACCGCCGGGCGGGTCTCCCGGCGGCTGGTGCGGCGGCGGCGCAGCCCGACCGATGACGCGATCGCGGACGATGCGGCGGACGCGCGGGCGGAGGCAGTGCGGGAAATCGCGCCCGGCGGCCCGGGCGCCAGCCTCGCCGAGGTCGCCGCGGCCGAGGGGGCCAGCCAGGGCGCGGTCGACGCGGCGTCCGCGCAGGCGGAGGCGGCGCTGGTCGACGAGCGCCGTAAGCAGCGGGTGCAGGCGCTTGGCGCGATCTTGCGCAGCGCCGCGTCGGTGACGATCTTCGCCATCGCCGGGTTCGTCATCCTCGGCGACCTCGGCATCAACCTGGCGCCGCTGCTCGCCAGCGCGGGCGTGGTCGGCGTGGCGATCGGCTTCGGCGCGCAGAGCCTGGTGAAGGACTACCTGTCCGGTATCTTCATGCTGGTCGAGGACCAGTACGGGGTCGGCGACGTGATCACCGTCGGGGCTGCCACCGGGACGGTGGAGAACGTGACCCTGCGGGTCACCCGGATGCGCGACGTGAACGGCGTCGTCTGGCATATCCGCAACGGCACCATCGACACGGTCGGCAACGAGTCCCAGGGCTGGGCGCGGGCGGTGATCGACTTCCCGGTGCCGTTCGACGCCGACCTCGCGACGATCAGGGAGCTGTTCGCGCGGACGGGGACCGGGATGTGGAACGAGTCCGCCTGGCGGGTGGTCATGCTCGAGGCCCCCGAGGTGTGGGGCGCCCAGGAGATCTCGAAGGACCTGGTGACCATGCGGATGGTGGTGAAGACCGCGCCGCTGCGCCAGTGGGAGGTCGAGCGGGAGATGCGCGCCCGGATCAAGCGCGCGCTGAAGGAGGCCGGCATCATGCCTCCCCCGGCCGGGGAGTCGAAGATGGCGGTTAGGCTGACCAGGGAGTGATTGAGGAGTCATGAGCGAGCTTGCGAGCGAATCGGTAAGTACAGTGCGTCCGCGAATGCGGACTCCGAGCGCCAGCGAGGTGTCCTCATGAGCGAACAAGGCGGTCAGCCCGTCACGTTCTACCAAGCGGTCGGCGGCGAGGAGACCTTCACCACACTGGTGCGCCGGTTCTACCAGGAGGTCGCGGCCGACCCGGTGCTGCGGCGCGTCTACCCGACGCAGGACCTGGGGCCGGCCGAGGAGCACCTGCGGCTGTTCCTCATCCAGTACTGGGGCGGCCCGGACACCTACAACCAGCTGCGCGGTCATCCGCGGCTGCGGATGCGGCACGTCCGGTTCCACATCGGCGAGACCGAGCGCGACCGGTGGCTCAAGCACATGCGGACGGCGCTCGACGAGCTGTCGCTGCCGGACGCGCTCGACGCGCAGCTCTGGGACTACCTGGTGACGGCCGCGCACTCGCTGGTCAACGTCGTGCCGGAGAACGCGCCGAGCGCCGGCGGCCGGGGAGACCTCGGCATCACGCCGGCCTAGCCCGCACGCCGGCCATCTCAGCCCTTGCCGAAGTAGGCCGCTGGCGTGATCCCGGTTTCCCGGCGGAAGGCAGCGACGAAGGCGCTCGGTGTCTCGTAGCCGACGCGGCGGGCGACCCGGCTGACCGGATCACCGCCGGCCAGCAGCGGGAGCGCCGCCTGGATGCGGAGCAAGGTGCGCCAGTGGCCGAAGGGCATGCCAGTGCCTGCCACGAACGCGCGCGCCAGGGTGCGCTCACTGGCGCCCACCGTCCGGCCCCAGTCGGCGAGGGTCCGCTGGTCGGACGGGTCGTCACGCAGGGCGCGGGCCACCGGCCCGGCGAGCTGGTCGTCGGGCAGCGGCACGTTGAACGCGGTCACCGGGATGGGGGTCAGCAGGTCGCTGAGCAGCGCCTCGGCGTGCGCTCTGGCGGCTGCGGTGAGCTCGCCGCCCAGGTAGGTGATCAGCTCAGCGAGCAGCGGGCTTGCCGTAACGACGGTCGGTGCCGTCCACTCCACCGGCGAGAGGGCGGGCGGAACGTACACGCTGCGCATCGTCGCCCGGCCGGCCGCTCCGGTCTCGTGCGGCAGCCCGGCCGGGATCCACAGCGCGCGGGTCGGCGGCAGCACCCAGGTCGCGCCCTCGGTGAGCACGGTGAGCGTGCCCGCGGACGCCCAGGCCAGCTGATGGTCGTCGTGCACGTGCCAGTCGAACAGGGTGCTTGGCGACATCGGGAAGGTGACGACGAAGAAGCCGTCGGGCTGGCTGGCCTGAGGCTGGCCGGCCTGAGGGAAGCTGTCCCGAGGTTGGCTGATTCGCGACACAGCATGGCAGCCTACGCTCTAGGGAACGCGCCGTCGCGGCCCGTAACGTCTGGTGCCGTGAACAAATGGCATGAGCTGTTGCGTACGCCCGAGTGGGCGGCATACCTGCACGAGGAGGTCCTGCCCGTTGTCACGCGCGGCGTCGAACTCGGCGACGACCTGCTGGAGATCGGGCCGGGGCCGGGGGCGTCGACGGAGTGGCTGCGGCACCGGGTCAAGCGCCTTGTCGCCATCGAACTCGAGCCCGAGGCGGCCGCCGCGCTTGCTGAGCGGTTCGCGGGGACGAACGTGGAGGCGGTCGCCGGGGACGCCAGCGCGCTCCCCTATCCCGATGAGTCCTTCGACACCGTCGGCATGTTCACCATGCTGCACCACGTGCCGACGCGCGCCATGCAGGACGCGATCCTCGCCGGGGCGTTCCGCGCGCTGCGGCCCGGCGGGACGCTCATCGGCTCCGACAGCCTGGCGAGCGACGGGCTGCACCGGGCCCATGAGGGCGACACCTACAACCCGGTCGAGCCCGCCGCGTTCCTCACCCGGCTGCAGACGGCCGGCTTCGGCGAGATCATGTTCGAGGTCAGCGACCGGCTGCTGTTCCGGGCGCGCAAGCCGCGGCCGGCGCAGGCGTAGGGGACGGGTGAAACACGCCACCGTTCGGTGAGATGGCAGAGGATACCTGAGCTAGCCGCGGCCTAGCCGCGGGTGAGCTTGCGGTAGGTGACGCGGTGCGGGCGGGCGGCCTCGGCGCCGAGGCGCTCGACCTTGTTCTTCTCGTAGGACTCGAAGTTGCCCTCGAACCAGAACCAGTTCGCGCCACCCTCCCAGGCCAGGATGTGCGTGGCGATCCGGTCCAGGAACCAGCGGTCGTGGCTGGTGATCACGGCGCAGCCGGGGAACTCGAGCAGCGCGTTCTCCAGGCTGGTCAGCGTCTCCACGTCCAGGTCGTTGGTGGGCTCGTCGAGCAGCAGCAGGTTGCCGCCCTGCTTGAGGGTGAGCGCGAGGTTCATCCGGTTGCGCTCGCCTCCGGACATGACGCCGGCCGGCTTCTGCTGGTCAGATCCCTTGAAACCGAACGCGGCCACGTAGGCGCGGCTGGGGATCTCCACGTTGCCGACGTGGATGAACGTCTCGCCGTCGGAGATGGCCTGCCAGACGTTCTTGTCCGGGTCGAGCCCGGCGCGGTTCTGGTCGGAGTAGGAGATCGTGACTGTGTCGCCGACGCGGATGTTGCCCCCGTCCGGCTTCTCCTCGCCGGTGATCATCTTGAACAGCGTGGTCTTGCCGACGCCGTTCGGGCCGATGACGCCGACGATGCCGTTCCTTGGCAAGGTGAAGGACAGGTCGTCGTAGAGCACGCGGTCGTCGAAGCCCTTGGTGAGGTGCTCGACCTCGACCACCGTGTTGCCCAGGCGCGGGCCCGGCGGGATCTGGATCTCCTCGAAGTCAAGCTTCCTGTTCTTGTCCGCCTCGGCGGCCATCTCCTCGTACCGGTCAAGCCGCGCCCTGGACTTGGTCTGGCGGGCGCGGGCACTCGACCTTACCCACTCGAGCTCCTCATCGAGGCGCTTGCGCATCTTGGCGTCCTTGGCGCCCTCGACCTTGATGCGGCTGGCCTTCGTCTCCAGGTAAGTGGAGTAGTTGCCCTCGTAGGGATAGGCGTGGCCGCGGTCGAGCTCGAGGATCCACTGCGCGACGTTCTCCATGAAGTACCGGTCGTGGGTGACCGCGACCACCGTGCCGGCGTACTTCTCCAGGTGCTGCTCAAGCCACAGCACGCTCTCCGCGTCGAGGTGGTTGGTGGGCTCGTCGAGCAGCAGCAGGTCGGGCTGCTGCAGCAGCAGCTTGCACAGGGCTACGCGCCTGCGCTCGCCACCGGAGAGCGTCTTGACGTCGGCGTCCGGCGGCGGGCAGCGCAGGGCGTCCATCGCCTGCTCGAGCTGGCTGTCCAGGTCCCAGGCGTCCTTGTGCTCGATCTGCTCGGTGAGCTTGCTCATCTGCTCCATGAGCTCGTCCGAGTAGTCTTCCGCCATCTTCGCGGCGACCTCGTTGTACTCGTCGAGCAGCTTCTTCGTCTCGGCGACGCCTTCCTCCACGTTGCCGAGGACGGTCTTGTCCTCGCTGAGCTTCGGCTCCTGGGAGAGGATGCCGACGGTGAAGCCTGGCATCAGGCGGGCCTCGCCGTTGGAGACCTGCTCCATCCCGGCCATGATCTTGAGCAGCGTCGACTTGCCGGTGCCGTTCGGGCCGACGACACCGATCTTCGCGCCGGGCAGGAAGCTCAGGGTGACGTTGTCGAGGACGACCTTGTCACCGTGCGCCTTACGGACGGCGCGCAGGCTGTAAATGAACTCGGGCATTTATCGTATCCTAGCTTTTGTCGCAGGTCAGCGGCCTGCGACCCACGTCCCAGTCATAGAAAAGTCAGGGAAGGCTGCACTTCACGGCTCTGGCGGTCGAGCGCAGCGGCACCGTATTCAAGCAGTGCGACAGGTCTAATCACCGTCCCGACTCGAACATGGGCTGCGCTTCTTCCACCTGTCAGCATACGTGCGACAACGCCGAGCGTTGCCAGCGCGCCCGGGCGCTGCGCCGGCGGGCGGCCCGGCGACCGCTAGCAGCCGCGGGCGCGGTCGACCACGTTGCTCTAGTCGCCGACCGGAGTGCGCCGGGCGGTGAGGAACAGCTCGGCCAGCTCGCGGGTCGTGGTGGCGTCTTCCGCAGCCTTGTCGTCGCGCCAGCGTCCGGTGAACCGGGGGAAGCGCATGGCCAGCCCGGCGTCGTCCTGGATCTGCCCCCAGGCGGCGGTGTAATTCGGCGACAGAGTCAGCTCAGCGCTGAGGATTTCCAGCACCACGCCCGGCTCGAACCAGACGTCCGGTTGCTGGCGGGCGTCCACCCGGGCGGGCCGGCCCGGGCTCAGCAGGGGCGCCAGGCGGGCGGGCAGGGCGGCCAGGTCGGCGTCGGAGAACCCCGCGCCGCACTTCGTCACGGCGCGGAAGGTGTCGGCGTCGGCGTCGTACGCGGCAAGCAGCACCGCGCCGTAGCCGCCGGTACGGCGGCCGCGGCCGGCGAACGCGCCGACGACGACCAGGTCGGCGGTGTCGGACAGCTCGGTGCGGTAGTCGCGCTTGAGCTTGATCCACTGCCAGCCGCGCGCCCCGGCCTGGTAGCCCGAGTCCGGGCCGGTGGACTTGCACACCAGGCCCTCGCACCCGTCGGTGACCGCCTGCGCGAACAAGGCGTCAAGCGCGGCCGGGTCCGCTACCTCCGCCGCGGTGGTGAGCCGCAGCCGCGGGGACAAGGTGAGGGCCGCCTCGAGCGCGGCGCGCCGTCGCGGGTAAGGCAGCATGGTCAGGTCCTGGCCGTCGGCGTACAGCAGCTCGAAGCAGAACAGGCCCACCGGCACGTCCCGGACGGCCTGGTCGATGCCGTGCTTCCGGCGCCGCAGCATGACCTCGCCGAACGGCCGCAGCTCGCCCGCGGCGGCGTCGTACGCGACGACCTCTCCCTCGATGATCGCCTCGGTCGGGCCGAGCCCCGCCGCCAGCAGCTCGACGACGTCGGGGAACTGCGCGGATATCTCCTCGAGCCGCCGGGTGAACAGCTCGATCGTTCCGTCGGCGGTGCGGTGCGCCTGCACCCGGATCCCGTCGTACTTGTACTCGGCCGCGCAGCCACCGCCCAGCCGGGCCAGGATCTCCGCAGCGTCGGCCAGCCGCTGGGCCAGCATGACCCGCACCGGGTTTCCCGGCTGGACCCGCAGCCGCTCCACCGCGGGCAGCCCGCCGCGCACCAGGGTGGCGGCGACCTTGCCGAGGTCGCAGCAGATGTTGTAGCCGCGCTCGAGCACCGGCCGGGCCGCCTTGCCGCCCGCGTGCACCTGGGCGAGCGCGTCCAGGATGGTCGGCGTGCCGATGCCGAGGCGCAGGTTCCTGGTCACCAGGCGCAGCAGGTAGCGGGCCTCCAGCGGGGTCGCCCGGGCGAGCAGCCCGGCCAGCAGCTCGAGCTTGCGGCCCTGCGATCCGGCGCCCTCGGCGACGGCGATCTCCCGCAGCGTGCGCACCACGTCCGCGACCTCCAGGGCGGCCGCCTGGCCCGCGGCTCCGGCCCCGGCCCCGGCCTCGGCCCCGGGCCCGGGCCCGGTCAGCAGCCGCTCGGCGGCCTGGCCCAGGTCGCCCGCCTCCCGCACCAGGGCGGCGACCCGCGCCGCGCCGGTGCCGGCCACGGTGGCCACCGAACGGATGGCGAGTTTCTCCGCCAGGCCAAGGTCCACCCCGGCGAACTCCGGCGCGATCAGCCCCTGGCACAGGTAGCACACCGTGGGCAAGAGCTCGGCCGGGGTCTGCGCCAGGAGCGCGGCCAGCCGCTCCGTCAGCGCCAGCCGGCTGCTGACTTGCTCCAGGTCCCGGTAGGCCTCGGCCACGATCAGGTACCGCACGGGTGCCCCCTTCCTCGCCCGATCATGACACGCCAGGGCGGCCCGGCGGTCAGCCGCGGTGCTCGCCCGTCTCCGGCGAGGCGCCACAGCGGCGGCGGCGCGGTAAATGGTGTTGCCCGCCCCGTTCTCTTTCATTCTGGTTTAATATTTCGGAAACCTGAGAAACTGGCCGGCCTTGGGCGGTGACGAGGCCGCCGGCGCTGCTAGCCGCGCTGCGCGTTTACAAATATTTACCGCATTCAACGGAACGTTTACTGGCTTGCTATCGCAGTGAAGTCATAGCGTCTCCGGATACCCGACTTTCTCCTGCGTCCTAGACGCAACAGGCCGTTCGCTCTCGGTAGTGCGCTGCCGGCCGCCCCAGGAAGCCGCGCCGGGGGGTCAGGGGGGTGAACGACTTCCACGATGCGCGGTGGCCCAGCGCTGGTAAGTCACTCTAGGTAACACAATAATTGCAAAATGTTTCGGGCGTGCACGGAATTCTCAGGTTGGCCGCTGTTTCATCGGATGCCGCATGCCCCTCTTTTAGCCACGAGGCGTGAGGATGGCGACGCACGGCATCCGATGCTGACGTTACGGTTGGTCACCAACGGTATTACCGGTCAGAACGGCACCGCGTCCGTCTCCGGCAGGTTGAGGCCGCTCGTCAGGCCGGACGCGACCGACACGTCCCCCGGCTCGCCGAGTTCATCCTCACCGACCGTGACCGGTGCGGCGGGCGCCTGGTCTCCCTCATGGGCGGGGTCTGGCTGACTTTCCGTAGCGACCACGGCGCGCAGTGACTCGTCCCAGTCACCGTCCGAAGGATACTCCTCGTGACCGTCACCGGCCCCGTAATCCGCGTCCGACTCGCCGATGTCCTGCCGCGCCGCTTCACCGGCGTTGACGCCGGCCCGGCCGCTCGGGTGCGAGCCCCGCAAGAAGTGCGACCAGCCGTAGGTAAGGTCATGCCCGAGCGAGTCCGCCTCGATCTCAATCGTCACCCTTGGCCGCTGCTCGTTGTCGACCCAGTTGTGCACGGAGAATCTCCCGCGCACCAGGACCATGTCACCTTTGTGCAGCGAGCTCGCGGCATTGATGGCAAGTCGTCGCCAGCACTTCACTGTGTAATAGGTGGTCGGCAACTCCCGCCACTCCCCCGTCTCGCGGTCAAGCCGCCGCGGGGTGGAGCCCACCCTGATCTCGGCGAGCGGCGTCGCCGTCAGCGCGGTGTGCTTGAACTTGGGCTCCGCCGTCACGAAGCCGCGCAGCGTGATCTGATTCTCCTGGCTCATTCCAGCCAGCTCCTTCCTTAGCTCATCAAATGCGGCGGCCCTGCCGCCTCCGCTGCTCCACGGCGCTCACCGCAGGGCGTACCTTCACGGTGCCGGGCGGCACCAGGTTGCCGCCCCGGCAATCCACCGCCTGTGGATATCGCGTCCGAATTGTCCGCGGCCTGTGGACAACCAGTTGCGGTTTCGCGACCGGCCTGGCAAACTTCCGCCCCGCGCCACCCGGCATGGCTGGGGAAAACCTGGTGGTAACGGCGTACGGCCCCGTGCTATGGTCCGCGTTCGTGCGGCGCGTCTCCGTAGTCGGCAACTCAGGTTCCGGCAAGTCAACGCTGGCCAGGGAACTGGCCGCCGTGCTTGGCGTACCGCACCTGGAACTGGACGGCGTCTTCCACCAGCCCCGCTGGGAGCCGCTTCCCCTTGATGAGTTCCAGAAGGTCGTCGCGGCATGGGCCGCTGAGGACGGCTGGGTTATCGACGGCAACTACAGCAGCCGGGTGCAGCCGATCATCTGGGCACGAGCCGACACCGTAATCTGGCTTGACCCGCCCAAGCGGACCGTGATGCGGCAGGTGATCGGGCGGACCGTGCGCCGCGCCGTGACCAAGCGTGAACTGTGGAACGGCAACAGGGAACCGCTGGCCAATTTCCTGAGCCTGGACCCGGAGAGGTCCGTCATCTCGTGGGCCTGGCACAACCACGCCAGGTACCGCGCCCAGTACGGTGCCGCCGCGGCCGACCCAGGCAACGCCCACTTGACTTTCGTCCACCTCACCAGCCGCGGCGATGTCGACCGCTTCCTCGCCGATCCGGCCGGCTACGCGCCCGCGCGGTTAGCCTCCCGGCCGGACGCGCCGCGTGCGGGCCGGACCTGCCGGGAACGGGCGAGGACTGCCCCGGCAGCGCGGTTGTTCAAGAGGAACTGGTGACCGCGAAGGTTGCTGAGACACCAGATGTGTCCACGTTGCCAATGGCAGCGCTATGATCATGAATCTTTTTATTGTTGGGAAGGGTTTTACGCGCTATAACACGAAAAAGCATTCATGATCATGCTCTGAGCTGCCAAACCCCCGTGGCAGTTGGGGCATATTACCCAGAAATCCGGCTATGCGGGCCGATGCAAGGGTGACGGGCTGTCGGCGAGGCAACGTGCCGGGTGCCCGAGGGGCCGGGCATGGGAGGCGAGGGGGCCAGAGGTCGGGACGGACTGCCAAGTACCGAAGGAGGTAGCAGCGGTGGTAGTAAGGCGGCTACTAGTTCGGTTGGCTCGGCGATGACGTCTACCAGGGCGCCGTTGCGCATCACCGTGACGGGCAGGGGGCGGCCGATCGCCTCGGCGAACATGAGGCGCTGCAGGTCCTGGGCGGTCGCCACCTCGTGGCCGCCGGCGGTGAGGAGCAGGTCGCCCGCGCGGAGCCCGGCCCGGTCCGCCGGGCCGCCGGACACCACCGACGCGACGCGCAGGCCGGTGGCGCGGCCGCCGAGTTTGGGCCGCCACACTGGCGCCACCGGCGCGGGCACGACCACCACGCCGAGGTAGGCGCGGCGCACCCGCCCGTCGCGCATCAGGGTCGACACGATCCGCCGCGTCGTCGCGTTCACCGGGACGGCGAGCCCGAGCCCGGCTCCGGCCACCGCCGTGTTGATGCCGACCACCCGGGCCTGGGCGTCGGCGAGCGCGCCGCCGGAGTTACCTGGATTGAGCGCCGCGTCGGTCTGGATGACATCCTCGATCAGGCCGTGGTCGCCCACCGGCAGCGACCTGCCGAGGGCGCTCACCACGCCCGCGGTGACCGAGCCCGCCAGCCCCAGGGGGTTGCCGACGGCGACGACAAGCTGCCCGACCCGCAGCCCGTCCGCCTCACCGAGTTCGGCGGGCGCTGGCGTCGCGCCGGTCGCGCGGAGCACCGCCAGGTCGGACAGCGAATCCGCGCCCACCACCTGGAACGCGGCCGTGGTGCCGTCGGAGAAGGTCGCGGTACCGCCCGTCGCGCGACCCACCACGTGCGCGTTGGTGAGCAGGAACCCGTCGGCGGTGAACACCACCGCCGACCCGAGGCTCTCCCCCGTCCCGCGCCCCGCCGTCCGCGCCTGGGGCACCCGCAGGCTGGCGACCTTGGGCGTAAGCCGCTCGGCCACGCTGACCACCACCCGTGAGTACTCATCAAGCGGATCACCTACTGCCATGAATTGATTACACCATTACAGAGCAACAAATCCAAGCCGCCTGAGCTGCGACAGGGTTAAGGGCAGCAGGGGCGACGGGGCGGCAGGGGC
>DASWAE010000097.1:0-50874 GCA_036391275.1 Trebonia sp.
CCCCACGATCACCAACGATGGCGTGTCCATCGCCAAGGAGATCGAGCTCGAGGACCCGTGGGAGAAGATCGGTGCCGAGCTGGTCAAGGAAGTAGCGAAGAAGACCGACGACGTGGCCGGCGACGGCACGACGACGGCGACCGTGCTGGCCCAGGCGCTGGTGCGCGAGGGCCTGCGGAACGTCGCCGCCGGCGCCAACCCGATGTCGCTCAAGCGCGGCATCGAGGCGGCCGTCGAGCGGGTGAGCGAGGAGCTGTCCAAGCTCGCCAAGGACGTGGAGACCAAGGAGCAGATCGCCTCCACCGCGTCCATCTCGGCCGGCGACACCGCCATCGGCGAGATGATCGCCGAGGCGATGGACAAGGTCGGCAAGGAAGGCGTCATCACCGTCGAGGAGAGCAACACCTTCGGGCTCGAGCTTGAGCTCACCGAGGGCATGCGCTTCGACAAGGGCTACATCGCGCCGTACTTCGTCACCGACCCGGAGCGGCTCGAGGCCGTCCTCGAGGACCCGTACATCCTCGTCGTCAACTCCAAGATCTCGGCCAACAAGGACCTGCTGCCGCTGCTCGACAAGGTCGTGCAGTCCGGCAAGCCGCTGATGATCATCGCCGAGGACGTGGAGGGCGAGGCCCTCGCCACCCTGGTGGTCAACAAGATGCGCGGCCTGTTCCGCTCAGTCGCGGTCAAGGCCCCCGGCTTCGGCGACCGTCGCAAGGCCATGCTCGGCGACATCGCGATCCTGACCGGCGGCCAGGTCATCAGCGAAGAGGTCGGCCTCAAGCTGGACTCCGTCGACACCAACGTGCTCGGCCGGGCCCGCAAGGTCGTCGTGACCAAGGACGAGACCACCATCGTCGACGGCGCCGGCGACGCGGACCAGATCGCGGGCCGCGTCAACCAGATCCGCACCGAGATCGACAACACCGACTCCGACTACGACCGCGAGAAGCTGCAGGAGCGGCTGGCCAAGCTGGCCGGCGGCGTCGCGGTCATCAAGGCGGGCGCGGCGACCGAGGTCGAGCTCAAGGAGCGCAAGCACCGCATCGAGGACGCGGTGCGCAACGCCAAGGCCGCGGTCGAGGAGGGCGTCGTCCCCGGTGGCGGCGTCGCGCTGATCCAGGCGGCCCGCACCGCGTTCGACAAGCTCGACCTGTCGGGCGACGAGGCGACCGGCGCGCAGATCGTGCGCCGCGCCGTCGAGGAGCCGCTCAAGCAGATCGCGGTCAACGCCGGCCTTGAGGGCGGCGTCGTGGTCGAGAAGATCAAGACCCTCCCCGCGGGCGAGGGCCTGAACGCGGCGACCGGCGAGTACGTCGACATGCTGAAGGCCGGCATCATCGACCCCGCCAAGGTCACCCGCTCGGCGCTGCAGAACGCGGCGTCCATCGCGGCGCTGTTCCTCACCACCGAGGCCGTCATCGCGGAGAAGCCGGAGAAGACCCCGGCTGCCCCCGCTGGCCCCGGCGGCGGTGACATGGACTTCTAAGTCCATCGCGCGGCAACGCTGTGAAATGGCCCGGATCGTCACGATCCGGGCCATTTCGCGTCCGCGGAAGCTTTGACGCCCGTCGCCGTCGGCCGTCGCCGTCGGCCAGCGGCCGCGTGCTAGCGTGCCGGGATGGGAATCCGGCTCTCTGAATCCGCGATCAGGCTGATCGACGGGCGGAATTACGCGGTGCTCGCCACCGTCAACGCCGACGGCAGCCCGCAGACGTCGGTGATGTGGATCGGCCGCGACGGCGACGATGTGCTGTTCTCCACGGTCGAAGGCCGCCTCAAGCACCGGAACATGCTGCGTGACCCCCGGGTGAGCGTCACCGTGATCGAGTCCGCCGACCCGGAAAACTACGTGGAACTTCGCGGCCGCGCGTCGATGACGCCGGACGTCGGCCGCGCCTTCGACACCGGCCTGTCATGGAAGTACGACGGCAAGGACCCCGGCGAGGACAAGCCGGGAGCGGTCCGCGTCATCGTCCGCGTCGAGGTGCTGAAGGCCGCCGGCTACGGGGCCTAGGCTTCGCGGATGATCACGAACGGGTACGTGCTTCGCCTCCGCGGCGAGCAGGTGAAACGATCGTCCTGTGACGCCACCCGTGATCCACGTCGAAGACCGGCTGGAGCGCCGTATCCGCAAGCCCATTGACGGCCTGCGCTGCGTTGTGTCCTGCGCGTGGATTGTCGTGCTCGCCGTGGCCGCTGTCGCGGCGAGCGCGGCCACGACCGGGGTGGAGACCACCATCGTGGACGCGAGCAAGAAGCTGCCGGATGCCCTGCTCACCGTGGTCCCGCCGATCGCGCTCTTCGCGCTGTTCATCCTGCCGCTCGGCCTTGCGGTCAGCCAGCTCATCCGGCGCCAGGCGCGCCGCCTCATCGAGGCGGTGCTTACCGGCCTGGTGGCCGGCGCCGCCGCCCAGGTGGTCAACATCGCCCTGCTGCGGCCGGCCGGCAGCCGGCTCTACTACGCGATCATCATGTCCCACCCGGGTGTCACCCAGGTCAATGCCCTCGACCCCTACCTGGCGGGGCTGGTCGCTTACGCGACCATCATCGGGCTGACCGGGCGGCCGGGCTGGCGGAACGCGCTGGGGCTCGCGGTCGGCGTGTACGCCGTCGTGCAACTGGCGGCGCTGCACACGACCGGCCTGTCGATCCTCATCACGCTGCTGGCCGGCCGGGCCATCGGCCTGGCCGTCAGGTACGCCGCGGGCTCGGCCTCGCAGCGTCCCACGGCGCTGGCCATCGCCACCGCCCTGGCCAGCGGGGGCCTGCCGGTCACCGCGATCAGGCGGATGAGCCAGTCCCGGGCGAGCGCGGCCGGATCCCGCTTCTACGCGGTGACGACGCAGGACGGCGGCCCGCTCGACGTGGTGGTCTTCGACAGGGACCAGCAGGCGGCGGGCACGTTCTACCGGCTGTACCGGTGGATCCGGGTGCCCGGGCAGGTGGCGCGCACCGCGCCGCTGTCGCTCGACCGCACGGTCGAGCGGCGGGCGCTGCTCTCCTACGCGGCCAGGGACGCGGGCGTGCCCACTCCCCGGCTGCGCACGGTGATCCGGGTCGGCGCGGACGCCGCGGTGCTCGCCTACGAGCACTGCGACGGCATCACCCTCGCCGGCACCAATCCCGGGTGCACCGACGAGGAGCTCGGGCGCATCTGGGACACAGTGACCTTGCTGCACGGTAACCACGTGACCCACCGTGCGCTCACCGCCGACCGCATCATGTTCACGCCAGATGACCGGGTCATGCTGCTCGACCCGGGCGACGGCGACGTCGCGGCGAGCGATCTGCAGGTGCGACTTGACCTTGCCCAGCTCATCGTCGAGCTAGCGCTTTACGTCGGGCCGGAGAAATCGGCGGCGCTCGCGATCGAGAAGGTGAACGCGGAGGAACTGCTGACCGTGCTGCCGCTGCTGCAGCCGGTCGTCCTGGTCCGCTCCACCAGGCACGCGCTGCGCCGCCGCCGCGACGTGCTGCCCGCGGTCCGCAAGACGCTGCTTGAGGCGGTGCCTGAGGGCGAGGTCATGCCGGTGCAGCTGGAGCGGATCAGGGCGCGCACCCTGCTGACGCTCGTGGCCACCGTCGCCGCGGTCTACCTGCTGGCCGGCGAGCTCGCCCAGGCCAGTTTCGGGCACCTGCTGCGGTCGGCGGACTGGCGCTGGGCACTGGTGGCGCTCGCGCTGTCCGCCGCCACCTACGCGGGCGCCGCGCTGTCGATTTCCGGCTTCGTCGCCGAGCGGCTCAGCTTTCTCCGCACCCTCTTCGTCCAGCTGGCCAGCTCGTTCGTCACGCTCGTGACCCCTGCCGCGGTCGGCGGGGCAGCACTGAACGTGCGCTACCTGCAGCGCAGGCGGATTCCCGCGGCGGTCGCGGTGGCCAGCGTCGGCGTGTCCCAGGTGGTTGCCTTCGTCCTGCACATCTTGTTGCTGACGATGTTCGCCGCGATCGCGGGAACCAGCACCAAGAGCGCGATCAGGCCGCCGACCTGGGCCTACTTCGTCGTGGCGGGCCTGGTCGTGCTGGCCGGCGTGGTGCTCGCCCTCCCCGCCGGGCGCCGCCTGGTACGGGCGCGCCTGTCACCGACCTTCGGCCAGGTGCTGCCGCGGCTGCTTGAGGTCGCGCAGCAGCCGCGCAAGCTCGCCGAGGGGATCGGCGGCGTGCTGCTGCTCAGCCTCACCTACATCCTGTGCCTGAGCGCCTGCGTCGCCGCCTTCGGCGGTTCCGTGCCCATCGCGAAGATCGGTTTCGTGTACCTGACCGGCAGCGCGATCGGCTCGATCATCCCGACCCCGGGCGGACTCGGCGCGGTGGAGGCCGCGCTGACCGCGGGACTGACCGCCGCGGGCGTGCACGGCGCCATCGCGGTCAGCGCGGTCCTGCTGTTCCGCCTGCTGACCTTCTGGCTTCCCGTGCCCCTCGGCTGGGCGGCGATGAACTACCTGGAACGCCAGCACGACCTCTAGCCGGTTTGGCGTGACCCGGACTAGCCGGGCGGGAGCAACTCCGGGCCGAGGACCCGAGCACCGTACGCGGCCGGAACCCTGGGCGGATGATATGCGGTAGTACCCGCCTGGAGCGCCCGCGATTAGTTCACTCACCGGGAATATAGCTACCTGGTTTACCGGCCAGGCGACGACAAGAGAGTAATTTTCAGGTCTTTGCCGCCGCAGGCGACGGGCGGCGGCCTTATTAGGGGTGACGTTTGAGCCAAGGGATTCTCAGAGAGGGAGGCCGAGATCTGTGAGTTACTCGTTATTTGCCTCATCCGCCCTGGCAGCAAGGTTCCCATGAAGAGTTTCGGTGTCATGAAGGGTTTTTGGTGCTGGAGCACTAATAAGCCTTCATGATCATGGTCTTGACCCGTGGCGCTGATGCTCTTGGGGTCGGTGACGCTAATGTTATTGACTGTATAACGTTTCCGGGACGGCCGCGAGGCCGTTATGAGAATCGGGGTAGTTGGAGCCCGAATTCGGATGGCAAAGCACCCCCGATCTTTTCGTGCTGTGGCAGGTTTGGCGAACGAGACGCGTGGTGTGCTGAGGCGGGCGCGTGGGCACTGGTTCTGGCCGCGAAGGGCCCGCAGCCGGGCGGCTTGCGTGGGAGACTCGGCGGGGTGAACGGGGACTATCCGGTGCACCTGCTCGCCCGCGCGCCCGCGCCGTCGTACGCGGGTGAAGGCGCGTTCGCGCTATGGCATTACAGCGAGGATCCGGCGCTCGGCCGCTTCCTGCCGCGCGCGCCCGCGGGCAGCTCCGGGGCACGGCCGCTGGTGTGGGCGGTGGACACACGGCACGCGCCGCTGTTCTGGTTCCCGCGGGACTGCCCGCGGGGATGCATCTGGCCGGGGCCGGCCACCACGCCGGAGGACACGGAGCGCTTCTTCGGGCAGAGCGCCGCGGGCCGGGTCCATGTCATGGAGGCGGGCTGGCTCGGGCGCCTGCGGGAATGCCGCCTGTACGCGTACCGGCTGCCTGCCGCGGCCTTCCGGCCTCACGAGGCGGTCGGCGGCTACTGGGTAGCCGATGAGGCGGTGGACGCGACCGAGCGGGTGATCGTCGGCGATCTGCTTGGCCGGCACGCGGACGCCGGCATCGAACTGCGGATAACGCCGTCGATCTGGCCGTTCTGGCGGCGGGTGGCAAGCTCGACCGTCCTGTTCAGCGGCTCCCGGCTGCGCAACAGCGCACCGCACCCCGGCCAGCTGGGCTAGCGGGCTAGCGGCTCTGGCCGTCCAGCGGGATCTCGAACCAGACCGTCTTGCCCTCCGGGGTGGGGCGGGAGCCCCAGCGGGTGGCCAGTTGCTCGACCAGGTAGAGCCCCCGGCCGCCCTCGTCGGTGGCCCGCGCCGTGCGCAGCCGGGGGAGCCTGAGGTCCGGGTCGGAGACCTCGACCCAGACCGACCCCGCGCCGCGCCGCAGGCGGAGGCCGAACTCACGCGGCCGGTAGACGGGGCTGTGGTGCGAGACCATCGGGAAGCCGCCGGCCGGGGTGAGGGCACCGACGGCGACCCCCGGGGCCGGCGTGTCCGCGAGCGGGTCTAGTTCCAGGTCGAAGCGGCGGCCGGCCGGGCTCGGCGTCACCGACGCGTGCAGCACCGCGTTGGTCACCACCTCCGAGACGAGCAGCAGGGCGAGGTCGGCCTGGTCGGGGTCCATGTTCCAGGCCGCGAACGTGGCGGACGCGACCCGCCGCGCCTCAGAGACCATGATCGGCTCGGCCGGGAAAGAGCGCTCGAAGGACGCGAGGTCAGCGGGTGACGAGCGGAACACCAGGATCGCCATGTCGTCGTCGATGTCGCCGGGCACGGCGGTCTCCGCGGCCACGGCGAGCGCGTCGGCGGACGCTGGCGCGGCCAGCAGCGCGGCGCGCAGCATGTCCACCGCCTCAGCCTCGGTGTAGTGGCCCTTACCGTCGGCCCGTGTCCGCCGGTCGGTCAGCCCGTCGGTGTAGAGCACGAGCGCGGCGCCTGGCGGCAGGGCAACGGTCTGCTCGCGGTAGGTCGGCAGCCCGCGGATGCCACGGCCGCGGACGCCGAGCAGCACGCCCTTGTGCCGGACCTCAAGCGGCCGCACCGCGCCGCCGTGGGCCATCAAGGGCGCCGCGTGACCCGCGTTCGCGAACGTCAGCGAACGGGACCAGGCGTCGTAGATGAGGTAGATGCACGACACCGTGGGGGGATCGCCGCCGGCGCCGACAGGCGCCGTGGACCGGACCCATTCATCCAGCTTGCGCATGATGTCCGCCGGAGACTTCTCGTCCTGCGCGTAGGCGCGCAGCGCGGCGCGGAGCTGGCCCATCGTCGCCGCCGCACGGGCGCCGCGGCCCTCGACGTCGCCGATCACCAGGCCGACCCGGCCCGCGGCGAGCGGGATGATGTCGTACCAGTCACCGCCCACTTGCGTCTGGATGCCCTGCCCCTGGGTCGCAAGCGGCTTGGCGGGCACGTAGCGGAAGGCGACCTCAAGTCCGTCGAGTTCCGGTATCGACTGGGGCAGCAGGGACTGCTGGAAGGCCAGGGCGGTCCGCTGCTCGGCCTCGAAGAGCATCGCGTTGTCGATCGCGACCGCCACCCGGCTGGCGATCGCCCCGATGAGGTCGCCGTCCGACAGGTCGTAATGCGGGTCGGGCCGGTCGGTGACCCGCGACAGGGCGAGCGAGATACTGCCGAGCAGCTCGCCGCGGGCGTAAAGCGGCGACGCGAGCACCGAGGTGAGCCCGGCCTGGTTGGCGGCGGACAGGGACCCCTCGCTCGGCGCCGGGTAGTAGTCCGCCTGCAGGTCGGGCACGACGATGGTTTCCAGCCGCGACATGGCCTGCTGCACGAAGTGCCCGGGAGGGTAGCGGATCGGCTCGCCGACCCGCGCCCAGGTGCCCGGCGGCGGTTCCCAGTCCCCGGCGTGCGCGACGGCCCGCCGGATGAGCTTGTCGCCGCTGTACAGGTCGATGAAGCAGTGGTCGGCGAACCGGGGGACGAGGATCTGCGCCACCTGACGCAACGTGGCGTCGAGCTCGAGCGAGCCCGCAAGCCGCTGCCCGATCCGCTCGAGCAGCCGCAGGCGGTCCGGCTCGCGCTGCGCGTCGCGCCGCCCGGCCTCGGTGACGAACATCACGATGCCGTCGACCTTGCCGGCCGGGTCGCGGAGCGGCACCGCGAGCTCCCTGACGAACAGCATGCTGCCATCGGCCCGGTGGCCGGCGAACATGTCCTCCCAGGACACACCGCTCAGTACCTGCCGGGTTATCTCGGCCGCCCGGCCCGCCTCGCTGTCCGGCAGCAGGCCGAGCCCGCTCAGCGGCTTGCCGAGCAGCGAAGAACCCGGCTCACCCAGGCGCAGCAGGCGGGCGAGGTACTCGTTAGCGAACACCACGTTGCCGTCTGGGTCCGCGACGATGACGCCGATTTCGGCCTGGCGCAGCACCAGCTCTGCTGCCGGGTTCTCGCTCCAGCGCGGCATGGTCACGCTCCGGTCACCGAACAGGTCTCCTGATCATTCCCTGGACACGAACACGTGTGAGGCGACGTCGACCGGCAGGTCCTCGGCCGCCGTGTCCACGCCGCTGACCCGGACTCCGCCTGCCACCGCCCCGAGCAACACCTCGCGTCCGGGTTGTATCCCCGCTTGCTTGAGTTTAAGCATCAGCTCCAGATCACTTTGAAGCTGCTCGGTTATCCGTGTCACAGTGACCCGCACAGGCTCGTTGGCCCCGTGGGTAACGTCGGTCATCGTCTCGTCGCGTGCCGCCGGCACGACCGCGGCCTCGGTGACCAGCTCCTCAAGGCCGGGGATGACGTTGCCGTGCGGGCAGCGCTCCGGATGGCCGAGCAGCTCGTACAGCCGCCGCTCGACGGACTCGGAGATGACGTGCTCCCACCGGCACGCCTCGATGTGCACCTCTTCCCAGGGCATCTGGATGACGCTGACCAGCAGGCACTCGGCTAGCCGGTGCTTGCGCATCACCCGGGTCGCCAGCACGCGGCCGGCGTCCGTCAGCGCCAGCTGCCTGTCACCCGCCACGTGCAGCAGGCCGTCACGCTCCATGCGGGCGACCGTCTGGCTAACCGTCGGGCCGGACTGGGCAAGACGCTCCGCTATCCGCGCCCGCAGCGGGACGATCCCCTCCTCCTCAAGTTCGAACACCGTGCGGAGGTACATCTCCGTGGTGTCGATAAGCCCATGGGCAGTCACTGAAACCTTCCTTCCGACAGTGATGCTACGCGCTCGCACCACCACCGTCAGAAACCTAAGCGGACCGCGTCGTCATCCCTAGGGCGACCAGCGCTCGATCACCCACTTGCCAGCATCGCGCCGGTAGCACAGCCGGTCGTGGAGCCGGTTCGGGTGCGACTGCCAGAACTCGATCCGCTCCGGCACGATCAGGTACCCGCCCCAGAAGTCCGGCATGGGAACCTCGGTGCCCTCGGGCCACCTGGCGGCCAGCTCAGCCACGCGGTCGTCGAGCTCGGCGCGCGACGCGAGCACCGTCGACTGCCGCGACGCCCAGGCGCCGATCTGCGAGAGCCAGGGCCGTGAGTGGTAGTACGGCTCGCTCTCCTCGGTCGACAGCGGCCGCGCGGACCCTTCCACGGTCACCTGCCGGCCCATGGCGTACCACGGGAACAGGGCGCAGCAGCGCGGGTTGGCGGCGAGGTCCCGGCCCTTCCGTGACGTCCTGTTCGTGTAGAACGTGAAGCCGGTGTCGTCATGGGCCTTCAGCAGCACGGTCCGCGCGTGCGGCCCCTCGCCCACGGTTGTCAGCACCATCGCGTTGGGCTCGGGCAGCCCGGCAGCGGCCGCCTCCGCGAACCAGCGGGTGAACTGCTTGATGGGAGACTCGTCAAGCATCTCCGGTGTCAACGCCCTGTTCATAAATGGAAATCTTTACACGGCTGCGGCCTGTCCGGACACGGCCGCCGGGGTTTGAATGAAGCCGACAGCCAGCCGTCAGCCAACGGACGCCAGCGAATGCGCCTGACCAGGGCGAGCAAGGCCTCCCCACCGGGAGGAAGAAAGAGAGCAAAAAATGTCTGATTTTAAGCCGGGACTCGAAGGCGTCGTGGCGTTCGAGACGGAGATCGCCGAGCCGGACAAGGAGGGCGGGTCGCTCCGTTACCGGGGCGTGGACATCGAGGAGCTCGTCGGCCACGTGTCCTTCGGGAACGTCTGGGGACTGCTGGTGGACAACGCGTTCAGTCCCGGCCTGCCGCCCGCCGAGCACCAGCCGCTCCCGGTGCGCACCGGCGACGTCCGGGTCGACGCGCAGAGCGGCGTCGCGGCGCTCGGCGCGCGCTGGAACCTGCGCCCGCTGCTTGACGTCTCACCGGAAGAGGCGCGGCAGGACGTCGGCCGGGCCTGCGCGCAGCTGCTCGAGTTCGTCGCGCAGTCGGCGCGCGGCGCGGACCTCCCGGAGGTGCCGCAGCGGCTCGTGGACAACGCGCAGACGGCTGCTGAGGCGTTCCTCGTCCGCTGGCGCGGTGAGCCGGACCCGCGGCACGTGAAGGCCCTTGACGCCTACTGGGTGAGCGCCGCGGAGCACGGCATGAACGCCTCGACGTTCACCGCGCGGGTGATCGCCTCCACCGGCGCCGACGTGGCCGCCGCGCTGTCCGGCGCGATCGGCGCCCTGTCCGGCCCGCTGCACGGCGGCGCGCCCGCCCGCGTGCTGCACATGATCGATGAGGTCGAGCGCGCCGGCGACGCGGAGGGCTACGTGCGGTCGGTGCTCGACTCCGGCGGCCGCCTGATGGGCTTCGGTCACCGCGTGTACCGGGCGGAGGACCCCAGGGCACGGGTGCTGCGGCGCACCGCCAAGGAACTCGGCGCGCCCAGGTACGAGGTGGCGCTCGCGCTGGAGAACGCCGCGCTCGCCGAGCTGCGCGCCCGCCGGCCGGACCGGGTCCTGGAGACCAACGTCGAGTTCTGGGCGGCGATCGTGCTCGACTTCGCCGAGGTGCCGGCGGACATCACGCCGTCGATGTTCACCTGCGCCAGGACCGCGGGCTGGGCCGCCCACATCATGGAGCAGAAGCTGACCGGCCGCCTCGTCCGCCCGGCGGCCCGCTACATCGGCCCCGGCCCCCGCCCCATCAGGGACGTGACGGGGGCGGCGGAAATCCTGTAGTCCGTAACCTCAGCCACCGGGTGAGGGCGGCGCGTTCTTCGCGCCGTCCTCACCGCGGGGGCGACGGGGGGCCGCGCAGGCCCCCCGTGATCGGGGGGTGCAGGGGGGTCGCCCCCCCCCGCGAGTAAAGTCTTCTCGTGACCAGCATCATCATTCCCGGCGATCTCAAGCCCAGGGACGGGCGGTTCGGCAGCGGCCCGACCAAGGTCCGCGCGGAGCAGGTCGCCGCCCTCGCGGCGGCGACCGAGCTCGGCACATCGCACAGGCAGTCCCCGGTGCGGGAGATCGTGCGGCGGATCCGTAGCGGCCTGGCCGGGCTTTTCGGCCTGCCGAACGGGAGCGTGGTAGCACTTGGCAACGGAGGGACCACCGCGTTCTGGGATGCGGCCGCCTTCGGGCTGATCCAGGAACGGTCACAGCACGTGTCGTTCGGTGAGTTCTCGTCGAAGTTCGCGGCGGTGACCGCGCGCGCCCCCTGGCTGAAGGAGCCCTCGGTCATCGCGAGCGAGCCGGGCACGCACCCGCTACCGCGGGCCGAGGCCGGCGTGGACGCCTACGCGCTCACCCACAACGAGACGTCCACCGGCGTGTGCACGAGCATCCGCCGGCCGGAAGGCGCGGACGACGGCGCGCTCGTGCTCGTCGACGCGACCAGCGCGGCGGGGGCGCTGCCGGTGGACCCGGCCGAGTTCGACGTGTACTACTTCGCGCCGCAGAAGGTGTTCGGCGCCGACGGCGGCCTCTGGCTCGCGCTCCTGTCGACCGCCGCGCTCGAGCGGATCGACGCGATCGCCGCGAGCGGCCGTTACATCCCGGACTTCCTGTCGCTCAAGGCGGCGGTGGAGAACTCGGTCAAGAACCAGACGCTGAACACGCCCGCGGTGGCGACGCTCGTGCTCCTGGCCACCCAGGTCGACTGGCTGCTGGACCAGGGAGGCCTTGCGTGGGCAGGGGAACGCACCGCCCGTTCGGCGGACATTCTCTACTCCTGGGCCGAGAAGTCGGACTTCGCCGCGCCGTTCGTGTCCGACCCGGCGATGCGCTCGCCCGTGGTGGGCACCATCGACTTCACCGGCGCGGTCAGCGCTGACGCGGTGGCGGGGGTGCTGCGGGAGAACGGGATCGTGGACACCGAGTCCTACCGGAAGCTGGGCCGCAACCAGTTGCGGATCGGCACGTTCCCCGCGGTCGACCCCGAGGACGTGGCCGCGCTCACCCGGTGCATCGACTACGTGGCGGAGCGGCTCGCGTTAGTGGACGAGCGAGCCGATGAGCACCACGAGCACGAGCAGCCCGAGCACGGTCGGCAGCAGCCAGCGGGGCACCCTGTTCACGGCTTCAGCCTATTGGGTGAGCGCTGATGCGGCTCTTCGTCGGCCTCGCGCCGTCCGCCGCGGCACTGGATGACCTGGACGCGGCGTGCGCGCCGCTGCGGACGGGGCGCGATGACCTGCGGTGGACAAGCCGGGAGCTGTGGCATATCACGCTGGCCTTCCTCGGCGAGGTGAGCGAGGACAGGCTGCCCGGGCTGCTGCCGCGGCTCGAGCGCGCGGCGCGGCGGCATCTCTCGTTCGCCCTGAGCTTCGCGGGAGCGGGCGCGTTTCCCAGCCCCGCCCGGGCGAACGTGCTGTGGAGCGGGCTGTCCGGCGACAGGAAGGCGCTCGGGGAGCTGGCGATGTCGGTCGGGGCGGGCGCACGGCGGGCTGGCGCCCCGCCGCCTGACGAGGGGCGGCGCTACCGGCCGCACGTCACGCTCGCCCGGTGCCGGACGCCCGCGGACGTGCGCACGATCGTCGCGGAGCTGTCCGGGTACCAGGGGCCCGCGTGGACGGCCAGGGAGATCTACCTGATCCGCAGCACCCTGGGCGGCCAGACCAGGTACGAGACGCTGGGCACATTCACGCTGAAGACCACTAAGACTGGCTTATCTTCTCCAGGATGGGGGCGGCGGCGCGCAGCACCTGGCGTTCCTCGGGGGTGAGCTCCTGCAGGCGCTGGGCAAGCCAGGCCTCCCGGCGGCGGCGGACCCGCTGCACAAGGTCCCTGCCCTCCGGCGTCACGGTCAGCACTACCTGCCTGCGGTCGGTCGCGTGCGGCGCCCGGCGCACCAGGCCGCGCTCCTCGAGCACCGCGATAACCCGGGTCATAGACGGCGGCTGTACCTTCTCATGCTCCGCGAGCTCGCCCGGGGTCATCGACTCATGGCGCTCAAGCGCCGCGAGCGCGGCGAGCTGGATGTCGGACAGGACCGTCTCGGTGCCGCCGAGCCCAAGGCGCTCCACGCGGAGCCGCCGCGCGAGCCTGCTGATCGAAATCCGCATGGCGGTCGCGAGCCCCGCGTCCGTCTGCATACCTGACTCAGGCATCCCCCAAGTACATCATGCGCAGGCAGGTCATATAAGGCGGGTCGGCTAGCCTTGTTGCGTGAGCCAGAGTCGGCGGGTCAACCCCGGAGAGCGGCGCCCGGCGCCGCCGCCAAGGGAGGCGGACGACCGCCAGGTGACCCTCCTCATCACCACGGGCTGGGCACTCGCGCTGATTATCGTCTTCTCCGTGCGCAACGAGCTGCCACCGGACGTGCGCTGGTGGGTGTGGACGTGCCTTACCGGCGTGGTCATGGGCCTGTTCGGGCTCTGGTACGTGCCGGTGCTTAAGCGCAGGCGGGCGAGGATCGCGGCGGAGCGCGCACGGCTCGCCGAGGATCAGCTCTCCTCCGGGTACGTGTCCCGGGACAGCGGCTCGAATACGGTTTCCTCGACAGAAACGCCCGGCAAGTCCACCAGGTCGTAGCCGAACTCGTCGATCACCGGCGCGGTCGCCTGCACCGTGGAGCCGCTGAGCACGGCCTCCGAGTGCGCGCCGCACCCGTGGTCGGCCGAGACCACGCGGCCGTCGTCCGGCGCGAAGGCGTTGCCGCAGGCGCCGAAGAGCCGGCCCAGGCTGCCGCTGAGCGGGATGAAGAACCCGCAACTAGTGCAGTTGGCCGGCGCGGCGTGGGACAGCGGGGTGCGCGGCCCGTGGTCGCTTTCGTACCAGCGCTCCGCCGTGTCGTCGCGGCCCAGGGCCGAGAGCACGCGGGAGCGGGCCAGGGAAGGTACCTCCTCGGCGATGCGCGGTCCCGCGTCCGCGTCTTCCGTGTCGGGCCGCGGCTGGAACCAGTCGGTCACCGCGTCGTCCCCGTCAAGGGTCACAAACGGGACGAGGCGCTCGTCATCCGGGCTGGCGGGCAGCAAGTCGCCGATCCCCACGTCGCCCGGGAGCAGCCGATCCTGCCAGGGCACCCAGGCCGGCGCGAGCAGCGCCCCGGGACCGGGCAGCAGGACGCTCTCGTCCACCGTCACGACCTTGGCTCTCGGTGCGCGCGCGACCGTGACCGCCCACCGCCAGCCCGCGTAGGCGCGGTCGGCGCAGTCGAAGAAATGCGTGACGACACGATCGGCCACCGGCTCGATGCCCAGGTGGTCGCCGATTGTGTCCGGACGCACCCCAGCCTGGTCGACCAGCGACTGCCTGGCCAGGTCAACGGCGTCCGCGCAGATCTGGTCTGGTTCCTTCGCGCGGTTTCTGATCGTGCTCACGACTGCCAATTCTCGCTCCCGGAGCGGCACACCGCGAGGGCAGGCCCGCCAGGATCTCCCCGATAGGGCTCGTCGCAGTGCCGCAGACCAAGAATACTGTGAACATGCGGATGTCGGATGCGGTGCGACGCGCGGGGAACGCTGCCCACGCGACGGGCCGTGCCTTCCGCTCGGGCGGCCAGGCGTCTTCCAAGGCCACCCGCCGGGCCGGGCGGCTCGTGCACCGGGTCACCGGCGCGCAGGGGGCCGACAGGACCGGACTCGGCACGCTGATCGAGATGACCGCGGTCAGCGGCGCCGCCGACGCGTTCGTGACCGTGGCGCTCGCCGGGACGATCTTTTTCAGCACGTCCGTGGACCAGGCGCGCGGCCGCGTGGTGCTGTTCCTGGTCATCACCATGGCGCCGTTCGCGGTGCTCGCGCCGTTCATCGGGCCCGCGCTTGACCGGATACAGCAGGGCCGCCGGTTCGTGCTGGCCGGGACGATGCTTACCCGCGGGCTGCTCTGCTACGCCATGTCGGCGAACGTGGCCGACTCGGTGACGCTGCTGCCCGCCGCGTTCGGCGTCCTGGTGCTGCAGAAGGCGGGCGGCGTCGTCAAGGCCTCGGTCACGCCGCGCCTGCTGCCCGCCCAGATCACCCTGGTCAGCGCCAACGCGCGGTCCGGGCTTATCTCGATCGCGGCATCCACCGCCGCGGCCGGCCTGGCGGCCGGCGTCCAGTTCCTCGGCAGCGCGGCATGGACGCTGCGCGTCGGCATGCTGATCTACCTGGCGGCGATGGTGCTGGCGTTCCGGCTGCCCGAGCAGATCGACGTGCCCGCGGCCGCTCCCGCGCCGGTCCGCGAGCCGCCGACCCGGCCGGAAGTGCCCCGCACCCGGCCAGACATGCCGCCCGCCACGCTGCCGCTGCCGCCCGCCGACCAGCCCAAGGGCGGCCGTGGCCGCTGGCGCACCCTCGCCAACGTCGGCCCCGTTGTCGCCGAGGCGATGACCGTCAACGCGGTGCTGCGCGCCTTCTCCGGCTACATCCTGTTCCTGCTGGCGTTCCTGCTGCGCAGCGTGAACCTCGGGACGATCTTCAATCACGAGGTGTCGCACAACTTCGCCCTCGGCGCGCTGGCGCTGGGCCTGTCGGTCGGCAGCCTCGCCTCGATGGGGGTCGGTTCCTTCTTCCGCGGCCGGGCACCGCAGTTGATCATGTTCTCGGTGCTGTACGTGGCTCCGGTGGCCACCGCGCTCTGCGCCTGGAAGTTCGGCCTGTTCGCGGCCGTCATCGTGGAGGCGGTAGCGATCTTCTGCGCCAGCCTCGCCAAGCTGGCGCAGGACTCGATCGTCGGCCATGAGATCGGCGACGAGATCAGGTCCTCGACATTCGCCGTCTCCGAGACGCTGAACCAGGTAGCGAACGTGGCCGGCAGCCTGGCGGGCGTGCTCGTGTCCATGCTCGACAACGGTCAGGCGGGCCTCGCCATCGCCGCGGGCGGCCTGGCCGTCGCGGCCGTGCTGCTGGTGCTGCGCCGCCGGCAGCGGGTCGTCGCCGCCAGGCGGCGGATGCCGCCGCCCGCGCAGCCCGCGAGCGCCCGCTGACCATTGCCTGCCTGGCGAGGCTCCTGCCGGGAGTGTCCTTGTCGCGGGGCCCCGCGCCTGCCCAGGTGCCTACCCGTTGGCCGGGCGGGGCCGGCCGCTGCGCTCTTCCGGCGCGAGGTCGTCGGCGACGGCGCGTAGCAGTTCGGCGATCGGCTTGGCTTCCTTCTGCTCCGGGTGCTTGCCGCGGCGGTAGACGTCGGAGATCCCGTCGAGCAGCTTCATCAGGTCCTCGATGATCGGGATCATCTCGTCCGGCTTCTTGCGGGCGTGCTTGGCGGCGGCGGCCGTAACGTTGGGCGGCGCCTCGAGCAGCCGCACCTGCAGCGCCTGCGCCCCCTTGCGTCCTTCCACGATGCCGAACTCAACCCGCTGCCCCTTGCCGAGGGTGTCCGTCCCGGCGGGCAGCGCGGAAGAATGCACGAAGACTTCGCCCCCGTCATCGCGGGCGAGGAAGCCGAACCCCTTTTCGGCGTCATACCACTTGACCTTGCCGGTAGGCACGAGCAAGACCTCACGTCAGTAGAAACTTGGGCACCCCGGCAGGCGAAGCTGCCGCCAGGATGTAACGGGCGCTTTCTAGGCTATCGGTACCGCGCGGGTAATGGCAGCACGGTTTTCTGCCGTCAGCGCAGTCGCGGTCCCCCCGGGGGAGGGGGTCACGGCCTCACACGTTCGGATGGTGCTGGGACGGGATCGCGTGCAAGGCCGTGAGTCCGTTGGCAGATCCTGGTAAGTACCGGCCTACAAGATCGCACTAGGGCTATACCCAGGGGTTATGTGCGAAAACCTGCTGCTTTCGCGCCATGGCTGCGCGCCCGGGGCCAGTGAGGGGCGTGCTAGTGCGGCGACACGTGACCGCTGGCACCGTAGGCGATTGCCAGCACTATGACGACGGCGACGATGATCCACGCCCAGTGCCTGCCGGTCACCGGAAGCTTCATTTTTTGCCGGCCTCTGGTCACTAGCCAGGCGACGAGCACGCCGATGACCACCAGCAGGATCAATCCGGTCACCTGTTCGTCTCCACGTCATCTGGCGGGCGTTGCCAGCCCGCAACCGAAGATCTTGCGTCCTTTCCGAGAGTACGCGAAGTCGTTCGATTCGTCTCGGGCCGTCGCGGCATAAGCGGCCCGGCAGCGGCGGCGCGGCGGCACCGCTAAGGATTACCTGGCGCTGCCCGACCGCTCCGCGGCGCCGGTGCGGCTGCCCTTTGAGGTGCCGCCCGCGCTACGGCTGCTGCCCGCACCGCCCTGACCCGGCGGGCAGCGGCGGCCTACATCCGGTCGGGGAGCGGAACGCCGAGCAGGCCGAGGCCAGTGGTGAGGACCCGGAGCGTGGCGGAGCAGAGCGCGAGCCGGGACTGCCGTGTCTCGTCGTCGTCGGCCTTGAGCACCGGGCACTGCTCGTAGAACGTGGTGAACAGGCTGGCGACCTCGAAGAGGTACGCGCACAGCCGGTGCGGCTCCGCGGTGTCCGCGACCTGCGTGACGACCGCGCCGAACTCGAGCAGCTTGCGGGCGAGTTCCCGCTCAGCCGGCTCGGTGACCAGGATGGGGCCGTCCGCGTCCGCCTCGTCCAGGCCCGCCCGGCGGAAGATCGACCTGATCCGGGTGGTCGCGTACTGCAGGTAGGGGCCGGTGTTCCCCTTGAAGGAGATCATCCGGTCCCAGTCGAAGATGTACGCGCTGTCCCGCGCGGTCGACAGGTCGGCGTACTTGATCGCGCCGATGCCGACGTCCTCCGCGATCGCGTCGAGGTTGAGGCCCTCGTCGTCCCGTTCGACCTCGTCGAGGATCGCGCGCGCCCGCTCGACTCCCTCGGTGAGCAGGTCGTTGAGCTTCACCAGGTCGCCCGCCCTGGTCCGCAGCCGGTGGCCGTCCTTGCCCTGGACCATGCCGATCTGCGCGTGCTCGAACTGGTCGCCCGCGGGCAGCCAGCCGGCCTCACGCGCTACGGCGAACACCATCCTGAAGTGCAGCGCCTGGTCCGAGCCGACGACGTAGACGGCCCGGTCGCAGTTGACCTTGTCGACCCGGTACCTGACGGTGGCCAGGTCGCTCGTCGAGTAGTTGTAGCCGCCGTCGCTCTTCCTGATGATCACCGGCAGCGCGGTGCCGTCCCGGCTCGTGAACCCCTCGGGAAAAGCGCACAGCGCGCCGTCGCTGATCCTGGCGAGGCCCTTGGCGACCAGGTCGTCGGCGATGCCCGCCAGCATGTCGTGGTAGAACGACTCGCCCCGGATGTCGTCATCGGTCAGCGTGACCCGCAGCCGGGCATAGGTGTCCCGCAGGTAGGCCTTGGACAGGTCGACGAGCTCCCCCCAGAGCTCCATCGTCGGCTCGTCGTGGCCGGACTGCAGCTTGACGACCCGCTCCCGCGCCCGGTCGGCGAACACCGGGTCGGAGTCGAACTTGACCCGCGCCGCCTGGTAGAAGGCGTTCGGATCGGTGCGGAGCAGGGCCGCCTGCGGCGAGTCCTCGCCCACGTCGACCAGGTGCTCGATCAGCATGCCGAACGGCGTGCCCCAGTCTCCGACGTGGTTGTCCCTGATCAGGTGGTCGCCCGTGAAATCGGTCACCCGGGCGATGGCATCACCGACGATCGTCGAGCGGAGATGACCGACGTGCATCTCCTTGGCGATGTTCGGCGAGGAGTACTCCACGATGACCGTCTTGGGCTCCGCGGTGACCGGCACGCCAAGGCGCGGGTCCGCGAGGATCTCGCCCGCCGCCCGCGCGATCCAGTCATTCCGCAGCGTGAGGTTCACGAAGCCGGGCCCGCTGACCGTGGGGGGCTCGGTGATATCCGCGACGTCAAGCCGGGCGGCGATCTCGGTGGCGATGTCGCGCGGCGCCCGGCCGAGCCGCTTGGCGAGCGGCAGCGCGGCGTTCGACTGGAAGTCCGCGAACGCGGACGGGCGGATCAGCGGGTCCGCGTCAGCGTAGTCCGCGCCGTAGGCGGCTACGAGGGCGTCGCGCACCCGGGCGCTGAGGACCTGCTGTGGATCTGCCATGGAACAAGCCTATCGGCCTGCCTCCGCGCGACCGAACGGATTAGGCCGGTGACCGCGCGCGGCCGGCTGCCCCCGTCACCGCTCCCGGTCGCGGCGGAGGAAGTGGGTGCCGCGTCGCGGCTCGCCGGTGCCGATGCGCTCCTTGATCCGCTCGGTAATGTCGCCCCGGGTCAGGTTGGCCGCGAGCGCGCACGCCGCGGTGACGGCACGGGCGGTGGACGCGCCGTGGGCGATCACCACGGTGCCGCCGAGCCCGAGCAGCGCCGCGCCGCCGTAGCTCTCCGGTTCCAGCCGGTGGGCGAGCTCACGCAGGCCGCGCCGCTGCAGCAGGGCGCCGATCCTGGCCCGCGTCGAGCTGGTCAGGGCGGTCCGCAGCTCGCCCGCAGCGAACCGCATCGCCCCCTCGAGCGTCTTGAGCGCCACGTTGCCGGTGAAGCCGTCGGTGACGATCACGTCGACCGCGCCCGCCATCAGGTCGCCGCCCTCGACGTTACCGACGAAGTTCAGCGGCAGCGCGCCGTGCTGCGGCTCGGCCGCGAGCAGCTCGTGCGCCTTCCTGATCAGTGCGTTCCCCTTGCCTGGCTCCGCGCCGATGGTGAGCAGCCCGACCTTGGGGCTCGCGATGCCGAGCGCGATCTGCGCGTAGGCGACGCCGAGCTGGCCGAACTGGACGAGCATCTCCGGCTTCGGGTCGGCGGTCGAGCCCGCGTCGATCAGCACGGTCGGCTTGGGATGGGTCGGCAGCAGCACGGCCAGGCCCGGGCGGGGCACGTTGGCGAGCGGCAGCAGCCGGTGCCTGGCGCTGGCCACGATCGCGCCGGTGGATCCGGCGGAGACGACGGCGTGCGCCTGGCCACCCCGGACCAGCTGGCAGGCGACGGCGATGCTCGACCGCGGGCGGCGGAAGCCGGCCAGGGCGCCCTCGCCCATCCCCACCACGTCCTCGGCCGGGACCACCCGCAGCTCGGCACCGCCGCCGAGCCTGCCGATCACCGGGCGCAGCCGGGCCGGCGGGCCGGTGAGCAGCGTGGTGACGCCGTGCTCGCGCTGCGCGGCAAGCGCGCCGGCCACGATCTCATCTGGCGCGTAGTCCCCGCCCATCGCGTCGACCGCGATCACCGGCTCGCGCGCGGACC
Organism: Trebonia sp.; assembly: GCA_036391275.1. Classification (GTDB taxonomy): domain Bacteria; phylum Actinomycetota; class Actinomycetes; order Streptosporangiales; family Streptosporangiaceae; genus Trebonia. The sequence continues at coordinate 19,940 of DASWAE010000097.1, forward strand.
CGCGGCGCCCGTCGGGGACGGTAACGGGTACCGTCGGCTGATCTCGCGCCGGGCTGGGCCGCGGCGGCTCGTGGGCGTCCTCGCGGCCCGGCGGCACATGGCTCACGCGTGTCTCCGTTGGCCTTTCCTTGATCCCTGGGCCCTGCTGTCGCCAAGGGTAAACGGCTGCGCGGCCATTATCACCTAGCTGGCCAGCGGGGCCGGCGGCCGGGCGATGAACGCTTGTCATCGCGACCTCCGTGGCTTGTTGGCTGATCCAGGACTGGCGTGACGAACGGAGTTCACTATGCTCGCAGCCATGGAGCTGAATGGATCTTCCGCGATTGTCACTGGCGGCGCCAGTGGCCTGGGTGAGGCGACGGCGCGCGTGCTCGCCGCCGCCGGGGCACATGTGGTCATCGCCGACCTCAATGAGGAGGCGGGCAAGCGGGTCGCCGACGAGGTCGGCGGGCAGTTCGCCAAGACCAACGTGACGGACACCGACGCCGTGCTCGCGGCGGTGGGCGCTGCCGAGTCCTCGGGACGGCCGCTGCGGGTGGCCGTGAACTGCGCGGGGATTGGTTTCGCCGCGCGCACCGTGAACCGTGACGGGTCGCCGCACGACCTGGCCGGCTTCACCAAGGTGATCGCGGTCAACCTGACCGGCACCTTCAACGTGCTGCGGCTCGCGGCCGCGGCGATGTCGAAGACCGAGCCGGTCGACGCGGACGGCCAGCGCGGAGTGATCATCAACACGTCCTCGGTGGCCGGGATCGAGGGCCAGACGGGACAGATCGCCTACTCGGCGTCCAAGGGCGGGATCATCGGGATGACGGTACCCGCGGCCCGTGACCTGTCGGTCATCGGCGTCCGGGTCAACACGATCTGCCCGGGCGTCATCCTCACGCCGATCTACAAGTCCATCGCCGGCGACGACACGGGCGCGCAGGAGTTCCTCGCCAGGCTGGCGGCACCGGTGGTGTTCCCCAAGCGGCTCGGGCGGGCCGACGAGTTCGGGCACCTGGTGCGGTCGCTGATCGAGAACGACTATATGAATGCGGAGGTCGTGCGGTTCGACGGCGGCATCCGGTTCCAGCCCAAGTGAAGCTCCCTTAGGGGTGGTATGTCGGGGATCGCGGGGTGCCTGGCGCTCGCCGGGGGGACGATGCCGGACGCGGAGTGGGTGCTCCGTGCCGTGCGGCAGATGGCACACCGGGGTCCGGACGACGAGCACGTGGCCTCGGACGGCCCGGTTACGCTCGGTGCCCGGCGGCTGGCGGTCATTGACTCGTCCGCCGCCGGGCGGCAGCCCATGCGATCCGCCGACGGCCGGTACGTGATCGTCTACAACGGGGAGATCTACAACTACGGTGAGCTGGCGCAGCGGCTGCACGCGCGCGGTGTCGCGCTGCGCGGGCGCTCCGACACCGAGGTGCTGCTCGAGACCTACGCCGCCGAGGGCAAGGACGCGCTGCGCAGGCTGCGCGGCATGTTCGCGTTCGCCATCTGGGATGCCAGGACCGGAGAGCTGTTCTGCGCCCGCGACCCGTTCGGGGCCAAGCCGTTGTACTACATGCTTGCCGAGGGCGGCAGGCAGTTCCGGTTCGCGTCCGAGCGCAAGGCGCTGCTCGGCCCGGGCGAGGTGCCGGTAATCGACCCCGACGCGCTGCGCAGGTACCTGTCTTTCCAGTACGTCCCCGCGCCGTCGACGATGACGCCGCCGGTGGCCTGCCTGCCGGCCGGCTGCAGCCTCCTCGTGCGGCCGGGCGCGCCGCTTGGCCGGCCGGCCCGGTACTGGCGGCCGATGCTGCGCCCGGCCAAGTCACCCTCCCCCGAGACGCCGGAGCGCGTGCTTGCCGCGCTGCGCGGCTCCGTCGCCGTCCACCTGCGCAGCGACGTGCCGGTGGGGGCGTTCTTGTCCAGCGGCGTGGACTCGGCGGCGATCTGCGCGATCGCCGCCGAGACCAACCCCGGCATGCTGACGTTCACCGCCGGGTTCGCCTGGCCCGGCTACAGCGAGATCGAGGAGGCGCAGGAGACGGCGGCGGCGCTCGGACTGCGGAATGTCCCGTACGTGATCGGCCCGCAGGAGTTCGCCGCCAGGCTGCCGCAGATCATCTGGCAGCTGGACGACCCGCTCGCCGACGCGGCGGCCGTGGGACTCTGGTTCGTCGCGCGGGAGGCACGGCGGCACGTGAAGGTGGTGCTGTCCGGCGAGGGCGCCGACGAGTTGTTCGGCGGCTACGGCGTCTACTACCAGCCGGGCGTCGTCCGGGCGGCGACGAAGCTGCCGGGCTCGGGGCGGTCGCTCGCCCAGGCGATGGCCGACCGGATACCGCCGGGACAGCGCGGCAAGGGGCTGCTCGAGCGGATCGCCACGCCGCTGCGCACCAGGTACATCGGCAACGCCAACGTCTTCGCCAGGGACGAGGTTGACGCGCTGACCAGGTACGGCGACGGCACCGTCTACGACGTGACCGGTCCGGTCTTCGACCAGGCGCAGGCCGCGGGGCTCGACGACGTGGCCACGATGCAGCTTGTCGACATCAACACCTGGCTGCCCGGCGACATCCTGGTCAAGGCGGACAGGGCGTCGATGGCGCACGGCCTCGAGCTGCGCATGCCGTTCCTCGACCGCGAGGTGATGAGCGTGGCGGGCCGGCTGGCCAGGGCGGAGAAGACCGCCGCGGCCACGACCAAGTTCGTGCTGCGCGAGGCGGTGGGCCCGCTGCTGCCGCGCGCCGCCGTAGAGCGCCGCAAGCTCGGGTTTCCCGTGCCGCTCGGCCCCTGGCTCCGGGGTGAGCTGTCCGGCTACGCGGAGCAGGTGATCCACGAGGCGCGCACCGAGGAGTGGCTTGACCGGCGCGCGGTCCTGGACGTGCTGCGCCGCTTCCAGGCCGGCGACCCCGACATCCGCTGGCGCCAGGTCTGGACGCTGCTCGTCTTCTCCCTATGGCACCAGATCTACCTGGAGCAGAAGTACGATTTCCTGCCGGGGGGCGACCCCCCTGCGCCCCCCGATCACGGGGGGCCTGCGCGGCCCCCCGTTACCCCCCGCGGTGGGCCCGGCGCATAAACCGCGCCGCTCCCACCCGGTGGCCCGGGTCAGCGCCCCTCGGCCGGCGCGGGCGGGAACAGGCCCGCGTCCGCGAGCTGCTCGCGGATCTTGCGGCGGCCGCGGTGCAGCCGGGACATGACCGTGCCGACCGGGGTGCCCATGATCTCCGCGATCTCCCGGTACGGGTAGCCCTCGATGTCGGCGAGGTAGACCGTGGTGCGGAACTCGTTCGGCAGGCCGCGCAGCGCCCGCAGCAGGTCAGAGTCTGTCATGTGGTCCAGCGCCTCGGTCTCCGCGGAGGGAACCGGCGGGGCGAGCCGGTCGGCGGACATCTGCCATTCCTGCAGGTCGCTGCCGAGCGCCTGCTGCGGCTCGCGGCGCCGCTTGCGGTAGACGTTGATGAACGTCGTGGTGAGGATGCGGTTGAGCCAGGCCCGGAGGTTGGTCCCGGGAAGGAACTGGTGGAAGGCGGCGTACGCCTTCGCTGACGTCTCCTGAACCAGGTCCTCGGCGTCGGTGGGGTTGCGCGTCATCCGCAGCGCCGCGGGGTAAAGCTGGCTGAGCTGCGGCACGACGTCGCGCTCGAACCGGGTGCGACTGTCGTCGTCGTCTTCCATCGGGCTCATCCCTGGCTCCGGGGGTTAGTTGTGACCGTGCTCACTCATATAGACGTACGAAAGGGCTCCGACGGTCCAATGTGTGACCTAGATCACCTCAAGATATGTCGCGTCCTCGCGAGTAGGCTTAACCTACCCTGAAAAAAACCTCATAAGCCGGGAACGGCCCGGGGCGCGAGGCAGGTTCCCCGGGATCCGGGGAACTAGATCCAGCGGCTGTACCACATGTGCGACAGCCAGTCTGAGTACGGGATGACCTTGCCCGCGAGCACCGGGTAGAAGTACCAGAACACCACGAGCACGGCGAGCACGTAGACGCCCGCCACCGCCGCCCCGATCGCCCGGCGCGGCTGCAGGGCGGTGGCCGGGCCGATGATCAGCCCAAGGCACAGCACGAGGCAGATGATCATGAACGGCTCGAACTCGAGCGCGTAGTAGTAGAACTTGGTCCTGGAGACGAACGGCAGCCAGGTCACCCACCCGGCGGCAATGCACAGCAGCGCGGACCCGGCCCGCCAGTCCCTGCGGGTCAGCCACCAGCCGAGGCAGAACGCCATCGCGGGCAGGGACATCCACCAGATCGCCGGGTTCCCGATCGCGAGCACCTCTTGCACCCACGGCCCGGTCTTGCCCGCCGCGGCCGCGTGCAGGCCGGCGGGGTCGGTGTAGCTGTTCCAGTAGAACGCCACCGGCCGGGTGATCACGAACCAGTCCCACGGCTGGGACATGTAGGGGTGCGGCGCGTTGAGGCCCACGCCGAAGTGGACCATCTCCCGGTGGTAGACGAACAGCGAGTACAACGGGGAGATGACCGGGATGTTCATCCCGTTCAGCTGTGCGTAGTCCCGGTCGTACCCGGTGTTGGTGACCATCCACCCCGTCCAGGTGAGGGTGTAGGTGACCAGCGGGATCACGCCGAGGGTGAGCGGCAGCCACTTGCCGTCCCGTACCAGCGCGCCGCGCACGTAGCCGCGCAGCCCGGCGGTGCGGCGCGCGCCGATATCCCAGGCGATGCACAGCGCGGCGAAGCCGAAGATGTACCAGACGCCGTACTGCTTGCACGCGCAGGCGAGGCCGATGAGGATGCCCGCCGCGACGCGCCACTTCCTGATGCCGAGCACCGGGCCCGCGTCGCCGGCCGGCTGGAGGACCACGGCCTCGGCGAGCCTTCCGCGCGACACGTCCCGGTCGACGACGAGCGCGCCGAACGCCGCCAGAACGAAGAACATCAGGAAGATGTCGAGGATGCCGGTCCTGCTGAGCACGAACTCGAGCCCGTCCAGTGACAGCAGCAGCCCGGCGACGCAACCGAGCAGCGTGGACCGGGTGAGCCGCCGCGCGACCCGGCACATGACGAGGACGGCCAGCGTGCCGAGTAGTGCCGGGGCTACCCGCCAGCCGAGCGTGGTGAGGCCGAACAGCCACTCGCCGGCCGCTATGAGCAGCTTGCCGAGCGGCGGCTGCACGACGTACTCGCCGCAGCCGGTGCCCGAGCACGTCTGGAAGATGTTGGTGTGCCCGGCGATGATCAGGTTGTTCAGCCAGTTGGAGTTGTTCGAGGGGTTGGGGAGCATGTTCCACTCAACCCCGTGCTTGAGAATCGACCACGCGTCCTTGGCGTAGTACGTCTCGTCGAAGATGACCGCATGGGGAACCGATAGCCTGTAGAAGCGCAGGAAGGCAGCGAACGCCGTTACCAGGAGCGGGCCGATCCAGCCCCACAGCCCGTCGTCGGGCATGGGCGTCATCAGCCGGGCACGCAGCGCGGCGATCCGTTCGGCGGTCCCGCCGCCAGGCCGCTCGTCCTCGTCGTAAGTTAGCCGGGTCGCGCCGGCCTGGGCGGCGGCGTGCGGTGCGATGCCGGACTGCACGGCATCGGCCGTGACAGTGCCATCGACGTAGGTCCCGGCGGGGGCGCCGTCGTCGGGGTCCTGGGCCGGCTGGCCGGCCTGTGTAGCGGTCATCGAACGCAATGCTATGTGGAGGGAAGCGCGCGTGGGGACCAGAATTGTGCCCGATCGCGTACCCGGTGAGGAACGCGCAGGTAACGGCGGGCCCGGCATCCTCACGCTGGCCGGCGTTCCCATCGGCCGGGCGGAGGATGCCCCCGCGCGGCTGGCGGAGGCGCTGGCGAACGCCGATGTCATAGCGGCCGAGGACACCCGCCGGGTACGCCAGCTCGCCGTCGCGCTCGGCGTGCGGCTGACGGGCCGCGTGGTCTCGTACTACGACGTGATCGAGGCGCGCCGTGCCGCGGAGCTGGTGACCGAGCTGACGGCGGGCAGGGACGTGCTCGTGGTCACCGACGCGGGAATGCCCGCCATCAGCGATCCCGGCTACCGCCTGGTCGCCGCGGCGGCGGCGGCCGGAATCCGGGTCACCGCGGTCCCCGGCCCGTCCGCGGTGACGACCGCGCTCGCCGTCTCCGGCCTGCCCACCGACCGCTTCTGCTTCGAGGGGTTCCCGCCGCGCAAGAGCGGGGAACGAGCGCGGCGGTTCGGCGAGCTCGCGGATGACCCGCGCACGCACGTGCTCTTCGAGTCGCCCCGCCGGGTCGCGGCGACCCTGCAGGAGCTGCGGGCCTCGCACGGCGATGACCGGGCCGCCGTCGTCTGCCGCGAGCTGACCAAGACCCACGAGGAGATCGTGCGCGGCTCGCTCGCCGAGCTTGCCGCCTGGGCGGCCGGCCAGGAGGCTTCAGGTGGCGTCCGCGGTGAGATCACGCTTGTCGTGGCCGGCATCGGCCAGGCGGCCGTCAGGGCGGCCGCTCGCGCCGCGGCCCGGGAGGCGCGCCGCGCCGAACGCCATCGCGGCGGCTAGGCAGGCGAACGGCGCCGCGGTGGTGACGTAGCGGTAGTCGAACTCGGCTGTCGCCGCCGGCACCACGATCACCGCGAGCGAGGTGAGCCACGGTAGCAGCGCCGCGCTCCCGGCCTGGCGCCACCGCCGGGCGATCCCGAACAGGCCGGTGAGCAGGATCAGCCCGTAGGCCGTGCCCGGCAGCCAGACGTACCGCTGATAGCCCCTGATGACCTGGGCGAACGGGCTGACAACGACGGTCGCCGGGTTGCCGCGCACGTAGTAGGCGGCGGCCGACTGGTACCCGCGGTACGGGGTGACCGGGATAACGTGCGACTGGTAACCGAACAGGTAGGCGTCGTACGTGTCCGGGTTCGGGAAGACGGAGCGGTTCCACTCGAAGCTCCGCACCGTGTCGTCCCACACCGCGCGGGCGTAGTCGAGCGGCTGTGCCTCGATCGCCCGGACGGCGAACCGCTCGGCGAGCTTGTCGACCGTGGGCGAGAACATCGGCTCGGGCAGCCGCAGCAGCGGGCTGGCCGATGTCCAGATGTACGCCTGGGCGATCGGCCGCTGGCCCGGCGGCACCGGCGTGCACAGCCGCCGCAGGTCCGCCGGCGGCGACATGCGGGAGCAGTCGGCGAACGTCATGACGCGCGAGTAGAGGAAGACCCCGGTGGAGTCGGTCATCGCGAACTCGCCGTGCGCCGACTTATACCAGCCCGCGTACCCGGCCACCGGCACGGCGAACGCCAGCGCGCACGCGGCCAGTGCCGCTGCCAGGCCCCGTACCGGGACCGCGGGTAGCAGCCTTATCAGCAGGTATACGAGGAAGACGGCGAGCAGCGGCAGGCCGGCGGGGCGGACGGTCGAGGACACCCCGAGCAGCAGCCCGGCCGCGAGGCAGGCCCGCCATGACGGCCGCGGCGACCAGAGCACGATGGTGACGGCGGCCATCGTCAGGAAGAGGAACAGCGTGTCCGCCATGATCAGGTGCTCGAGCTGGATCTCGAAGCCGTCGAACAGGACCGGCAGCGTGGCGAGGACCGCGATCCAGGCGGGCACGGCGAACCGGTGCCGGGCGAGCGCGTAGATCATCACGGCGACGAGCAGTCCCATCAGGTGCTGCGAGGCCGTGACGAGCAGGTAGCTGTGCGCCGGTGACAGCAGCCACAGGTACACGGGGTAACCCGCGGGCCGGGTGGTGCCCGGCGTCAGCGTCACCGCGGCGCGCACGTAGGTGAAGGAGTCGTTGAACCAGGACTCCCAGCGGTAGCCGAGCTCGGCGTCCGCCCGCAGCGCGATCGCGGGCACGAGTACGGCGGCGAACAGGCGGTTTCCCGCGATCAGCCGGGCGATCGGCCGCCATATCACCGCAGGCATTCCCCTCAAGCCCGTATCCTCCTACTTCTAGGGCGCCGTGGCTAACCGGGCGCCCGGGTGCCAGGTGCCCGAGCAATGTACGGCAAAACGGGCGCTGAAGGCACAAGTGACACCGTAATACGGCGAATGGAGTCCACGTGGAGCTGACGGTCGTCATGCCCTGTCTCAATGAGGCGGAAACCGTGGCAACCTGCGTGCGCAAGGCAGTTCGGTTCATCGCCGACAACGGGATCGACGGCGAGGTCGTGGTGGCCGACAACGGCTCGACCGACGGCAGCCGGGAGCTGGCCGCGGACGCGGGCGCCCGGGTGGTCCCGATTTCCGAGCGCGGCTACGGTAACGCGCTGATGGGCGGCATCATCGCCGCCCGCGGCGAGTACGTGATCATGGGCGACGCCGACGACAGCTACGACTTCACCAACCTGATGCCGTTCGTCACCGAGCTGCGCCAGGGCTACGACCTGGTGATGGGCAACCGGTTCAAGGGCGGGATCGCCCCTGGTGCGATGCCGCCGCTGCATCGCTACCTCGGCACCCCGGTGCTGTCCTTCATCGGCCGGCTGTTCTTCCGCTCCAGCATCGGCGACTTCAACTGCGGCCTGCGCGGCTTCCGGCGAGACAGTGCCATCGCCCTCGGCCTGCAGGCCACCGGCATGGAGTTCGCCAGCGAGATGATCGTGCGAGCCGCCCTGGCCAAGCAGAAGATCTCCGAGGTGCCGACCACCCTCGCCAAGGACGGCCGCAGCCGTCCGCCGCACCTGAACACCTGGCGCGACGGCTGGCGCCACCTGCGGTTCCTGCTGCTGTTCAGCCCGCGCTGGCTGTTCTTCATCCCCGGCATGGTCCTGCTCCTCCTCGGCATCGGGCTCGGAGCGGCGATCGCGACCGGACCGCTGACCATCGGCGGGGTATCCCTCGACGTGGATACGCTCGTGGCGTGCGGCGCCATGGTCGACATCGGGTTCCAGGCGGTGCTCTTCTGGCTGTTCACCCGGGTGTACGCCAGCGCGGAGGGGTTCTTGCCGAGTCAGCCCGGAGTCCGGGTCCTGCTCGGCAAGCTATCCCTTGAGCGCGGCCTGTTGCTCGGCGCTGCCGTGGGCCTCGCGGGCCTGGTCGGCCTGGTCTTCTCGCTGACCGACTGGGGGGGCCACGGCTTCGGTCACCTGAACTACGAGCACGCGCTGCGGCTGATGGTCCCGTCGGTGACCGCGCTCGTGCTGAGCTGCCAGATCATCCTCAGCACGTTCTTCCTCTCGATCCTGAGCATCAGGCAGACCAGGCACGTCCCGGTCGGCGCGAAGGCAGAGCTCAAAGTGAGCGGCGAACATGCCACAGCCCGTAGGCTTTAACCATGTCATCCGCCAGCCATAAGCACATCCTGACCGCGGCGGCCTGGCCCTACGCCAACGGCCCGCGGCACATCGGCCACGTCTCCGGCTTCGCCATTCCGAGCGACATGTTCAGCCGGTACCAGCGGATGGCGGGCAACAGGGTGCTGATGGTCTCCGGCACCGACGAGCACGGCACCCCGATCCAGGTCCAGGCGGACCAGGAGGGCGTCACCGCGCGGGAACTGGTCGACCGGTACAACGGGATCATCGGCAACGACCTCGCCAAGCTGGGCGTGAGCTATGACCTGTTCACCAGGACCACGACCCGCAACCACTACGCCGTCACCCAGGAAATCTTCCTCACCCTGCTCAAGAACGGGTACGTCTTTCCCAAGACCACGCTCGGCGCGATCTCGCCGTCCACCGGCCGCACGCTTCCCGACCGCTACATCGAGGGCACCTGCCCGATCTGCGGTTACCCGAGCGCGCGCGGCGACCAGTGCGACAACTGCGGCAACCAGCTCGACCCGACCGACCTGATCAACCCGGTATCGAAGATCAACGGCGAGACCCCGCGGTTCGTCGAGCAGGAGCACTACTTCCTCGACCTGCCCGCCTTCACCGACGCGCTCGGCGACTACCTGAAGGCCAAGGAAGGGCACTGGCGGCCGAACGTACTGAAGTTCTCGCTCAACCTGCTCGACGACCTCCAGCCGCGGGCGATCACCCGCGACCTGGACTGGGGCGTCCCGGTGCCGCTCGACGGCTGGCGGGACCGCAACGACAAGCGGATCTACGTCTGGTTCGACGCGGTAATCGGCTACCTGTCGGCGTCGATCGAGTGGGCCCGCCGGTCGGGCGACCCGGACGCCTGGCGCGCCTGGTGGAACGACCAGAACGCCGAGTCGTACTACTTCATGGGCAAGGACAACATCGTCTTCCACTCCGAGATCTGGCCCGCCATGCTGCTCGGGTACGGCGGCCACGGGGCCAAGGGAGGCACCCCCGGCCCGTTCGGCCAGCTCGACCTTCCCTCCGAGGTGGTGAGCAGCGAGTACCTGACCATGGAGGGCCGCAAGTTCTCCTCCTCGCGCCAGGTGGTCATCTACGTCAGGGACTTCCTGGCCCGCTACGACGTCGACGCGCTGCGGTACTACGTCGCGGTAGCCGGGCCCGAGAACCACGACACCGACTTCACGTGGAGCGAGTTCGTCCGCAGGAACAACGACGAGCTGGTCGCGACCTGGGGCAACCTGGTCAACCGGTCGGTGTCGTTCGCGGCGAAGAACATCGGCTCGGTTCCGTCCGCCGGCGAGCTCACCGACGCGGACCGGGCACTGCTCGCTACCACCTCCGCCGCGTTCGGCTCGGTCGGCGAGCACCTGGCGCACTCCCGGTTCAAGGCCGCCGTCAACGACGCGATGCGCGCGGTCGGCGAGGCCAACAAGTACTTCTCCGAGCAGGCGCCGTGGAAGCTGCGCACCGGGGACCCGGAGCGGATGAAGACGGTGCTGCACGTCACGCTCCAGGCGGTGTCGGACGCGAAGACGCTGCTCACCCCGTTCCTGCCGCGCTCGTCGCAGGCCGTGCACCAGATGCTCGGCGGGGCCGGCGACTGGTCCGGCATGCCGCGGATCGAGCAGGTGGACGAGGATGGCGGCCCGTCCTACCCGGTGATCACCGGCGACTATGACTCGACGTTCCGCTGGGAGTCCCGGCCGGTCGCGCCGGGCACGCCGCTGACCGTCCCCGCCCCGCTGTTCACGAAGCTGGACCAGTCGGTGGTCGACGAGGAGATCGCCCGGCTCGCCCCTGATGAATAGTCCGAACGAGGGCGTGCTTCACCCCGAAGGTCGCGCCGGTCTCGACGGGGCGGCACTCCCCGAGCCGGGTGGCTTCGACGCGCACACCCACGTTGACATCCTGGGGCTCCCGGTCGACGGGGTGCTGGCCGATGCCTCGGCCGTCGGGATCAAGCGGCTGGTCAACGTGGGCTGCGACCTGCCGTCCTCCCGGTGGTCGGTGTCAGCGGCGGCCGAGTACCCGGGCGTGTACGCGGCGGTCGCGATCCACCCGAACGAGACGGGCGCGGTGCACCGGGAGCGGGAGCCGGTCCTCGCCGCGATCACGGAGCTGGCGGAGTCCCCGAAGGTCATAGCGATCGGCGAGACGGGGCTCGACTACTACCGGGACTACTCGGCGCGGGACGTGCAGCTGGCATGGTTCCGCGCGCATATCGAACTCGCGCGGCGCACCGGCAAGGCGCTGATGATCCACGACCGGGACGCGCACGAGGACGTGCTGTCGGTACTCGGGGAGTACGCGCCGTGGCCGCCGTACTCGGTGATCTTCCACTGCTTCTCCGGCGACGCGGCGATGGCGGAGCGCTGCGCCGCGGCGGGCTACCTGATGAGCTTCGCCGGGAACGTGACGTTCAAGAACGCGGACGCGCTCCGTGCCGCGGCGCTCGCCGCGCCGCCGGAACTGCTCCTGGCGGAGACGGACGCGCCCTACCTCACCCCCGTCCCGCATCGCGGCAAGCCGAACTCCCCGGCGATGACCGCCTACACGATCCGTTTCCTCGCGAGGCTCAAGGACCTGGACATCGCGGACTTCTGCGCCATCTTGCAGGCGACGGGAAGCCGTGTCTTCGGCTGGTAGCGGCAGTCTGGGCGCTGCCCGGCGTGCTGAACCCGTGATAGCGGATATTCCGGCACATCCTGATGTGCCGGAATATCCGCTATGTTTCGGCACCGGGGCGTGGCCGGCGTGAACAGGAGAGTACGCCTGCTGGGCGCTGGGGACATAAGGGACATAGCGGCCAAACTGGGGGTGCACCCGACCAAGAAGCTCGGCCAGAACTTTGTCATTGAGCCGGGAACCGTCCGGCAGATCGCGGCGCTTGCCGCGGTGGGGCCTGGCGACGTGATCCTTGAGGTCGGTCCGGGCCTCGGCTCGCTGACCCTGGCGCTGCTCGAGGCAATGGTTGAGGCCGCCGGGTCTGCGGGGACGGGCGCGGTCTACGGGACTGCGGCGCGTGCGGGAGCGCCGGGAGTGCCGTTCGGCCTGGGGCTGGCCCCGGTGCGGCTGGTGGCGGTCGAGGTTGACCCGGTGCTCGCGGGCGAACTGCCCGCGACGGTCGCCGAGCGGGCGCCCGGACTCGCCGGCCAGGTGACCGTGCTCACCGCCGACGCCCTCGCGGTCGGCGAGCGAGAGGTGGGAGCGCCCGCGCCGACCGTCCTCGCGGCCAACCTGCCGTACAACGTGGCGGTGCCGGTCGTGCTCCACCTGCTCGCGGCCTTGCCGTCGCTGCGGCGCGGCGTCGTCATGGTGCAGGCCGAGGTCGCCGACCGGATGTGCGCCGGGCCGGGCAGCCGGGTGTACGGGGTACCGTCGGCCAAGCTCGCCTGGTACGCGGACGCGCGGCTCGCCGGGACGGTGCCGCGCACGGTCTTCTGGCCGGTCCCCAACGTGGACTCCAAGCTCGTGACGTTCACCCGCCGCGAGCCGCCGCCAGCCAGCGCAACCCGGGCGGAGGTGTTCGCGGTGATCGACGCCGCCTTCGGCCAGCGCCGCAAGACCCTGCGCGCGGCCCTCGCCGGCTGGGCCGGGTCCGCGGCGGAGGCCGAGCGCGCGCTCCGCGCGGCCGGCGTCGACCCTGGCGCTCGCGGCGAGACCCTGACGGCCGCCGACTTCGCCCGCATCGCAGGGGCACGCCGCGGTCAGCCCGGGCCCTTGCGCCCCACGAGGTGAAAGACGCGGCTGAGCTGGCGGTAGGGGTCCCGGCGGCTGGCCTCGAGTTCGACCGCCGCGGTCGCCGCCACCTGCTCCGCGTCGGTCGGGTCTAGCTCGGCGCCGCTGAACTCGAGCCAGTCGACGAACAGCCAGACCCCGTACCAGCGCAGCGGCTGCACGCCGCGGGCCTGGATGAGCTCGCTGAGTTCCTCCACGGTGTCGGCCCGGCCCGGCACTCCGAGCACCCCGATCTCGGTCCTGGCGTCGAATGATGCCAGGGCGTCGTCCCAGCGCCGTTCCATGGCCGGGCGGACCGCGCTCGCCTTGGCGTTGCCCGTCATGATCGAGACGATGCCGCCGGGGGCAGCGCACCGGCACAGCTGGGTGACAAGCGGCCCGGGCTGATCCAGGTAGCCGAGCACGCCATGGCACAGCACGGCGGCGAAGCGCTGGCCTTGCACCGCCTCGTCGGTGTTCTCGCCGTTGGCCTCAAGCAGCGTCACCCGCCGCTGAGCCTCGGCGGGCAGCCCCTCCAGCCGCTGACGGGCTTTGTCGAGCATGGCCGGCGACGGATCGAGGAGCGTCACGTCGTAGCCGGCCAGGGCCAAGGGAAACGACTGATGGCCCGCGCCGCCGCCGACGTCGAGCACGAGCGCCGGGGGCGGCGGCAGGTGCTCAAGCAACTGCTGGTGCATCACGTAGGTGCGCACCAGCCCCTTCACCGAGGCGTACGCCGTATCGGCGAACTGGTCAGCCAGACCAGCCCAGATGTCCTCGCCCACCCTGCAAAGATATCGGGGGCAGGTTCGGCCCGCCGCTCAGCGTCCTGCCCAGTGGCTCGTTGCGTGGCATCCCTGGCGCGCCCGGCGTCCGGTGAACGAAGTAGGCTTGCGTTTTCGTGACGAGTGTGACAGTCCGGGTCCCCGCGAAGATCAACTTGCAGCTCGCGGTCGGCCCGCTGCGCCCCGACGGCTACCACGGCCTCGTGACGGTCTTTCACGCCGTGTCCCTGTTCGACGACGTCACGGTCACTCCCGCCAGGACAGACAGCGTGCGGGTAAGCGGGGAGGGCGCGGGCCTGGTACCAGAGAACGCCGACAACCTCGCCCTCCGCGCAGTCCGGGCCCTGCGCGAGGCCATCGCCCAGTCCGCTGTCATCGGTGCGCCCGGAGTCGCCGTGACCATCGCGAAGCGGATCCCCGTCGCCGGCGGCATGGCCGGCGGCAGCGCCGACGCCGCCGCCGCCCTGGTCGCCTGCAACGAGCTATGGGGTATCGGGCTGTCACAGCAGGAACTCTGCGCGGTCGCCAGCGAAGTTGGCAGTGACGCGGCGTTCCCGGTGCTCGGCGGCACGGCGGTCGGCCGGGGCCGGGGCGAGCAGCTCGCCCCCGCACTGGCGTCCCCGGTCGACTTCCACTGGGTACTCGCCTTCGCCGGCGGCCACCTGTCCACCCCGATGGTCTACCGCATGCTGGACAAGCAGCGGGCCGGCCGTGAGGTCGCGGACCCGGCACTGAGCAATGAGCTCATGGCGGCACTTCGCGCGGGCGACGTCGACCGCCTGGGCGCTGCCCTTTCCAACGACCTGCAGGAACCCGCGCTGACCCTGTTCCCCGCGCTGCGCAAGACGCTCGGCGCCGGGCTCGACGCCGGCGCGCGCGCCGCCCTGGTCTCTGGCTCGGGCCCGACCTGCTACTTCCTTGCGCGCGACGCCGGCCACGCCACCGATCTAGCGGTCGCGCTAACGGGAGCGGGAGTCTGCCGCTCGGTAGCGACCGCTACCGGCCCGGCCCCGGGTGCCTGCGTCCTGGCCTAGCCTGGAACCCGCTATGGCGCATCTCCTCGGGGCCGAGTCCCTGCACCTTGAGTTCCCCGCGAAGGTAGTCTTCGAGTCCGTCACCCTTGGCCTGAACGAGGGTGACCGGGTCGGCGTGGTCGGCAGGAACGGCGACGGCAAGACCAGCCTGCTCGCGATGCTCGCCGGCCGGCGACAGCCCGACGCCGGACGGGTCACCGTTCGTGGCGGGGTGCGGGTCGGCGTGCTCGACCAGGGCGACACCCTCGACGACTCGCTCACCGTCGAGCGCGCGGTCGTCGGTGACACGCCGGAACACGTCTGGGCAGGCGACGCCCGGGTGCGCGACGTGATCCGCGGCCTGCTCGACGGCATCCCCTGGGACGCGCCGGTGACCGTGCTCAGCGGCGGGCAGCGCCGCCGCGTCGCGCTGGCCGGGCTGCTGACCGGGGAATGGGAGGTGCTGCTGCTTGACGAGCCCACCAACCACCTTGACGTAGAGGGGATCACCTGGCTGGCCGGGCACCTCAAGCGCCGCTGGCCGGCCACTGCGGGCGGGCTGCTCGTCATCACCCACGACCGCTGGTTCCTTGACGAGGTGTGCACCGCCACCTGGGAGGTGCACGACCGGATCGTCGAGCCGTTCGAGGGCGGCTACGCCGCCTACATCCTGCAACGTGTCGAGCGGGACCGGATGGCCGCCTCCGCCGAGGCCAAGCGGCAGAACCTTGCCCGTAAGGAGCTCGCCTGGCTCCGCCGGGGCGCGCCGGCCCGTACCTCCAAGCCCAAGTTCCGCATCGAGGCGGCCAACGCGCTGATCGCCGACGTGCCGGAGATCAGGGACAAGGTGTCGCTGCAGTCGCTGGCCGTCGCCCGGCTCGGCAAGGACGTGGTGGACCTGCTGGACGTCTCGGCCGGCTACGACGGCACCGAGGTGCTGCACGGGATCGAATGGCGGATCGCGCCCGGCGAGCGCACCGGAGTCCTCGGCGTCAACGGCGCGGGCAAGTCCACCCTGCTCGGCCTGATCACCGGCGCGATCGCACCCACCGCCGGCACGGTCAGGCGCGGCAAGACGGTCAAGGTCGCCGCGCTCACCCAGCGGCTCGGCGACCTCGAAGACCACCTGAACGAGCCGGTCAGGACGATCATCGGGCAGCTCCGCACCAGCTACACGATCGGCACCGGGGCGAAGGCGCAGGAACTGACGCCGAGTGCGCTGCTTGAGCGGCTCGGCTTCTCCGCGGCGCAGCTTTCCACCCCGGTCAGGGACCTGTCCGGCGGGCAGCAGCGCCGGCTTCAGCTGCTGCTCATCCTGCTTGGCCAGCCCAACGTGCTCATCCTCGACGAGCCGACCAACGACATGGACACCGACATGCTCCCGGTCATCGAGGACCTGCTCGACTCCTGGCCAGGGACGCTCATCGTGGTCTCGCACGACCGCTACTTCATCGAACGGGTGACCGACCAGCAGTACGCGATCTTCGACGGGCGGATGCGGCACCTGCCCGGCGGCATCGACGAGTACCTGCGGCTGCGGGCGGCCCAGGCGCAGCCGGCCGCGACCGGCGCGCCTGCCGCGCGTCCCGCCTCCACGGCGGCCGCACCGCCGGGCGGCGGGCTCGCGCCCGGGTCGGCGGCCGAGCGCGCGGCCAAGAAGGAGCTTGACCGGCTCGACCGGCAGATCGCGCGGGCCGGGGAGCGCGAGGCGAAGCTGCACGCGGAACTGGCCGCCAACGCGACCGACTACGCGAGGCTGACCGAGCTGGGCGCCCAGCTCGCCGCGGCGGAGGCGGAGAAGGCCGAGCTTGAGGAGCGCTGGCTGGAGGTCGCGAGCGTGCTTGATGGGTGAAAGCTCCCGCTTCATCGTGGCATGTGAAGCTTTTTGGGGACTTTGTTGTCCCGAAGTGCTTGACCGGTGAGATTACCCCGGAGTAACTTTCCGGGCATCACCCCCGGTGTGCGCTGCCTCACACCGGCACAGGCCCGCCAATGGTGACGGCGTCGCGGCCCCGCGTCCGGCCGAACGTGCACCATGCACACCCGAATGGGAGCGTCATGTCGGTCGGTAAGAGCAGCAATTCAGCACGAGGAAAGGTCAACTGGCGGCGGTTCGCGATCGTGGCCGTACCCGCCGTCGTGGTAGCAGGCACGCTCGTCGGCCTCACGGCCGAGGGGGCGCTGGCGTCGAGCATCTCGGTCTCCGGCCAGGAGTTCATCATCACCGCCACCCAGCTGAAGGGCACGGGGTTCGCGCAGTTCGGCGGCGCGCTGCCGAACAGCAAGGGCGGCCAGACGCCGGTCATCGTCTCCTCCATCAAGGACGCGACGATGAGCAGCCTGTGCCAGAGCGTCACCGTCCTCGGCATGACCGTGCACCTCACCGCCGGCGGCAGCGGTTCCCCGGTGAGCGCGTCCAACCTGGTTGTCGACGCCAGTGACCAGACGGCCAGCTCGGCGGTCTTCGACAACCTCAGCATCGGCCAGGACGCCGGCACGCTCGGCGGCCCGGCGGGCTCCTTCGGTGAGGCAGCCTCACAGGTCACCATCAACAACCTGGTCCAGCACACCTGGTACACCACGGCAGGCACGTTCACCCTGCCCAACCTCAGCCTCGGTTTCGGCGGAAGCTGCTGACGCCATGACAGCAGACGACGTGGGACCCGTTCCCCCGGCGGGTTCCCGGCCGACCCGAGCGGTGCCCGCGCCGCGGCACCGGCGGGTCCGGATGAGCCAGTGGCGAGCCTGGCGGCGCAGCCGCCCCTTCTGGGGCGGCCTGTTCATGGTCCTGGCCGGCCTTGAGCTGTTCGCCCTCCCGTTGAGCGGCGTCCTCGTCCACGGGGCGATCAAGCTCGTCATCTACATCGGCATCGGCGGCGTGTTCGGCGCGCTGATCGGGGCGCTGCTGGTCGTGGCCGGGCTGGGGATCTGGTTCAACGCTATGCACAAGACCTTTTACAGCATCGCGGGGGTGGTGCTCGGCCTGGCCTCCTTCCCCGCCTCCAACCTCGGCGGGCTGTTCATCGGCATGCTCCTCGCCATCGGTGGCGGCGCGATCGCGTTCGCGTGGACCCCGGTCGAGCCCGCGCCGGCGCCGCAAGGCGAGGCAGCGCTGTCATGAGGCGCCCGGCCACGCTGGCTGTCGTCGCGCTGCTCGCCGCCGGGCTCATCGGGTTCAGCGGCGGGCGCGCGTCGGCCAGCCCGCAAGCGGCACAGCCGACGCCGAGCCAGACCTGCGTCCTGATCATCATCTGCTTCCCCGTGCCCCCAAGCTCCAGCCCAAGTTCGCCGACCGCGCCGTCGTTGCCGCTGCCGCCCCCGTCGCCGTCGCTGCCGTCGCCGTCGCTGCCGTCGCCGTCGCTGCCGACGCCGTCGGTATCCCTGCCTGATCCCTCAGGGCTGACCTCGTCGGCCAGGTCGGCCGTGAGCGGCAGTTCGCCGGCCGCCAGCGCGTCGCCGTCGCCGAAGACGCCCAGGGACGCCACCGCCGCTCCGGGGCTCGTGGTGTCCGCTGTCACGTGGACGATGACCGTCGACTCCGCGACGATGACCGGGTTCACGTACAAGGGCAATGTCAGCCTGCCGCTCGCGGGCGGCGGGACCGTGCAGATGATGGAGTTCACCGTCGGCTCGATGACCATGACGCATGCGGTTACGCAGATCACGGAGGGCGGGCAGACTGGCACGGAAACCGACGCGTCGTTCTCCGCGAGCGGCGTCACGATGTACGCGACGCGGCTGTCCGGTTCCATCCTCGGCGTACCGGTCACCTTCACGCCGTCGACGATGAGTGCGGTGCTGCTCACCGTCGCCAACCTGGTCACCGGCCTGGTGCCGATCACGATGACCGGCGTCACCGCGGACCAGGCGGTCATCCTCGCCGGGCAGGCGCAGAAGACGGTGGTGGGGGTAACGGGCTAGGCCGGGGCGCCCTGCCCGGGCGATGGTTGCGGCAATGAGCCGCCTATGACCGGATGGCTGCCACAACCATCCGCCCGGCTCACCGTCCGCCGGGCGCCCTGCCCTCGTCGAAGGGGACGAGCAGGGTGCGCAGCAGGTCCGCGAGCACCTCGTGCTCCTCCGGCCCGAGGCGGGCCAGCAGCCCCCGCTCGCGCTCGAGCAGGTCGGTGAACGCGGCGTCCACCACCGCCGTGCCGCGCTCGGAAAGGGTGACGAGCACGCCGCGCCGGTCGCGCGGGTCGGGTTCACGGGAGACGAGCCCGGCGGCGGCCAGCCGGTCGATGCGGTTGGTCATCGTGCCCGAGGTGACCAGGGTGGCGCGCAGCAGCGCGCCCGGAGTGAGCTGGAACGGCGGCCCCGCGCGGCGCAGCGCGGACAGCACGTCGAACTCCCAGGGCTCAAGGCCGTGCGCCGCGAACGCGCCGCGCCGCGCGATGTCCAGGTGCCTGGCCAGCCGGGAAACCCGGCTCAGCACCTGCAGCGGCGCGACGTCGAGATCGGGCCGCTGCTCTCGCCACGCGGCGACCAGGTCGTCGACCTCGTCGCGCTCCACGCCGGTGACTTGATCCACCGGCATAGCTTATCTCTTGACGTCAAGATGCTTGATCTGCTAGCTATATCTTCATGTCAAGATTCTTCATGTGGAGATGGTGAGGGTCATGTGGGATGCCGGGCAGTACCTGCGGTTCGGTGGCGAGCGAGCCCGCCCGTTCTTCGACCTGGTCGCCCAGGTCGGCGCGACGAGCCCCGGTTACGTGGCCGATCTCGGCTGCGGCCCGGGCAACCTCACCGCAGCGCTTGCCGTGCGCTGGCCCGGCGCGGCGGTGACCGGCGTCGACAACTCGCCGGAGATGATCAGCGCCGCGCGGGCGGCCGCGCCGCAGGCGGCCAACCTCTCCTTCGCGCTCGGCGACGTGCGCGACTGGCGCCCCGAGCAGCCGCTTGACGTGCTCGTCTGTAACGCCGTGCTGCAGTGGGTGCCGGGGCACGACGAGATCCTGCGGCGCTGGGCGGACCTGCTCGCCCCCGGCGGCTGGCTCGCCTTCCAGCTACCGGGCAACTTCGACCAGCCGAGCCACGAGATCGTCAAGGAGATGGCGCGCTCGCCGCGCTGGCGGGTCCCGCTCGCGGACGCGCGGCTCAACCGGCAGGCAGGCGACCCGGCGGAGTACGTGGCCCTGCTCGCCCGGCCGGGCTTCGAGGTGGACGCCTGGGAGACCAGCTACCTGCATATCCTGCACGGGGAGAACCCGGTGCTCGAGTGGACCAAGGGCAGCACGCTCCGCCCGGTGCTTTCCGCGCTCGGCGCGGAGCAGGCCGGCGCGTTCCTCCGCGAGTACGGCGAGCGGGTGCGGGAAGCGTATCCTCCCCACTCGTTCGGTACCGTCTTCCCCTTCCGCCGGGTATTCGCGGTCGTGCACCGGGCGGGCTGAGCCTACGCCTTGGCGTCGAGCTGGGCGAGGCCGTTCCAGGCCAGGTCAATCAGGTTGGCCGCGACCTGCTCGACCTCGGGCTTGCGCGCGTCCAGCCACCACTGGCCCGTGAACGCGACCATGCCGACCATCATCTGCGAGTACATGGGCGCCAGCTTGGGATCGCGGCCGCGGGACTTGAGGAAGTCGGCCATGATGTACTCCACCTGGCCGGCGATGTCGGCGAGCAGCGTGCCGTAGGTGCCGCCGGATCCCGGGCTGGAATCGCGCACCAGGATCCGGAAGCCGTCGGCGTTCTCCTCGATGTAGCGGAGCAGGGAGACCGCGGCCGCCTCGAACTTGGGCTTGGAGTGCGGGCCCTGGAACAGCAGCATGGTCACCGTGGTGAGCCGCTCAACCTCGCGGTCCACGACCACGGCGTACAGGCCTTCCTTGCCGCCGAAGTGCTCGTAGACGACCGGCTTGGAGACCCCGGCCTGCGCGGCGATCTCCTCGATCGAGGTGCCTTCGAATCCCCGCTCGGCGAACAGCCGCCTGCCGATGTCGAGCAGCTGCTGCCGCCGTTCCTGGCCGGTCATCCGCTTCTTGCTGGTTCTCGGGGATGGGTCGGTCACCGAAACATCATGGCCTACGCCGCCGCCTTGTCGGCCTGCTTGGCAGGCTTTGCCGCTTTTTCGTTACGCAACGTCATGCTGCCGAGGCTGCGCGTCGCGTCCGCCGCGCGCTTGGCGTTCAGCCGCCCCTCGTCCGGCCAGCGCACGTCGTAGGCCCAGCCGAGGTTCTCGAACCACTTGATCACCCGGGCGGACTGGTCGATCTGGCCCTTGAGGGCGCCGTGCCGCGCGCAGGTCGGGTCGGCATGGTGCAGGTTGTGCCAGGACTCGCCGAAGGAGGCAATGGCCAGCCAGGAGACGTTTACCGAGCGGTCGCGAGACTGCCAGTCCGTGTTACCCCAGGTGTGGCAGATCGAGTTGGTAGACCAGGTCACATGGTGCAGCAGCGTGACGCGGATCAGGCTGGCCCAGAAGAACGCCTCGATGGCACCGTGCCAGGACCAGACCCCGGCGGAGGTCCAGAAGCCGCCGATGACGGCGGGGGCAATGAGCGAGAACGCGACCAGGCCCGGGAACCAGGCGTCGATCAGGCGGATCTTCCTGTCTGCGAGCAGGTCGGGCACGAACTTTTCCTGCGAGGTCTGGTTGGGGTCGAACAGCCAGAGCACGTGCGCCCAGAGCAGGCCCTTGGCGAGCGCCTTGGCGTCGTCGCCGTACCGCCACGGGGAGTGCGGGTCGCCCTCCTTGTCGCTGTACTTGTGGTGCCGCCGGTGGTCGGCCACCCAGGTGGCAACCGGACCCTCCATCGCCAGGCTGCCGGCGATCGCAAGCGCTACCCGCAGGCCGGCCTTGGCCTTGAACGAGCTGTGCGTGAAGTACCGGTGGTAGCCGACCGTGATGCCGAGCCCTGACACCCAGTAGAAGACCGCGCCGATCACGATGTCATGCCAGCCGAGGCCCCAGCCCCAGGCGAACGGGATCGCGGCGAGCAGGGCCAGCATCGGGGCAAAGACGAAAACTCCCACCGTGATCTGCTGTGCCCTGGACATCGGCGTCTCGTCGATGTCAGGCGCGGCCTTGCGCAGCAGCGGTGCCGCGCTCGGATCGAGTGACAGCGCGGTGTCCTCGCTCGCCACGAGCGTGGCACCGCTTGTCTCGCGTGTGTCCGGAGTCCTTGCCATGTTCTCCCCTGTGGTAGGGCGCCCGCAGGCGGCGACCTTGTACGCTTACGTAACCGTAGCCTACGAAACCGTAGGTTGCGCAAGAGGTAGCGCTGAATTCTTGGATATGCGCAGGTAAAAGGTTCCTCGTGAGACCTTGACGTGCCCCCCGCCGGGCCTTCAGTCACGCCCACTACCCGAGGCTGCCGCACGGACACCTGGGCAGGCCGGGTTCTGCCCGGTATGTGAAGACAGCGTGCGCACGGGAGTTCCCGATAGACTGGGGACCCGAACAGTCCCGGATCGTCTAACCAGGCAAGACAGCGGATTTTGGTTCCGTCAATGGAGGTTCAAATCCTCCTCCGGGAGCAAGCGGCCCTCCGGGAGCATTCAGCGGGGCCGGGCGGTGCGGCCGGGCCGGGACGCGGCCGCGCGCGCCGGGATCGCCCGCTATGCGGAGGCAGGCTCCGTTGGGTTATGGTTGGTTGAGGGCAAGCAAATTCTGAGCCTCTGCTTGACTTTCAGCTGTTCCTGACTAGGTGGGGGGCTTTTCCGCCCATGACGGGTACTTCCGAGGCGGCTGGCGTGCCCGGGTCGCCTGCCCGCGTGCTCGGGCCGCACTACAAGTGGATCGCGCTGTCGAACACCACGCTCGGCGTGCTCATGGCGACGATCAACCAGTCGATCGTGCTGATCGCGCTGCCCGACGTCTTCCGCGGCATCGGCCTCGACCCGCTGAGTCCCGGGAACACCAGCTACCTGCTGTGGATGTTCATGGGCTTCCTGGTGGTCTCCGCGGTGCTCGTGGTCTCGTTCGGCCGGCTCGGCGACATGTTCGGCCGGGTCCGCATGTACAACATGGGCTTCGCCGTATTCGCGATCGCCTCCGTCTTCCTGACCGTGACCTGGATGCACGGCACGGCCGCCGCGCTGTGGCTGATCATCTGGCGGATTGTGCAGGGCGTCGGCGGCGCGTTCCTGTTCGCGAACTCAACCGCGATCCTCACCGACGCGTTCCCGGCCAATCAGCGCGGCATGGCGCTCGGCCTGAACTCGATCGCGGCCATCGCGGGGTCGTTCATCGGGCTGATCCTCGGCGGCGTGCTCGGTCCGGCCAACTGGCACCTGATCTTCCTGGTCTCGGCGCCGATCGGCGTGTTCGGCACCGTCTGGGCGTACTTCATGCTGCACGACATCGGGGTGCGCAAGCACGCGCGGATGGACTGGTGGGGCAACGTCCTGTTCGGCGGCGGCCTTATCGCGCTGCTCGTCGGGATCACCTACGGCCTCATGCCCTACGGCGGGCACCCGATGGGCTGGACCGATCCATGGGTGCTCGTCGCCATGATCGGCGGCGCGGCCCTGCTGATCGTCTTCGTGTGGGTGGAGACAAAGGTCGCGGAGCCGCTGTTCCGCATCTCGCTGTTCAAGATCCGGCCGTTCGCGGCCGGCAACATCGCGAACCTCGGGATGGCCATGGCCCGCGGCGGCATGCAGTTCATGCTGATCATCTGGCTGCAAGGGATCTGGCTGCCGCTGCACGGCTACAGCTTCGACCAGACGCCGCTGTGGGCGGGCATCTACCTGATACCGTTGACGATCGGCTTCCTCGTCTCGGCGCCGCTGTCCGGTGTCCTGTCGGACAAGTTCGGCCCCAAGGCGTTCACCATCGGCGGGGCGCTGCTGACGGCGGCGACCTTCCTGCTGCTCGCCTTCTTGCCGGTTAACTTCGCCTACTGGCAGTTCGCACTGCTCGTGGGGGTCAACGGCTTCGGTAACGGCATGTTCACCTCGCCGAACCGCGCCGAGATGATGAACGCCGTCCCGGCCAGCCAGCGGGGCGCGGCGGGCGGCATGATGGCCACGTTCATGAACTCCGCGGCCGTGCTCTCGATCGGCATCTTCTTCTCGCTGATGGTGGCGGGCCTGTCCGGCAGGCTGCCGTCGGCATTGTTCGGCGGGCTGACCGCGCAGGGCGTCCCGGCCGCCGCCGCCACGCCGATCTCGCACCTGCCGCCGATCGGCGTGCTGTTCGCCTCCTTCCTCGGCTACAACCCGATGCAGCAGCTGCTGGGCCCGCTGCTGTCGCACTTGCCGGCCGCGCACGCCGCGTACCTGGTCGGCCGGGAGTTCTTCCCGAGCCTGATCACCGGCCCGTTCCATGACGGGATCGGTGTCACGTTCGGCTTCGCGATCGCCGTCTGCCTGCTCGGCGCCATTGCCTCCGCGTTCACCGGGCGGGCCAAGGGCGGCCCGGGCACCGCGGAGCCCCTCGGCTCCGAGCTGGCCGCCGTCGCGGGCGAGGGCACGTTTGAACCCGTCGGGCTCGTCATCCCCAACGTGGCGGAGGACACGTCCGAGAAGGCGGACAAGCCCGGCCTGTCCGGCTAACATGGCGCGTCAAAGGCACGTCCGGCGCGGCGCGAGCGCGGTGCTGGATGCGGGTCCGAGGAGCCGCGTTTGGTTCCGCCCGTCCGGGGCGGGCCGGCCCGACGGCGGTACCCGCCGTCGGGCCCGCCCCGGACGGGGTACCCCCTGCGGTCATGGCGCCCCGGCTACGAGCAGGTATCCTGCGAATGAGGATCTGGTTAACAGGTCTTCGTGACTTCGGCTTTCACTGGGTACGGAAGGTTATCTCCGGTGCCGCGGGAGACAATGACGACCTACCCGTCCGCCCGGAACGTTGACCGGTCCGGCCGCCGCGGCCCTGGCCCTGGGGAGGGCGTTTCCCCGGGAGACAACAGTCGCCGCGCTACCCGAGGAGATGCGTTAACTCGTGAGCCACATCGCCCCAGCCGCGGTAGTGATCCTCGCCGCCGGCGAGGGGACCCGGATGAAGTCCCGCACCCCGAAGGTGCTGCACGCGCTGGCCGGGCGGTCGCTGCTCGGTCACGCGATCGCGGCGGCAGGCGACCTTGAGCCGCGACGGCTCGTGGTCGTCGTCGGGCACGCCAAGGAGCAGGTGAGCGCGGCCGCCGTCGCGGCGGCGCCGGAGGCGGCCGTCGTCGTCCAGGAGCAGCAGCTCGGCACCGGCCACGCCATGCGGATGGTCATCGAGTCCCTCGGCGTCATGCCCGGCACGGTCGTCGTCACCTACGGCGACATGCCGCTGCTGCGCGGGCGCACGCTGAGCGAACTGGCCAGCCGTCATGCCGAGGCGGGTAACGCCGTCACCGTGCTGACCGCGCGCGGTGAGTTTCCCGGCTTCGGGCGGATCGTGCGCGACGCCGCCGGGGCGTTCCTGCGGATCGTCGAGGAACGCGACGCCAGCGAAGCGGAGCGGGCGATCGACGAGTTCAACTCCGGGTGCTACGCGTTCGACGGCGCGCTGCTCGCCGATGCCATCAAGCGGGTGACCACGAGCAACAGCCAGCAGGAGGAGTACCTCACCGACGTGGTGGAGATCCTGCGCGGCGACGGGCACCCGGTCGGCACCCTGCTGGCAGCCGATCCGGCGGAGATCACGGGCGTCAACGACCGCGTCCAGCTCGCGCAGGCGCGCCGAGCGCTCAACGACCGGATACTCACCGGCTGGATGCTGGCCGGCGTCTCCATCGTCGACCCCGCCTCCACCTGGATCGACGCCACTGTCACGATCGGCCGGGACGCCGAGATCGGGCCGCAGGTCCAGCTTGCGGGCGCGACCGTGATCGGCGAGGGAGCCACGATCGGGCCAGGCTGCCTGCTCGAGGACACAACCGTGGGCGAGGACGCCGTGCTGCTGCACGCGGTCTGCCGTCAGGCGGAGGTCGGCCCGCGGGTCACCGTCGGACCGTTCGCCTACCTGCGGCCGGGGGCGCGCATCGCCGCCGACGCGCACATCGGCACCTACGTCGAGCTCAAGAAGGCGAACGTGGGGCCGGGCGCGAAGGTCCCGCACCTCAGCTACGTCGGCGACGCGACCATCGGCAGCGGGTCGAACATCGGCGCCGGAACGATCTTCGCCAACTACGACGGGGTGCGTAAGCACCACACGGAGGTCGGCGAGAATGCCTTCATCGGCAGCAACACGGTACTCGTGGCGCCGGTCGAGATCGGCGACGGCGCCTACACGGCGGCGGGATCGGCGATCAGCGAGGACGTTCCGGCCGGCGACCTGGGGGTGGCCAGGGGCCGGCAGCACAATTCCGACGGCTGGGTCCTCCGCAACCGGGCGGGGTCGCGGTCGGCGGAGGCAGCGAAACGCACTCGTTCGGATGAATCGCAGTAAATCATTTGGTTAGAAACGGGCCTGAGGGAGAGCTGTACCAGGTGAGCGGCATGACTGTGCCCAGTCGGAAGAAGCTGATGTTGTTCGGCGGGCGGGCTTTCCCCGAGCTGGCGGCCGAGGTCGCCGACTGCATGGGTATCGAGCCGGCGCCGGCCAGGCTTTACGACTTCGCCAACGGCGAGATCATGGTGCGGTTCCTTGAGTCGGTCCGCGGCTGCGACGCCTTCGTGCTGCAGAGCCACACCGCGCCGATCAACCAGTGGATCATGGAGCAGCTCATCATGGTCGACGCGCTCAAGCGGGCGTCGGCCAAGCGGATCACGGTGGTCATGCCGTTTTTCGGCTATGCCAGGCAGGACAAGAAGAGCCGCGGCCGTGAGCCGATCTCGGCGCGCCTGGTGGCCGACCTGTTCGCGACCGCGGGCGCCGACCGGCTGATGGCGGTCGACCTGCATACCGCGCAGATCCAGGGCTTCTTCGACGGACCGGTGGATCACCTGTTCGCGCTGCCGATCCTCGCCGGGTACCTGGAGAGCAAGCTGAACGTGCGGAACGTGACCGTGGTCGCGCCGGACGCGGGCCGCGTCCGGGTCTGCGAGCGGTGGACCGACCGGCTCGGCACGCCGCTCGCCATCATCCACAAGCGGCGCGATCCCGACGTGGCCAATCAGGTCAAGGTCTTCGAGGTGGTCGGGCACGTCGCGGGGCGCACCTGCATCCTGGTGGACGACATGATCGATACCGGCGGGACCATCGTGAAGGCCGCCGACGCGCTGTTCGAGCAGGGCGCGGAGCGGGTGATCGTGGCAGCGACCCACGGCGTGCTGTCGGGTCCCGCCATCGACACACTCAAGAACTCGCGGATCAGCGAGGTCGTCATCACCAACACGCTGCCGGTGCCGCAGGAGAAGCGCTTTGACAAGCTGAAGGTGCTGTCCATCGCGCCGCTCATCGCCCGCGCCATCCACGAGGTATTCAACGACGGCTCTGTGACCAGCCTCTTCGACGGCCAGTCGTGAGAAACGGCAATCACTCCGATGGCGGAAAAGGCCCCGTCCCGCCATTCCCCGGTCTAGCGGGACGGGGTCCTAATGACGGCCCGGGACCGGCCACCCCTCGGTCCCGAACCGCCAGCTCGCCGGCCGTCGGCACCTGCCTGGTGTCGTATCGGACGATGCCCCGGTTATCGTCTGGTACCGACCCCGGGCTGTGCCCCGGTCCGTTTCGCCTGGTGAGAAAGATCGTGGCAGGCGCTCATTAAGCGGCGATTGAGCCGGGCGGCGGCCGGCGGGTTAATCAGGTTAAGCACCGGTGTCGTTCAGCCGGCCGTGCTGCGCGCACCGCGACGGAAGCGGCAAGCTCATTGCACGCAGCGTTCAGGTGACTACGGGTGCGTCACATCACGCTGCATTCGATTTACCGTGCGGTTGAGTCGTGATTGAGTAGGGCCTAGAAAATCGAGTCGGAGGAGCGTGCTTTCGGTGGGGTCGGCCTGATGCGCTTTCGCATCCTCGGGCCGCTTGAGGTGCTGTCACCCGCGGGCTGGACGGCGATCAGCGCCGCCAAGTGGCGGTCGCTGCTCGCCTGCCTGCTCGTGCGGCCCGGGCAGCTTGTGCCGACCGAGAGCCTGATCGACGAGCTGTGGGGCGACAACCCGCCGTCCACGGCCAACAACCTGGTCAGTATCTATATTCACCGGCTCAAGAAGGTCATCGGCGACACCGAGGGCCGGCTCCTCGTCTACCGCGCGCCGGGCTACCTGCTGCGCGTCGCGCCGGGAGACCTGGACATCCAGGAGTTTGAGTCGCTCGTAGCTCGCGGCCGGGCCGCGTTCGCCGCGGCCGACCCGGAGCGTGCCGCCGCACTGCTCGGCGAGGCGCTAGGGCTGTGGCGCGGGCCGCTGTTCGCCGACGTCCCGCTGTCACCGCTGCTCACTGGGCAGGCCGGCCGCACGGCCGAGCTCAGGCTCGACGCCACCGAGCTGCGCGTCGAAGCCGACCTGGCGTGCGGCAGGGGATCGCAGGTCGTAGCGGAACTGCGCGGCCTGGTGGATGAGCACCCGTTGCGCGAGCGGCTCTGGCTGCTGCTGATGCGGGCGCTTGAGGACGCGGGGCGGCGCGCCGAGGCGCTCGAGGCGTTCGCGCAGGCGCACGACGTCATCGCGGCGGAGCTTGGCGTTGACCCTGGCGTGGAGCTGCGGCGGCTGCACAGTGAACTGCTCGCCGCCGACGCGGCCGCGGCGCCCGTCGCACCGCCGCGGCATCCCCCGCGCGCCGGCCAGGAGGCCACCAGGGACCGCGCCGGCGGCCGCGCCGGTGCCCGCGCGGCCGGGCCGCCGGCCGCGACGGCTGGTCCCGGCGCAGGCTCCGGTGCGCGAGGGCCGGGAGTGCCGGCGGCCGCGGCCAGCGAGCAAGCGGAGGTCGCCGAGGAGGAACCGTCCGGCGAGGTTCCCGGCGTGATCGCGATCGGCACCTTCGCCGAGGCGACGCGGGCGCTCGACGATCACCAGGCCGGCGCCGCGGTTCCCGCGCTTCCGCCGCTCAAGGCACGGCCCGCGCAGCTGCCCGCCGACATCGGGGACTTCACCGGCCGCGAGTCGCACGTCGAGCACCTGTGCGCGCTGCTGCTCGCGGGCCCGGTTGCCGGCAGCCCTGGCGCGGTCCGCATCGCGGTGGTGAACGGCGCCGCCGGGCTCGGCAAGACAACGCTCGCCGTGCACGCCGCGCACCAGGTCAGCGCTGAGTTCTCCGACGGTCAGCTTTACGCGGACCTGCTCGGCGCCAGCGCGGAGACGGCGAGCCCGGGAGAGGTGCTCGCCAGGTTCCTCCGCGACCTCGGCATCGACGGCGAGAAGGTTCCCGCCCGGGATGACGAGCGGGCAGCGCTGTACCGGACGACGCTCACCGGCCGCCGGGTGCTCGTCCTGCTCGACAACGCCAAGGACGCGGCTCAGGTCAGGCCGCTGCTGCCGGGCAGCTCGTCATGCGCGGTGCTGGTCACGACCCGCAACAGGACCTCGGACCTGGCCAGCATGCGGTACCTCGACCTCAACGTCCTCGAGGACACCGAGGCGCTGGCATTGTTCTCCCGGATCGTGGGGGAGGAGCGCGCCGCCGCCGAGCCCGATGCAACGGCGGAGATACTGGTCGCCTGTGCCGGGCTGCCGCTCGCCATCAGGATCTGCGCCGCCCGGCTCGCGGCGCGGCGCCAGTGGCGGATCGCCGCGCTCGCGAACCGCCTGCGCGACCAGCACCGGCGGCTTGACGAGCTCAAGACCGGCGACCTCGCCGTGCGCGCCAGCTTCCAGGTGAGCTACGACAGCCTGCGGAAGACCAGCCGCGGTATTGACCCGGCCCGCGTATTCCGGCTGCTTGGCCTGTGGCCTGGGACATCGATCAGCCTGCCCGCCGCGGCGGCCCTGCTCGGCGAGCCGGAAGACGGCGTCGCCGAGGCGCTCGAGATGCTGGTCGACATCAGCCTCCTCGAGTCGCCCGCGCCAGACTGGTACCGCTTTCATGACCTGCTCCGCGCCTACGCCATCGAGCGGGCCGAGGCGGAGGAGCCGGACGCCGTACGGGATGAGGCGGTGCGCCGGCTGCTCCGCTGGTACCTGGACAGCGCGCAGGCGGCGGCGGACGCGGTCTCGCCGCAGCGGTACCAGATCCCGCGCGAGCCGGCGCCACCTGGGCATCCGCCGCTGACGTTCGCGACCACCGAAGCCGCGCTGGCCTGGTACGACGACGAGCGGGCCAACATCGTCGCGGCGACGCGCCAGGCGGCGGCCACCGGGCTGCACGAGGTCGCGTGGCGGCTGCCCCCGACCCTGTTCCCGCTGTTCAACCGACGGCACAACTGGGCGGACTGCGTGTCAACGCACCGCGTCGCGGCGGAGAGCGCGCGGCTGGCGGGTGACCAGCCCGGCGAGGCCTGGGTGCTCAACTGGCTCGGCTTCGCGCTGGTCATCCAGCGCGACCCGGAGGCGTTCACGCGCCTTGAGCGAGCACTGGCGGTGCGGCAGCGCCTCGGCGACACGCGGGGCGAGGCGCAAACCGCCATCTCGCTCGGCGAGGCGCACCTCCGGATGCGCGGGGCGGGCGAGGACGCGCTCCGCTACCTGCGGCGCGCGGCTGCGCTGCTCGAGCCGACGGGCGCCACCTCGCTGCGCAGTGTCGCCCTGAACAACCTCGGCGAGGTTTACTTCGGACTCGGCGATCTTGACGCGGCGGCCGACTGTTACCTGCAGGCCCTTGAGATAGGGCGCGAGATCGGCGGGCATGCCGAGGGCCACGCGCTGCACAACCTCGGGCTTGTCTGCATGCGCCAGCGTCGTTTCGACGAGGCGATCGCCAGGCTCCGGGATGCGATCTCGAAGCACCGGGCGTCCGGTGACCTCGACGGGGAGGCGATGGCACGCAAGGGCCTCGGCGCGGCACAGGCCGAGACGGGCAACCGGGCCGCCGCGCGGGCGTCGCTGACCGAGGCACTGCGGATCTTCGAGTCGATCGGGAACAAGGAGCAGGCGGCGGAGACGACGGCACTGCTCGCGTCCATGCCGGGCGAGCCTGGCGGCGAGTAAGCCCAGCCGCCCGGGAAAATCGCGCGTATCGGGATATCAGCCGGATTATCAGTGTCATACCTCACTAAGATCGCGAGCGTGCGATAACGCACAGGGGAAATGCCCTTCCAAGAGGGAAATGAAGCGGGCCCGGCACGCGCGTGGCCGGGTGGGAAGGCGGGAAAAGAATGAGCGAATTGAAGCCCGAGACGTCTGCTGCGCCGGAGACCTCGGCCGCGCCGGAGACTTCTGCTGCGCCCGAGACCAGCGCCGCGCCCGAGACATCTGCTGCGCCCGAGACCAGCGCCGCGCCCGAGACCAGCGCCGCGCCCGAGACCAGCGCCGCGCCCGAGACCAGCGCCGCGC
>DASWAE010000098.1:0-6475 GCA_036391275.1 Trebonia sp.
CGCCCGGCGCGGTGCTGCCCAACGTAGCGGCCCGCCTCCTCTGAACTGATCTCGGGCAACCCGGCCCGCTCGGCCCTAAACGTTGCCAGCTCACCGCGCGGCGCCTCGAACCTTCGGCTCCGGTCCCAGCCGGACTCGGCACTCTGCCGCAGGTCGGCATACGCCTCGCCTCGCGTGCGCGTCTCGACAACCACGCCGAGTTCGCGATCCCTCGGGGTGCCCTCGCCGACGGTGACAGCCTCCACCGGCTTGTCGCGGTCAAAGCCATGATCCAACTCGTCCACACTGAAAGTATGCGCCGAAAGTAGCCAACCGGTTCCAGAAAGTACAAGGCGGAAACGTCTTTACCCTTTGGCTATCTGCGCCCGACTTGAACCCCCACAGCCCTGACCTGCAAAAAT
The DNA here is from genome assembly GCA_036391275.1 of Trebonia sp. Lineage (GTDB taxonomy): Bacteria > Actinomycetota > Actinomycetes > Streptosporangiales > Streptosporangiaceae > Trebonia. The sequence continues at coordinate 402 of DASWAE010000098.1, forward strand.
CGGACGAAGTTGGCGCTGCCTGATTCCTGCCCTACAACGTATTCGCAGGTCAGAGTGTGATCACGATGTGTCCGAGGGGGGACTTGAACCCCCACAGCCGTCACCGGCCACTAGCACCTCAAGCTAGCGCGTCTGCCTATTCCGCCACCCGGACGAGGTGTGCCGATCAACTCGGCTGCCATAGGTTAGCAAACCTCCGCCGCCTTGGCGAACCGTCTGCGACTCCGGTTACCCAGGTGACAGAGGCAGGTGGCACAGGCAGGTGGCACAGGATTGCGGCCAGGACCCAACGCCCGGGGGCCAGACTGCCCACCGCACGGCCGGTGGCACGATGGAACAATGACCGAGAACCAGGCAGCCAACCCACCGAGCGCGGCCGAAGAAGAGGTCGTGGCCATCTGCCGTGACCTGATCAGGATCGACACGACGAACCCGGGTGATCACTCCGGTCCGGGTGAGCGGAAGGCCGCCGAGTACGTTGCCGGGCTCCTTGGCGAGGTCGGCCTGGCGCCCGACGTGTTCGAGTCGTACCCGAAGCGGACGAGCCTCGTGACCCGTATCGAGGGACAAGACGCAACCAGGCCCGCGCTGCTCATCCACGGGCACCTCGACGTCGTCCCGGCGAACGCGAGCGACTGGCGGCAGCACCCGTTTGGCGGGGAGATCGCCGGCGGCTGCGTCTGGGGACGCGGCGCGGTCGACATGAAGGACATGGACGCGATCATGCTCGCGGTCGCCCGCCAGCGGCTGCGAGAAGGCCGCAAGCCGGCCCGTGACGTGGTGCTCGCCTTCACCGCGGACGAAGAGGCGGGCGGCAACTGGGGCGCGCGGTTCCTCGTGGAGCAGCACGCGGAGTACTTCGAGGGTGTTACCGAGGCGATCGGCGAGGTCGGCGGGTTCAGCGTGCCCGTGGGTGACCAGCGGGTCTACGCGGTGCAGACGGCGGAGAAGGGGCTGGCCTGGATGCGGCTGACCGCTAGCGGCACCGCGGGGCACGGCTCGATGATCCACAGCGACAACGCGGTCACCGCGCTTGCCGAGGCGCTCGCGCGGGTCGGCCGGCACCAGTGGCCCACCCAACTGCCCGAGGCGACGCGAGCATTCCTAAAAGCGGTGAGCGAGGTCCTCGGCACTGAGTTCGATCCGGAGGATCCGGCGAGCGTCATCGGCAAGCTCGGCGGGATGAGCAAGATGATCGGCGCCACCACGCAGCACACCGCCAACCCGACCATGCTCAGCGCCGGCTACAAGGTCAACGTCATCCCGCAGACCGCGACCGGCGAGCTTGACGGGCGGTACCTCCCCGGCCGGGAGGATGAGTTCTTCGCCGAGATCGACCGGCTGCTCGGCTCGGCGGTGACCCGGGAGTTCATCCACCATGACATCGCGGTCGAGACCACGGCGGACGGCGACCTGTGGGACGCGATGTCCGCCGCGCTGCGCGCCGAGGACCCGGACGCCATCGTGGCGCCGTACTGCCTGTCCGCGGGAACCGACGCGAAGTGGTTCGCGAAGCTCGGCATCCGCTGCTTCGGCTTCAGCCCGCTGCGCCTGCCGCCGGAGCTTGACTTTCCCGGCATGTTCCACGGCATCGACGAGCGCGTGCCGCTTGAGGCCCTGCAGTTCGGCGTGCGGGTGATCGACCGGCTGCTCGACACCTGCTGAGCTGCGCGCACGGCGGGAACCCGCTAGAGGGCCCGTTTCCCCCAGTTCGGTTGGGTGGCCGCGTCTGGGGGCAAAAAAGTGCGTACAGCGCGTATTACGCGGCGGCGGAGGGTAGCCTTCCTGCTGCCGTCGGCATACAGCCGGAGCCGGGCGAGTTCCCACGAACCGTACTCCGCGTGCTCCGTGAGTATGCGCCGCGCGGCGTCGCGAGACGTGCCGCGCGGCAGGTACAAGACGAGGTAGTCGTACTCGGCCATTACCTCTTATTGTGCTTCCGTTCACCGAGTTCGCAAGCCGCACCGGGCAACTTCCGCGGCGGATTGCAGGGGACTGCCCCGTGGCACTTGCCGCTCCGGGAACAGTCTGGACGGCAAACCGGGTTGCAGGGATAACGGCGGGGACGGGTATTTTCGTGGCCGCGCCGCGTATGGTACTTGCGGTGACGCCACGCCGGATCGTGGCGGGGAGCCTGCCCTGGCGTGACGGCCATGGCGCGGATGTGAGGTTGGAAAAGAGCGTGCCAGCAAGAAGCAAGGCCGCGGGGAAGACAGCGGCGGCGTCAGGGAACGGCGCCAGCAACGGCAGCGGCACCCGGCTGGTGATCGTCGAGTCCCCGGCTAAGGCCCGGACCATCGCCGGCTATCTCGGCAAGGGGTACGTGGTCGAGTCGAGCATCGGCCACATCCGTGACATGCCCGACAAGGCGGCGGAAATCCCGCAGAAGTACCGGGCGGAGCCCTGGGCGCGGCTCGGCGTCGACGTGGACAACGACTTCCAGGCGCTCTACGTTGTGCCGGCCGACAAGAAGCAGCAGGTCTCCAAGCTCAAGACGCTGCTCAAGGATGCCGACGAGCTCTACCTCGCCACTGACGAGGACCGCGAGGGCGAGGCCATCGCGTGGCACCTCACCGAGGAGCTCAAGCCCAAGGTGCCGACCCGGCGGATGGTCTTCCACGAGATCACCCCCGAGGCGATCGCCCGCGCCATCGCCAACCCCACCGAGCTCAACCACGGCAAGGTGGACGCCTACCAGACCAGGCGCGTCCTCGACCGGCTGTACGGCTACGAGGTATCCCCGGTGCTGTGGAAGAAGGTCATGCCGCGGCTGTCGGCGGGCCGCGTCCAGTCGGTGGCCACCCGCCTGATCGTCGACCGGGAGCGGGAGCGGATCGCGTTCCGCTCGGCGAGCTACTGGGACCTTGAGGCCGACTTCGCTACGGAAAACCACGGCGCCGAACGGTTGCCGGATTCTCCGACCCAGTTCACTGCGACGCTCCAGGCGGTCGACGGCAAGCGGGTCGCCACCGGTCGTGACTTCACGCCGACCGGGGAACTGCGGGCCGACGCCAGCGGCAAGCAGGAGATCCTGCACCTCGACGGCGCGATGGCGGCGGCGCTCGCCGCCCGGCTGCAGCGGGAATCCGGCGCCGCCTTCCGCGTGTCGAGCGTCGAGCGCAAGCCGTACCGCCGCTCACCCTACGCGCCGTTCCGCACCACCACGCTGCAGCAGGAGGCGAGCCGCAAGCTCGGCTTCTCCGCCAAGTACACGATGTCGGTCGCGCAGCGGCTCTACGAGAACGGCTACATCACCTACATGCGGACCGACTCGATCACGCTGTCGCAGACCGCGATCGACGCCGCCCGCAGCCAGGCCCGCGAGCTGTACGGCGCCGAGTACGTCCCGGACGCGCCGCGCACCTACACCAACAAGGTGAAGAACGCCCAGGAGGCGCACGAGGCGATCCGGCCGGCCGGCGACCGCTTCCGTACCCCGGCCGAGGCGCAGCGCACCGGGCTGCGCGCCGACGAGCTGCGGCTTTACGACCTGATCTGGAAGCGCACCGTCGCCAGCCAGATGAAGGACGCGACCGGGGAGTCGGTATCGGTCCGCGTCGCGGGGACTCCAGGGCGTGCCGTCGGCGCGCCCGCCGCGGCGGCCGAGTTCGCCGCCGGGGTCGCCGCCACCGAGTTCGCCGCGTCCGGCAAGGTCATCCACTTCTACGGGTTCCTGCGCGCCTACGTCGAGTCCACCGACGACCAGGCCGACGTGCGGGACGACGAGGAGCGCCGCCTGCCCGCGCTCGCCGAGCAGCAGGCGCTGAGCGTGCTGCGGCTCGGCGCCGCCGAGCACGCGACCAGGCCGCCGGCCCGGTACACCGAGGCGTCGCTGGTCAAGGAGCTCGAAGACCGGGAGATCGGCCGGCCGTCCACCTACGCGAGCATCATCGGCACGATCCTCGACCGCGGCTACGTCTTCAAGAAGGGCACCGCGCTCGTGCCTTCCTTCCTCGCGTTCGCGGTAATCACGCTGCTCGAGCGGCACTTCGGCCAGCTCGTCGACTACGCGTTCACCGCGCAGATGGAGGACGCGCTCGACGAGATCGCGCGCGGCGAGGCCGAGCGGGTGCCGTGGCTGCGCCGCTTCTACTTCGGCGACGCCGACCAGGGCAACGGTTCCGTGGCGGGCGGGACACGCGCTCGTTCGGACGAAGGGCTCGGACTCAAGGCGCTGGTCTCCGACATCACCGACATCGACGCGCGCGACGTCAGCTCCTTCCCGCTGGCGGGCACCGACATCGTCGTCCGGGTCGGCCGGTACGGGCCCTACCTGGAGCGGGACGAGCAGCGGGCCAACGTGCCCGAGGACATGGCGCCCGACGAGCTCACGCCGGAGAAGGCGGAAGAGCTGTTCAACGTGCCGACCGGCGACAAGCCGCTCGGCTCGGACCCGGTGACGGGGCGCGAGCTGGTGGCCAAGGCCGGGCGGTACGGGCCGTACGTGACCGAGGTGCTGCCCGAGGGCACCAAGGACAGGCCGCGCACCGCCTCCTTGCTCAAGTCGATGACGCTGGACACGGTGACGCTCGACGACGCGCTGCGGCTGCTGTCGCTGCCGCGAACCCTCGGCGAGATCGACGGCGAGCCCGTCACCGTGCAGAACGGCCGGTACGGCCCGTACGTCAAGCACGGCAGCGAGAGCCGGTCGCTCGGCAGCGAGGAAGAGATGTTCACCATCGGCCTCGACAAGGCCAGGGCGCTGCTCGCCGAGCCCAAGGCCCGCGGCCGCGGCCGGGCCGCCACCGCGCCGCCGCTGCGCGAGCTGGGCAACGACCCGGCGAGCGGCAAGCCGATGGTGGTCAAGGACGGCCGGTTCGGCCCGTACGTGACCGACGGCGAGACCAACGCGTCGCTGCGCAAGGGCGACGACGTGGCGACGCTCACCCCGGAACGCGCCGCCCAGCTGCTCGCCGACCGGCGGGACGCCGCGCCGTCGACCCGCACCCGCCGCACGACGGCCGCGAAGGGCACGGCCGCGGCGAAGAAGCCGGTCGCGGCGGCCAAGAAGACGGCGAAAGCGGCTGGCAAGACCGCGGCCGCGCAGAAGCCGGCCCGCACGCGTAAAAGTTCAGAAACCTGACAAAACTACAATTACGATCAAGCAGTCCTGACCAGGCACGCTGCCAGGAGTCGATAGCCTAGCGCCGTGAACCGCCGCCCCGCCCCCCGCAGTGCCAGCCCGAGAGAGGCGCCACCGAGCCGCCGGGTCAGGCGTGCGCGCTCCGGGGACGGAGTGCTGTCCATCCGGCCGTTCCGCGCGCTGTGGGTCGCGCTGTCGCTGTCCAGCCTGGGCGACTGGCTGTCGATCCTCGCGCTGCTCGCGCTCGCCCCGGCGGTGACCCACGGCAGCAACCTGGCGAAGACCTCCTCGATCAGCGGCGTGTGGGTGGTCACCCTGCTGCCCGCCCTGCTGCTCGGGCCGATCGCGGGCGCGCTCGCCGACCGGTTCGACCGGCGGACCACGATGATCGCCGGCGACGTGATCCGCGGCCTGCTGTTCGTCTCGATCCCGCTGTTCCCGAACCTGACCTGGATCTTCGTCGCGAAGTTCCTCGCCGGGGTCGCGTCGCAGTTCTGGAACCCGGCGGCCTCGGCCACCATCCCGAACCTGGTGCCCAAGGAGAAGCTGGAGCGGGCCAACCAGCTCAGCACGCTGATGACCTACGGCACCGCGCCGCTCGCGGCCATCCTGCTGGCCGTGCTCGGCTGGATCGCGACCGGGCTGGGGCACCTCGGCCCGTTCTTGCACACCAACAAGGTGGACCTCGCGCTGTACTTCAACGGCGCGTCGTACTTCGTCTCCGCGATCACCGTCTACTTCCTGCGGCAGATCGGGAAGCGGGAGCAGAGCGGGCAGATCTCGGTGCCGTCGACCGCCAAGGCCATCTGGGAGGGCTGGCGGTTCATCAAGAACACGCCCGTGGTGCGCGGCCTGGTGATCGGCATGCTCGGCGCGTTCTCCGCGGCCGGCGTCGTGCTCGGCCTCGCCTACCAGTACATAACCAACACCCTCGGTGCCGGGCCGGCCGGGTTCAGCCTCGTGTTCGCCGCCATCCTGATCGGGCTCGCGG
>DASWAE010000099.1:0-3636 GCA_036391275.1 Trebonia sp.
CGAGCGGAAAGGTACCCTCCTCGTGGCAGCACCGCAGAACTATCTGGCGGTCATCAAGGTCGTCGGAATCGGCGGGGGCGGCGTTAACGCCGTCAATCGCATGATCGAAGAGGGACTCAAGGGCGTCGAGTTCATCGCGATCAATACCGACGCGCAGGCCTTGCTGATGAGCGACGCGGACGTCAAGCTCGACGTCGGACGGGAGCTGACCCGCGGTCTCGGCGCCGGGGCGAACCCGGATGTCGGCTGCAGGGCAGCCGAGGACCACCGCGAGGAGATCGAGGAGGTGCTCAAGGGCGCCGACATGGTCTTCGTCACCGCGGGCGAGGGCGGCGGCACCGGCACCGGCGGCGCGCCCGTGGTCGCCAACGTCGCTCGCTCGCTCGGCGCGCTCACCATCGGCGTGGTGACCCGCCCGTTCGGCTTCGAGGGCAAGCGCCGCGCGGTCCAGGCGGAGATCGGCATCGAGCGGCTGCGCGCCGAGGTCGACACGCTGATCGTGATCCCGAACGACCGCCTGCTGTCCATCTCCGACCGGCACGTCTCCGTCCTTGACGCGTTCAAGGCGGCCGACCAGGTGCTCCTTTCCGGTGTCCAGGGCATCACCGACCTGATCACCACGCCCGGCCTGATCAACCTCGACTTCGCGGACGTGAAGTCCGTCATGTCCGGCGCCGGGTCCGCGCTGATGGGCATCGGCTCCTCCCGCGGCGACGACCGGGCGGTGGCCGCCGCGGAGATGGCGATCTCCTCGCCGCTCCTTGAGGCCTCCATCGACGGCGCGCACGGCGTGCTGCTGTCCATCCAGGGCGGCTCCGACCTCGGGCTCTTCGAGATCAACGAGGCGGCACAGCTCGTCGCCAACTCCGCGGCGGTCGACGCCAACATCATCTTCGGCGCGGTGATCGACGACGCGCTCGGCGACGAGGTACGGGTGACGGTGATCGCCGCGGGCTTCGACGAGCAGCGGTCGAGCCGCCCCGTCACGCCGGCTAGCGTCACGGTGCTCGACAGCCGGCCAGCGAGCACGGCGGGCAGCGGGTCGTCACCGGGCCACGCGGCGGCGTCCGCAACGGGCGCGGGTTCTGCCTCGTCCGCCACGGGCAACGGGAACGGGCACGGACCGTCAAGCGATGCCAAGCCCGGCTCCGCCAGCGCGGCCTGGGGCGGCAACGGGAGCGCGGCGAACACCGCCGCCGCCCAGAGCGCGAGCGCGCCCGCGGCCGGGACTGGGGTGGCCGGTACCGTGGCGGCCGGCCGGTCCAGCGGGCCGCAGGACCAGGCCGCCGCCGCGATCGGCTCGGCGGCGCCTAGCCAGCCGGCCAGCTGGACCACTTCACCGCCGGCGTCCCGCGGCAACGGCGCCAGCACGCAGCCGGCCAGCGGGCAAAGCACGGCCGGCCTCACGGGCGGCGGGCCGGGCCAGGCCGCCGAGCCGCCCGCCAAGCCCGGGACGGACAGCTCCTCGGGATACGTCCCGGCCCCGGTCTCGTTCGTCCCATCCGACGAGGACGAGGACTACGGCGCCAAGGCCGGCTACGGCGGGTACTCGCGCGAGGCGCGGGACGGCAGCGGCGACACCGGGTCCGCGTGGCGGGATTCCGGGCGCGCGGCCAAGCAGGACAAGGTATTCGACGTGAACGCGGGCCGCCGCCGTCCCGTGGTCTTCGAAGAGGAAGACGACCTGGACGTCCCCGACTTCCTCAAGTGAGGGAGGATTCCGCTGACCAGCGGAGTTCCGAGCTCGCGGACCGCCTCGCGGCCGTGCGCGCGCGGATCGCGGCCGCGTGCGCGGCCGCGGGCCGGAGGGAGAGCGAGCTCACCCTCATCGCGGTGACCAAGACCTATCCCGCGTCCGACGTGCTGGCCCTGGCCAGCCTCGGCCTGACCGATTTCGGCGAGAACCGGGACCAGGAGGCCGCGCCCAAGGCGGCGCAAGTCGCGGCGGCGTTCGCCGCCGCCGGGATGGCCGCGCCGCCCATCACCGACGCGACCGCGCCCGCGGCCGCCGGCAAGCCAGTCACCTGGCACTTCATCGGGCAACTGCAGACCAATAAGGCGCGCAGCGTGGCCAGGTACGCCGACACGGTGCACTCGGTGGACCGGATCCGCCTGGTCCGCGCCCTGGGCACCGCGGCGCGCGCGGCCGGCCGCGAGCTGACCTGCCTCGTCCAGGTGAGCCTCGACCCGGCCGACGCCGGCCCGTCGGCTGGCCAGGACCGGGACGAGCAGGCGGGCGCCGCGCAGGAACGCGGCGGCGTGCCGCCGCCGCGGCTGGCGGAGGTGGCGGAGGCGATCGAGGCGGAGCCCGGGCTCGTCCTCGGCGGGCTGATGGCGGTGGCCCCCCTCGCCATGGACCCCGTGCTCGCGTTCGCGCCGCTTCGCCGGCTCTCGGCCGTCCTGCGTTCCGTCGCCCCGTCCGCCACCGTCATCTCAGCGGGCATGAGCGGCGACCTCGAAGCCGCCGTCGCGAGCGGCGCGACACACTTGAGAATTGGTACGGCGTTGCTCGGCAACAGAAGGCCGGTCCGGTAATGTCCGTCGCGTAAGGCATTTGACAGCTGTTCGGTACGCGGCGACGCGTAACTCTGGCGCGACGGAGGACTGAAGGATGGCCAGCGCAATGCGCAAGATGGCGGTCTACCTTGGCCTCGTGGAGGACGATCGCCGGTATCAGGATGGTTACGAAGCGTATGACGAGTATGACGACTACGACGAGCCCGCGGCCGCGATGGAGGTGGCGACGGCTGGAGCGGACTACGGTGGCTACGTGACTGAGCACCCGCTTGAGCAGGCTCCCCCCCGGCAGGTCGAGCTCGCCCGGATCACCACACTTCATCCCCGCACTTACAATGAAGCCCGTACCATCGGTGAGCACTTCCGCGAGGGCACCCCGGTGATCATGAACCTGACCGAGATGGTCGACAGCGACGCCAGGCGCCTCGTCGACTTCGCGGCGGGACTGATCTTCGGGCTGCGCGGGTCCATCGACAAGGTGACGAACAAGGTCTTCCTGCTCTCCCCGGCGAACGTCGAGGTGACCGCGGAGGACAAGGCGCGCATCGCCGAGCGCGGCTTCTTCAACCAGAGCTAGCGGACGGCACGAGGCGGGCCCGGGGGCGTCCCCCCGGGTGACAACGACGGGTGTTGCGATGGAGATCCTCAAGGTCGTCCTTACCTACGTACTGACGCTGTACCTGGTTGTGCTCATCGGCTGCATGATCCTGTCCTGGATCAATGTGTTCGTGCGCCCCTGGTACCCCCCGCGTGTCGTCAAGCTGGTCGCTGAGACGATTTTCACGCTCACAGATCCGCCACTGAAATTCCTACGTCGCTACATCCCGCCCCTCCGGCTCGGTACAGTATCTATGGACCTGAGCTTCATGGTCCTGTTCATCGTGGTACTGATTTTGCTGCAGGTGGCTGTGCCGCGACTTTGAACCATGTACCGTGCTGATCAGGTACGGTGCTGAGGAACCAACGGTGCTTCAGGAAACACGGTGCTTACAGAGAACACGGTGCTGAGGAACACAGCCAAGCGCGCCGAGGAGACGAGATGCCGCTGACGCCCGCGGATGTGCGGAACAAGCAGTTCAGTACGACCAGGCTCAGGCCCGGCTACGACGAGGAAGAGGT
>DASWAE010000100.1:0-23098 GCA_036391275.1 Trebonia sp.
TCCGGTTCTGGTGCCCGAACTGCCAGCGATAGCGGCGTGTCCTGTCACCGTTCTTCCTGCGTGGCCAGGTTCGCGGCCAGCATGGCCGCGAACGCCGAGGTGACGATCAGGAGCGAGGGTTTGCGGTAACGGACGTCTTCATCGAATCTCACCTCCAGACCTGTCGCTAACCCCGTACCCGGGCGATCATGTGGTCACGGCCGTTTTCGCGGGCATCGACGGGGAAGGAGGGCATCACCGAAAGGGCGGAATGGTCGCCCGGGTGCGGAGGGAGGCTGAGATGGATCCCTTCGAGCGTGCAGCCAGCTTCGGCATGGGCCTGCTGGACGAGGTCGTCAAACGGCTGTCCGGCGGTGACCAGTCCGGCGACGCGGGCCCTGACGGGCAACAGGCGGACGTATCCCGGCTGCTGTCCGCCGAAGCCCGTGAACTGCTGCACCTCGCCGCGGAACGGGCGGCCGGCTGGGGCAGCGCGGACGTGAGCACCGAGCACCTGCTGTATGCCGCCACTCAGCTGCCAGACACCAGGTACGTACTCGTGCGGGCCGGCGCCAACGTCGAAGACCTGGCACGCCGCATGGAGGGCGCCGCGGGCAAGCGGCCCGGCAGCCCGGGCCAGGACGGCACCCCGCCGCTCAGCCCCGCCGCGGACCAGGCCCTGCGTGACGCGCACGCCCAGTCCCGGGCCGTCCGGTCCAAGCGCATCGGCCCCGAGCACATCGTGCTGGGCCTGGCGGCCAACCCGGAAACGGCGGCCGGGCAGGCACTGCGGGCACTGGGATCAGGCGCGCCGCCGGCACCCGGCAGTCCCGCGAGCGAGCCGGGCAGCAGCACGCCGACGCTCGACCAGTACGGCCGGGACCTGACGGCGGCGGCGAGGGACGGCAAGCTCGACCCGGTCATCGGACGAGAGTCCGAGGTCGAGCAGGCGCTGGAGGTGCTGTCCCGGCGGACCAAGAACAACCCGGTGCTGATCGGCGAGGCCGGGGTCGGGAAGACCGCGATCGTGGAGGGCATCGCCCAGCGCGTCGTGAGCAACGAGGTACCCCGGGCCCTGGCCGACCGGCGGCTCGTGGCGCTCGACCTGGCTGCCCTGGTGGCGGGCACCCAGTACCGCGGCGAGTTCGAGCAACGGCTCAAGAACGTCATCGACGAGGTCCGGGGGGCCAAGGGAAAGGTCCTGCTGTTCATCGACGAGCTGCACACCGTCGTCGGCGCCGGGTCGGGGGAGGGCGCCATGGACGCCTCCAACATGCTGAAGCCCGCCCTGGCCCGGGGCGAGCTGCACGTCATCGGCGCTACCACGATGGAGGAGTACCGCAAGAACATCGAGCACGACCAAGCCCTGGAACGGCGCTTCCAGCCCATCATCGTCCCGGAGCCGTCGGTGGAGGGCACCATCGCGATCCTCACCGGGCTGCGCGACCGCTACGAGGCTCACCATCAGGTACGGATCACCGACGAGGCGCTCCGGAGCGCCGCGGAACTGTCTGACCGGTACATCACCGCGCGGTTCCTGCCGGACAAGGCGATCGACCTCATCGACCAGGCCGGCGCACGGGTACGGCTCGGCGCCCGGGCCGAGCGGGCCGACGAGGAGCCCGCCGCCAGCGACCGCGACCGCGATGACACGGTGCCCGAGGTGACCGCCGAAGACGTCGCGCAGGTCGTGTCCCGGCAGACGGGAATTCCGCTGGCCCAGCTGACCGAGGAGGAACGTGACCGGCTGCTGCGACTGGAAGAGCAGCTGCACAAGCGGGTCATCGGCCAGGACGAGGCGGTAGAGGCCGTCGCCGAAGCCGTCCGGGAGTCGCGGGCCGGCCTCGCCGACCCGCAGCGGCCGACCGGCTCGTTCCTCTTCCTCGGCCCTACCGGGGTGGGCAAGACAGAGCTAGCCCGCGCCCTGGCCGAGGCCCTGTTCGGCGACCAGGACCGCCTCATCCGCTTCGACATGAGCGAGTTCCAGGAGCGGCACAGCGTCTCCCGGCTGCTCGGCGCGCCGCCCGGCTACACCGGGTACGAGGAGGGCGGGCACCTGACAGAGTCCGTGCGCCGCTACCCCTACTCGCTGATCCTGCTCGACGAGATCGAAAAGGCGCACCCGGACATCTTCAACGCCCTGCTGCAGCTGCTGGACGCCGGGCGGCTTACCGACGGGCAGGGACGCACCGCGGACTTCACCCACACCGTGGTGATCATGACCAGCAACATCGGGGCGGACAAGATCCTGGCGGCGGGCGGCAAGGCGGAGTCCGTGCGCGAGGAGCTGCTGCGTGACCTGCGCGCTCACTTCCGGCCGGAGTTCCTCAACCGCATCGACGAGGTCATCTTGTTCCACGGTCTTGACCGCGCCCAGCTCCAGACCGTGGCCGAACTTCAGCTCGAGCAGGTCCGCCGCCGCCTGCACGGGCAGGACATCACCATGGACGTCAGCCAGGGGGCGATCGAATGGCTGGCCAGCACCGGCTACCAGCCCGAGTTCGGCGCTCGCCCGTTGCGGCGCACCATCCGGGCCCAGCTCGACCGTAAGCTGTCCCGGATGCTGCTCTCCGGCGAGCTCAATGCGGGCGACACGATTGACGTCGACGTGCATGACGGCGAGCTGCGGCTCGCCGTCAGCCAGCGCGGCGGTGACGCGGGGCGTTGACCGGAGAAAGCGGGTACGGGTTGTGCGCGATGACGCGCATGCCGAACCCGGCTCAGCCCTTGCCGGGGCGGCGCCAGACGTCGCGCTCGTGCATGAGCTCGATCTGCCGTTCGGTGACCTCGCGGCGGTAATCCTGGTGATCGTAGGGGGCGCGGTCGAGGTACAGGTTCTTGGGGTAGACCGGCTGCTCGTAGATGAGCTGGTACTGCTCGGTGGTGAGGTCCTTGATCCAGTTGTCCCACTGCGCGCTCGCCCGGAACTGGCGAAGTGCCCGCACGTCGACGGTCCCGGCGACCCAGGAAGACCCCGCGCTGTAGTTGTGCCGTCCGATGATCTGGCCGCGGTAGTCGATCACGGCCGAGCCGCCGCCGAAGGTGTCGATCGGTATGTCCGAGTCGGTGTGCAGGTAGTACGTGCCCACGTTGCAGGCGATCAGGTAGAAGTTGTTGTCGAGGGCGCGGGCGCGGTTCTGTACCTCGAACAGGCCGTTGCCTACGTGCGGATGCGGGTACGGGCCGCGGTAGACGACCTCGGCGCCGTTCATGGCCAGGCCGCGCGCGTTCTCCGGGTAGGACCCCTCGTTGGCCATCAGGAACCCGAGGCGGCCGATCTCGGTGTCCGCCACCGGGTAGAACGCGTCGAGGTTGCGGCCGTACAACTCGATCCATCTGTCCCAGACGTTGTGCGGGGTCATCGAGTGCTCCACCGGCAGCAGCGGCACCACTTTGTGGTGCCGCAGGATGACCTCGCCTTCGGGCGACAGGATGAACCCGACGTTGAAGAAGCGCCCGGGGAACTCCGGGTGACGCGCCTTGGCCTGCGCCATGAGGTACGCGTTCCACTGCCGCGCCAGCGCGCCGAGCGCCTCGGTCTCTGGCCCAGGTATATCGATGGCGCACTCGCGGGCGAATTCCTCGTGGTCGAGGTCCAGGACCTCGTCGTTGAACCCCTGCAGCGCGCCTTCCGGCACGGCGATGAGCCTGACCGGCAGGTCCAGGCTGGACAGCCAGGACGCGGCCTTGATCAGGTGTGCCAGGTGCTCGATGTTCACGCTGATTTCTTCGCGCCGCCGGATGCCTCGCATCGTGGGCACCAGGCCTAGCGCTTGATATGGCTCGACCACGGCTCACCCCCTATCCGATCTGACGGTAACCGAGCAGCCCGTCTCGCGCGAGGGGAGAATGAGGGGAGAATGGTGCCATGGGTCACGATGAGCTCGCGGCAACGCGGCGGAGCCTGCACGCGGTGGCCGAGCTGGTCCTGGCGGGCCCGCAGTACCGGGCCACGGGGAGGCTGCGCCTCGGCGTGGTCACTGGCGGCTTCGCCACGACCGCCTTGTCTCCCCGGTTGCTCGTGGACGGCTCCCGGGTGGCGGGCGCCGAGGGGGTGACGGCCGCCATCGGCGGCCGGACCGCGCGCGCCATCGGGGCGGACCTGGGAGTGGCGGCCGGCCGGCCTGAGGGCCTTTACCAGGACGGCTCGGGCGTTGATCCCGATGAGAGGCTGGCCCTGGACCCTGGCCAGGCCGGCGTGATCATGGCCGCTCTGGCGCTCGGCCACGACGCGCTGGCCGCGTTCGCCGCGGGCGAGACGCCAGTCCTCTGGCCGGAGCACTTCGACGTGGCCATCCGCGTGGACGAGATGAACTTCGGTGTCTCGCCGGGAGATGGCTTCAGCGACGAGCCCTACGCGTACGTCGGGGTCGCTGCCGCGCCCGCCGGGGACAGGTTCTGGAACGCCCCGTTTGGTGCCGCCGTGCCGCTGCGCGAACTGCTGGACGCGGCGGCAGTCACCGGCTTCTTCACCGAGGGCCGTGAGCGCGCCCGGTGACGCCAGGACGAGCCGGGCTCTTCCGCGCTGGCCGGGATCACGGAATTTCCGTGGCGGCGTAACCTGAGATTGTAGCGGGCCCGCAACTCAGCTCCTGGGAGTGGCATGACCATAGGAACCGGGCTTGTCCTCGTGGTCACGATAGTGGTTATCGGCCTGCTCCTGGTGTCGGCGCTGCGGCCCCGGCGGCGGCGCCTGGTGAACAGGGGGCGCCGCCGTGGCGGCTACCGCCGGCGGCGGATGGACGCGATCAAGGCAGCGGCGGCCGCCGACATCGCGATGATCCAGGGGAACGACGGCGAAACCGGGTAGCGCGCGCCTGGACGATGGCTGACAGTGGACCTGTGCGGGCAGGCGACGGCGGGGACCCCCTCGCGGGCTACGTGAGCGGGCCGGCGGCCGCGACCGAGGCGACGGCCGTGGCGCTGGCGCGGGCAGCAGGCGCCCGGACGGTGGTGCTCGTCGAAGGGGTGAGCGATCAGATCGCCGTGGAGACCTTGGCCGGCCGGCACGGCCGGAACCTGGCCGCCGACGGCATCGCGGTGCTGCCCGTCGGCGGCGCCCGCGGGTTCGCCAGGTACCTGCGGCGGTTCGGCCCCGAGGGTGCTGGCGCACGGCTGGCCGGCCTGTGCGACGCGGGCGAGGCGCAGATCGTCAGGCAGGCGGTGACCGCGGCCGGACTAGTGGCGCCTGGCGTGCGGGCGGACCTGGACCGGCTCGGCTTCTTCGTCTGCGTGGCGGACCTGGAGGACGAGCTCATCCGTGCAGCCGGCTCCGCGCGGGTCCTGGAGGTCTTCGCCGCGCACGGCGACCTCGGCGCGTTCCGCACCATCCAGCGGCAGCCCGCGTGGCGGGGCAGGGACGAGGCGGCGCAGTTGCGGCGCTTCCTGGGCGCGGGAGCACAGCGCAAGCTCCGCTACGCGCGCCTGCTGACCGAGGCCGTCAGCCTTGACCGGACGCCCCGGCCGCTCGCCGCCCTCCTCGCCGCCGTCTGACGCACGGCACCGCCAGCGCACTGACGGTAATTGACTGCCCGAGTTTTAGTAACGCTTTTGCGGCCCCAATTCCGCGGAGTAGACACTGGCCGCACGCCGGTGCATGATGCGGCTAATCGGCGCGCGGCAAGACAGCTCGAAGCTGGCGCCGGCGGCCGATTTCCTTGGGGGAAAAGTGACGAGCACGCACCCGGAAAAAGAAGACTGCCCGTGGACGATAGCCGTGGTGGACCATCCGCAGCGCACCGACAGTCCCGCTTACACGCGCAGCCGTGCGCTGATGAGCAGCCTGATCGCGACCACCAGCGACTGGCTGCTCAGCGGCGACGCCTATGAAGACCACCACGGAGGCTCGGTCTGGGTGAAAGACCAGCAGGGCTGGCTCTGCGTGCAGCTACCGCTCGGCATCGAGTGGTCCGCGCAATTCTGCGCCGACCCCGCAAAGGTGGACCTGCTGCGCCGGTACGCACAGCGTATCGTGGCCGCCTTCCCTGACACCCTGCCTGGCTATGAGTCCTACGGCTACCACGAGGGGGAGAGCCTGCTGAATACCCCGATTACCGATGCCGCGGGCGTCGCCGCGTGGACCGATTCTGTTTTCAACGCCTCTTACCCGCTTCCGGCCGGGACGCATACCGGCATGCTTCCCTCGGGGGCCGGCTATCACCATTACCCGAAGCCCATCGTCGACATCGATCACTTCCGGTTCAGCGATTTCAACCTTTTCGTCACCGACAGCGCGGGCCGGCCGGCGGTGGTCGTCCCGGTAAGCCCGCGCGGCAGCGGCGACGGGCGGGTTCGCCTGCTGGCGGCGCACGCCGACTCCGACTACCTGCACCGGCTGGCGAGCCGGCCGGCGCCTGCCCCTGTCCCTGCCGCCCCTGTCCCTGCCGGCCCTGTCCCGTCCGGCACCGGGACCCAGGCGGCGACCGCCGCCGCACCGCCGGCTGGACACGCGGGCGACAACGGGCAATCCGACATACTCCCGGCTGATGACCCGCTGGCGCAGCAGGCCTTCGCTCAGCAGTAGGCGACCACGACCAGTCACTGGCCGGCGCTGGCGGCCCAGCGGAGCCCGCACGGCACTTCCGATGCTTGTGACCTGCGAAGAACTTGCCGTCTTGTGACGAGAGCCCAATTTCCGCGCCGCGAGCTGAACCGGACGGCGCTGGCACAACCTGCATGAAAGCAGCATTATTGGACAGGCCGTGGGCCTGTCGCCTGCCGGTGCCGCATGCCATCGGCCGTATGCAACCACACGAGAAAGGGGTCTACATGGGCATCACCACGCGAGCCGCGGTCTGCCGTGTGCCCGGCCAGCCGTGGGAGATCACCGAGCTCGAGCTCGACGAGCCCAGGGCGAACGAGGTCAGGATCAAGTTCTACGCGGCCGGGCTGTGCCACTCCGACGACCACATCCAGAAGGGCGACGCGCCGATGCGCATGCCGGTGGTCGGCGGGCACGAGGGCGCCGGCGTCGTGGACGCGGTAGGCCCTGCCGTCACCCGGGTCAAGGTCGGTGACCACGTGACCTGCTCGTTCATCCCCGCCTGCGGCAAGTGCCGGTACTGCTCGACCGGCCGCCAGCAGCTGTGCGACGCCGGCCTGAACGCCGCGGTCGGCTGCTTCCCCGACGGTACCTTCCGGTTCCACCAGGGCGGCGAGGACTTCGGCGGGCTGTGCGTGCTCGGCACGTTCTCCCAGTACGCGGTCGTGCATGAGTACTCCGTCATCAAGATCCCCGAGTGGATCGGCTTCGACGTGGCCGCGCTGGTGGCCTGCGGCGTGCCGACCGGCTGGGGCTCGGCTGTCCGCGCGGGCGGCGTGCGCGCCGGGCAGACCGTGGTGATCTACGGCACCGGCGGCGTCGGCATGAACGCGGTCCAGGGCGCCAGCCTCGCCGGTGCCAAGAACGTGGTCGTGGTGGACCCGGTTGAGTTCAAGCGGGACCAGGCCCTGTCCGTGTTCGGCGCCACGCACGCGTTCGCCACCGCCAAGGAAGCGCACGACTTCCTGGTCGAGACCACCTGGGGCGAGCTCGCCGACCACGCGATCATCACCGTCGGCATCCTCCACGACGAGGTGATCGCCAACGCCATCAAGGTCGTGGGCAAGAGCGGCCAGGTCACCATCACCGCGGTGGGCAACGGCTGGATCAACGAGAACCCCGGCCTGCTGATCGGCTACCAGCGCCGGATCCAGGGCTCCATCTACGGCGGCTGCAGCCCGCTGGTCGACGTGCCCGCGCTGATCGGCCTCTACGAGGCAGGCAAGCTCAAGCTCGACGAGCTGATCACCCGCCGGTACAAGCTCGACGAGGTCAACGAGGGCTACCAGGACATGCTCGACGGCAAGAACATCCGCGGCGTGATCATCCACGAGCACTGAGCAGCAGGAAGGTAACCGCAGAAGATGAGCATCACCACCCGCGCCGCTATTGCCCGGGCACCGCACGTCGGCTGGGAGATCGTCGACCTCCAGCTCGACGAGCCCAAAGCGCACGAGGTCCGGGTCAAGATCATGGCGGCTGGGCTCTGCCACTCCGACGACCACATCACCACCGGCGACGCGCCCATCCGGCTGCCGGTCGTGGGCGGGCACGAGGGCGCAGGCATCGTCGAGTCCGTCGGCCCGGACGTCCAGCGCGTCAAGCCGGGCGACAAGATCGTCCTGTCCTACATCCCGGCCTGCGGCGCCTGCCGGCCGTGCTCGACCGGGCACCAGAACATGTGCGTCAAGGGGCTCAACGCCGGCACCGGCATGTTCGAGGACGGCACCTGGCGGTTCCACGAGGGCGAGACGGATATCGGCGGGTTCTGCACGCTCGGCACCTTCTCGCAGTACGCGGTGGTGTCCGAGTGGGCCACCGTGCCGTTGCGCGAAGACTTCCAGGACATCCCGTGGGAGCTGCTGTGCCTGGTGGGCTGCGGCGTGCCGACCGGCTGGGGTTCCTCGGTGCACGCGGCCGGGGTGCAAGCGGGCGACACCGTGGTGATCTTCGGCGCCGGCGGCGTGGGCAGCAACGCGGTGCAGGGCGCCAGGTTCGCCGGGGCGAAGAACGTCGTCGTAGTGGACCCGGTGGAGTTCAAGCGCGACATGGCCACCCGCGTCTTCGGCGCCACGCACGCGTTCGCCACCGCCAAGGAGGCGCACGACTTCGTGCGGGAGACCACCTGGGGGCAGCTCGCCGACCACGCGATCATGACCCCCGGCGCGGTCACCGAGGAGATGGTGCAGGCCGCGGTGATGATGACCGGCAAGGGCGGCAAGGTGACGATCACCGCGGTCGGGCACATCAACGAGCGCGCCGTGCACGTGCACGCGGGCCTGCTGATCGGCTACATGCGCCAGGTGCGGGGCGCGCTGTTCGGCGACAGCAACCCGCTGTACGACATCCCGATGCTGCTCGGCCTGTACAAGTCGGGTCAGCTCAAGCTGGACGAGCTGGTTTCCCGCAAGTACTCGCTCGACCAGGTGAACCAGGCCTACCAGGACATGAACGACGGCAAGAACATCCGCGGCGTCATCATCCACGAGCATTAGCCGGCGAGGACGGCCTGCCCGGGGCCGGGCAAATCCGCCCCGGGCAGGCCGTATCGTTGCGCCATGACACACCCAGGTCCGGTGACCCGCGCTCAGCTGAGCGCGCTGCCCAAGGCCGAGCTTCACCTGCACATCGAGGGCACGCTCGAGCCCGAGCTCGCGTTCGCTCTCGCCGCGCGCAACGGCGTCGGCCTGCGCTACCCGGACACCGCGGCGCTGCGCCGCGCGTACCAGTTCAGCGACCTGAGCTCGTTCCTCAGCTTGTACTACGAGTGCATGACCGTGCTGCGCACCGCCGAGGACTTCGCCGACCTGGCCACCGCCTACCTTGACCGGGCCCGGGCCGACGGCGTGACGCGGGCGGAGATGTTCTTCGACCCGCAGATGCACCTGTCCCGCGGCGTGCCGCTGGCTGAGGTCATCGGCGGCCTGCGGGCCGCCGCGGACCGGAGCGCCGCCAGCGGGGGCCCGCACGCCGGGCTCATCGCCTGCTTCCTGCGCGACCTCGGCCCCGCCGACGCGGCGGTGACGCTCGAGGCCCTGGCCGGGCACGCCGACGAGCTGCTCGGCGTCGGACTCGACTCAGCCGAGGTCGGCTACCCGCCTGGTGACTTCGCCCGGGTCTTCGACGATGCCCGCGCGCTCGGGCTGCACACCGTCGCGCACGCTGGCGAGGAAGGGCCGCCCGAGTACGTCTGGCAGGCGCTCGACCTGCTCGGCGTGGAACGAGTCGACCACGGCATCCGCAGCGTCGAGGACCCCGCGCTGCTGCGGCGGCTGGCGGCCGACCGGACCCCGCTGACCGTCTGCCCGCTGTCGAACGTCCGGCTGCGCTGCGTCGAGGCGATCACCAGCCACCCGATCCCCGCGCTGCTCGAGGCCGGCGTCCACGTCACCGTTAACTCCGACGACCCCGCCTACTTCGGCGGCTACATCGCCGACAATTACCTGACGCTCGCCGAGGGGCTTGACCTCGGCCACGACACGCTCGCCGCACTCGCCGCGAACTCACTCGCCGCCTGCCTGGACCGTCCCTGACCCGAGGAACCGGATGACGTCCGCGGCTTCGACGTCAAGCGCCGCCCGGGCCGCGGCGTCGAGCTCGGCGAACGGCGCGAGGACCACCCGGCCGCCGGTGATCGTCCAGGTCGCCACCGCCCGGCCGCCGACCAGCGCGAACGGCCGGAACAGCCCGTTGTCGGTGACGATGTGCCGGTGCGGGCCGATGATGGGATCGCGGGAGGCCCAGCCGAGCAGCAGCGGGTCGAAGGCGCCGAGCAGCCGCGGCGGCGGCAGCACGGCGGCGTCGCGCCCCGGGCCGGACGGCAGCTCCGCCAGCCCGTCCGCTCGCTGGACCGCGCTGGCCCGGGCCAGGCCGAGCCGGGCGTCCCGCAGCCCGATGCCCGCCCACTTGGCGAGATCGGCGTCGCCCGCCGGGGCGTGCCCGGCGAGGTAGCGCCGGGCCAGCTCGCCGAGCGCGGCGTCGCGGTCCGGCGCCGGCGGTGGTGTGCCCAGCCAGTCGCGCGTCAGCACGAACGCCTGGTCCCTGCCCGCCACCGGGCCGCGTACGATCAGGCCGCGGATGCTGGCGAGCAGCAGGAGGTGCACCAGCGCCTGGCCCTCGGTGCGCACCCCGGCGGCGGCGACCCGGTCGCGCAGCTGCGTCCTGGTCAGCGGGCCGTCGGCAGCGAGCGCGGCGTGCAGGGCAGCCACGCCACGTTCTGCGTCATCCGGCGGCACCCCCTCCTGCGCCAGGCGGCGGGCGTTCCCCGCGCGCAGCTGCGGGTTGGTCAGCGGGTGCAACCACCAGTAGTCCTCGGCGCCGACCAGGTGCAGCGTGCCGCGGTTCAGCCAGGTAACGACCAGCGAGCGGCGGGTGAGGGCGGCGTCGACGTCGGCGGCGGACACGCCCGCCGACCGCGCCCTGATGGTGAGCCGCGCGCCGCGCGGGTCCTGGGCCTGGACGGCAAGCAGCCGCCTGGTCACTTCCTCGGCGCTGCCCGCCGGGTCACCGCACAGCAGCTGCGCCGCGCACCGCTCGGCGGTCACGGCCAGCTCGTCGGCACTCGGAGTTGCCAGAAATCTTGAAGTGCTCACCGGCGCAGACTCTACCGCCCACGTCGCCGGGCTCCCTGCTGCCGGGCAGAAGATCGTCAGGTGAGTTCTGGCCGGCTATCGCCGGCCAGAACCGTCACGACGATCTTCGCCCGGCGGTCCGGCCCGGCGCGTCAGGGTCGTAGACCTAAAAGGGTCTCTTCACACCGTATCCAGGGAGTTGACATGTTCCGCGAAGCGGGAGGACGCTGGCGGGGCGAGCCATGGGACCGGGTGATGTGAATGTTGGCAACTCGCTTCACCGAACGTTACGGGTGCAAGCACCCGTTCGCCGGCGCGGGAATGGCGTGGGTGTGCGAGCGACCGGACTTCGCGGCGGCTGTTTGTGCGGCAGGCGGCGTCGGGCCTCTCACCGGCCTGCCGGTTGTCTCTACTCCGGATCGCTTGCGGGAGGCGATCCGCGAGTTGCGGCGCCATACGGACGGTGTCTTCCACGTCAACCTGATCACCGGCTTCCCGAACGACGAGCCGGTCGAGGTCTGCGCGGAGGAGCGCGTCCCGATCGTGTCGTTCCACTGGGGTCATCCCCCGGCGACGCAACTCGCGAAGCTGCGCGAGGCCGGCGTGTCGGTGTGGGAGCAGGTCGGCTCGGCCGAGGCCGCGCGCCGCGCCGTCGCCGACGGGGTCGACGCGGTCGTCGCGCAGGGCACGGAGGCGGGCGGCCACAATTACGGTGAGTTGCCGACGTTCGTGCAGGTGCCCGCGATCGTCGACGCGGTCGGGGCAGAGGCCCTCGTGCTCGCCGCAGGCGGCATCGCGGACGGCCGCCAGGTGGCTGCCGCGCTGAGTCTGGGGGCTGATGCGGTCTGGGTCGGTACCGCGCTCATCGCTTCGACCGAGGCTAACGTGCATCCGGAGCACAAGCGCCGGCTGGTCGCGGCAGCGGGTACCGACGCGGTGCTGACGTCCATCTTCGGCCCGGAAATGCCTGATTTCAATCCGATGCGGGTTCTCCGCAATCGCGTGGTCACCGAGTATGAGGGTCGGCTCGATGAGGTGCCGACAGATCGCGACGGCCTTGAGGAGATCGGGCGGACCGTATGGCTCGGTGAGGAAATTGCGGTGCGCAAGTTCCACGCGTTCGTGCCCGTTCCAGAAACATCGGGCGACTGGGAGGAGATGGCGTGGCTTGCCGGACAGGGGGTCGGACTCATTCGTGAGATCCGCCCGGCCCGCGAGATCGTCGAGGACATGATGGGCCAGGCCGAAGCGGTCCTTTCGCGGCTGTCCAAAGCGTCGAGGTAATCTCCCGCCCAGCTGTGCCGGGTTCATGTTGGCGCCGCTGATGACGACGGCGACGCGCTCGCCGGGCGCGGGCCGGTACGCGCCGGCGAGCAGGGCCGCGACGCCGACCGCGGCGGCCGGCTCGGCCGCGACGCGCGCCGTCTGCCACAGCGCGTCTTGCGCGTCCCGGATGGCGTCGTCGTCCACCAGCACCACGTCCTGGACGTGGGCCTGGGTGATGGGGAAGACCAGCTCGCCGACGCGGCGCGGGGCGAGGGCGTCCACGGCGATGCTGCCGGCCGGGGCGTCGACGACCGCGCCGGCCGCCCGGGCGTGAGTGAGGGTCGGCGCGCCGTCGGGTTCCACGCCGACGACGCGGACGGCGCCCGCGAAGTACGACGCGACGCCGGCGATGAGGCCGCCGCCGCCGACCGGGACGAGCACCGTGTCTAGCGGCCCGGCCTGGTTGTCAAGCTCAAGGGCGAGCGTGGCCTGGCCGAGTATCGTCTCCCGCTGGTCGTAGGCGTGCACGCTCATCGCGCCGGACGTGGCGATCCATTTCTCGGCGGCCTCGAGCGCGTCGGCGTAGCGGTCGCCCGCGATGACCAGGTCCGCGAGCTGGCGGATCCGCTCGACCTTGGCCGGAGCCGACACCGTGGGCACGAAGACCTTGGCCGGGATGCCCAGCCGGTGCGCGGCGTAAGCGACAGCCACACCGTGGTTGCCGCCCGACGCGGCCGCCACCCCGGCCGGCGGCACGTCCCGCAGCAGCAGGTTCGTGAACGCGCCGCGGGCCTTGAATGAGCCGGCGCACTGTAGCTGCTCGAGCTTCAGCGTCACCGGCCCGGCCAGGTCGAGCTCGACCACCGGCGTGCGGCGCAGGTAGGGCCGGATCGTGTCATAGGCATGGTGAATGTCATCCCGCGTGATCACGAGCTGGCGCCCTCCGTCAGGAACCTGGCCCGGCGATGGCCCGGGCACCAGCCCAGCATGCCCTAGGGGTCCGGGTCAGGGAAGACCCGGATGCCCGGGCCGGCCCGCCAGGGTGCGAACCGGGCAGATCCGGATGGCCCGCGGGAGCCGGCGGCGGCACCCTTGAATCAAGAGCGCAACAGCCGCACGCAACCGGAGACAGATCATCATGTCCGCCATCATCGCCCTCGTCCTCCTCGTCGTCGCCGCCATCCTGGCCGTGACCTTGTTCAGCGCCGTCATCCACCTGCTGTTCTCCCCGTGGCTGCTGCTCGTGGCCATCGGCGTCTTCGCCTGGGTCAAGCTCCGGCCGCGCCGCACGCACCAGTAGCCCTGGCACCCGGCGGCCGACCTCCCGCGGCCCCGGACGCGGCCCTGCGCCGCCCACGCTGCCCGGCGGGCCATCAGGCCCGCCGGGCAGCGGCGTTCTTGCGCCCGGTGGCGCCGACGCTGACCGCGTTGGCGGTCACGATGGCGGCGATGGCGGGCCAGTCGGCCGGCCCGAGTGACTGGCCGAGCACGACGAGTCCGGTCAGCGCGGCGAACTGACTGGAGGCGGCTCTGCCGGACATCAGCACGATGCCGACCAGCCGGCCTCGCCGCCCGGCGACGTCGACGACTGGCTCACGGTCATCGCCGCCGGCGGCGGCATCGGCATCACCCCGGAGGGCACCACAGCCCCGCTAAGGCACCGAATCCCGCTCCCCGTGTCCCGTTAGGCCGGCTATAGCCGGCCTAACGGGACACGGCCAAGCCTCGGGATCAGGGGACCGCGCTAAGGCGCCGCGGGCTGCCGCAGGCCGTCCATGACCACGGCGACGACGCGGTCGCGCTGCGCGGCGCCCGCCGGCCCGGGCGGCACCTCCTTGAGGCTGCCCATCAGGCCCTTGAGCAGCACGATGAGGTCAGGCACGGTGACGTCGGGGCGGACCGCGCCCGCTTGCTGCGCGCGGCGCAGCAGCACGCCGAACGCCTCGCGCAGAGCTTCCTGAACGGCCCCGTCGACCGAGATCGCGTCGGGCAGGTCCCGCTTGGCCGCCGCTTCGGCGCCCATCCTGCCCAGGAAGCCGAAGAAGGCGGCACCCGGGTCAGCGGCGGCGGCGCGCTCGCGCGCGTCGTCGATGAGGTCACTCACCCGCGCGCCGACGACCGCCTCGAACAGCGCCTCCTTCGACGGGAAGTGCCGGTAGACGGTGCCGGGGCCGACCCCCGCCAGGGCCGCGATCTCATCGAGCGGCACGCCGTAGCCGCCCGCCGCGAACGCCTCGCGGGCGGCGCGCAGCACCTTCTCCCGGTTGCGCTGCGCGTCGGCGCGCAGCGCGCGCTCACCCGGAGACAAACGGGGCGCTCGTTCCGTATAGTGTAAGTGGAGTCATCGTTCCGATAATAGGAGGCCGGCATGCCCCGCACCCCACGCGAAGTCGCCGAGCTGGTACGGAAGATGGTGGCCGGCGAGGGGGTGGTATTCGCCGACCTGTTCGCCGCCGACGGGGTCCTCACCTACCCGTTCGCCTTCCCCGGCCAGCCGTCGGAGCTGCACGGCCGCGACGCGATCCGCGCCTACTTCGCGCAGCTGGCCGGACAGCGCGCGGCGTTCGTCATGGAAGGCGTCGACGCCGTGATCCGCGAGACCGACGATCCCGAGGTGGTGGTCGCCGAGATCTCCCACCATGGCCATTCCACCGTGACGGACGCGCCGTACGAGCTGAAGGCACTCGGCGTGATCCGGGTGCGGGACGGCGAGATCGTCCGCTATGACGACTACATGAACCCGGTCGCGCTCGCCTCGCTGCTCGGCCGCACCAGGGAACTGGCCGCCGCGCTGGCCGGGGCGTGACCACGCGCATCAGGGCGCGCGTGACGGCGCGTGACGGGGCGCGTCACGGCGGGCCCGGGAGCGGGCGGGGCCGCGGGAAACGCGGTGTCCGCCGCTCCTGCGACCCAGTAGCCTGGCGCTCATGCGCGACGAGACAATCGGCAGTTTCCTCACCCGTCTCGCGGCCCGCAGCGCGGCGCCGGGCGGGGGTGCCACCGGGGCGCTGAACGCCGCGCAGGCCGCCGCCCTGCTGGCGATGGTGGCCAGGTTCAGCGACGGCCCGCGGTACGACGCGGAGACGGTGGGCCGGGTGCGGGCGGCGGCGGACGGCCTCGCCGACGAGGCGGTCGGCCTGGCGGCGGCCGACGAGGCCGCGTTCCAGAAGGTCGTGGCCGCCTACCAGCTGCCCAAGGACACCCCGGAGGCGAAGGCGGCGCGGTCGGCCGCGATCGCCGACGCGCTCGGCGGGGCCTCGCGGCCGCCGGCCGACCTGATGGCCGCGTCGGTGCGGCTCGTCGGCCTCGCCGAGGACCTGCTGCCGGTGGCGAACAAGAACGTGACCTCAGACATCGCCGCCGCGGCGGCGGCGATCACCGCCGCCGCGCTCACCGCGGCGGTGAACATCGAGGCGAACCTGGCCGGCATCAATGACGAGGCGCTCAGGCGCGAGCTGTCCGCGACCGCCGCGCTGGCTCCCGGGGTGACCGACCGGGCCGGCCGGGTGATCGCGGCGATCCGCGAGGAGATCGCCCAGTGACCACCGAGCAGGACTGCCGGGAGCTCAGCGGCCGGGAGCTCGCCAGGCAGCTGCGAGGCGGCGTGGCGGCACGGGCGGCCGAGCTCGCCGCCGCCGGACGGCAGCCAAGGCTCGCCGTGGTGACCGCGAACGGCGACGGCGGCAGCGCCGCCTACGTCAGGTCGATCGCCGCCGCCGCTGACCGGAACGGCATCGCCTGCGACGTGGCCCGTACCGGCACCACGGCGGGCATCCTGGCGACGCTCGCCTCGCTGGCCGACGACCCGGAGGTGCACGGGATCATCCTGCAGACGCCGCTGCCCGAGGGCGCGAACCTGGCCGCCCTGACGGCGGCCATCCCGCCCGCGAAGGACGTGGACGGCGCCAGCCCAGAGTCGATCGGCCGCCTGGTCGCCGGGCTGCCGGCGTTCGCGCCCGCCACGGCGGAGGCGGTGCTCGCGCTGCTCGACCACTACGGCGTGGAGCTGCGCGGCAGGCACGCCGTGGTGGTGGGGCGCTCGGTGGTGGTCGGCAAGCCGGCGGCGCACCTGCTGCTGGACCGGCACGCCACGGTCACCATCTGCCACTCGCGCACCGCGGACCTGCCGGCCATCACCCGCCAGGCCGACGTGCTGGTCGCCGCGGTGGGCCGGGCCGGCCTGATCGGCCCCGGTCATGTCT
Source organism: Trebonia sp. (assembly GCA_036391275.1). Taxonomy (GTDB): domain Bacteria; phylum Actinomycetota; class Actinomycetes; order Streptosporangiales; family Streptosporangiaceae; genus Trebonia. Next base: position 16,560 of record DASWAE010000100.1, read on the forward strand.
CCCCCGGCGCCACGGTCATCGACGTGGGGACGAACCCCACGGCGGACGGCGGCCTGGCGGGCGACGTGGACCCGGCGGTGGCCAGTGTCGCCGCCGCGCTCACCCCGGTGCCTGGCGGCGTGGGCCCGGTCACCACGGCGCTGCTGCTCAGTCACGTGGTGCGGGCCGCGACCGGATGACCGGCACGGGTGACCAGCACGGCAAATGAGGCATTACCGGTCACGGGTGACGCGTCGAAGTTGGTACATTCCCCAGGCCAGGTGACGCAACTTCTGTCCCGTGAGCCGATTGCCAGGCCGCGCGCGGCCGCAACATAATCGGCAGCGTCTGAAGTCCTGGCCGCTGACATTCCGGCCTGGCGCCGCTGGAGAGGGTGGAGTAGTACCGATGGACGTCTCACTTGAGGGCAAGGTCGCGCTCGTCACCGGCTGCGGGCCGAACATCGGCAGCGGTATCGCCCTGGCGCTCGCCCGGTACGGCGCGAAGGTCGCCGTCAACGACGTGTCGAAGGAGTCGATCGACGCGTGCATCGCGCGCATCGAGCGCAACGGCGGAACGGCGATGGCCGCGCCGGGCGACGTGACCGACGAGGCGACCGTCAAGGGCTACGTCAACGACGTCCTCGCCGCCTGGGGCAAGATCGACATCCTGGTCAACAACGCCGCGCTGCTCGGCGGCCGGGGGGTGCTCGACGAGACCGCGGAGGCGTTCCACCGGGCGGTCACCGTCTCGTCCATGGGCACCTTCCTGAACACCAAGTACGTGGGCCGGTCGATGGCCGAGCGCGGCGTCAAGGGCTCGATCGTCTGCATCTCCTCCTCCAACGGCTGGAACGGCAGCGCGGGGGTCTGCGCGTACGCGTTCCACAAGGGCGGCGTGAACAACTTCGTCCGCGCCGCCGCGATGGACCTCGCCCCGTACGGGATCCGGGTCAACAGCTTCACCCCCACCGCCCCGAACCCGGACAACCCCGAGCTGCTCGCCCAGTGGAAGGCGGAGGGCCGCACCCCGTTCGGCCTGCGGCCCGGCGCCACCGGCGGCCTCGGCGCCCCCGAGGGCACCGAGGACTGGCGCAGGCCGGCCCGGTTCGACGGCCCGCGCAACCCGATGGTCCCGATGGGCACCACCGGCACGCCAACCGACATCGGGCACGCCGTCGCGTGGCTGTGCTCCGACTACGCCCGGCTGATCACCGGCATCGACCTGGTCGTCGACGGCGGCGCGCGGGCGAAGAACTTCGCCTACGTTCCCGCCTCCCCCGCCGACCTGGCCGGCCCGCTGCCGCTGATCACGCTGGACAGCACTCAGCTGCCGTAGGGCGCCAGCGCCACCAGTCTCCGCTCCGGGCGCCGGCACCATCAGCGCTTCTTGCTGTTATCTTCACGTGCGGGTGACCGGCAGAAGACAGTGGATGTTTGGGCACACCATAGGGTGCCCAAACATCCATCATCATGGCGGCGGCCGCGAGCGCGCTGCGCTTTTTGCTGTTATCTCCCGGGTTTGGCCGCCGGGGCGGCCGGCCAGCCGGTGTCGGCGGCCAGGTGGTCGGTGATGCGGTCGTGGAAGGTCTTGCGGGCCAGGGCGGCGCGGATGTCGTCGGCGACGCGGGTGAGCGGGTACGGGAGCTCGGACTCGATCTCGGCGATCACTGCCTCGGTGGCGCGCCACTCGGCGGCGAGCAGGCCGGCTACCCGCTCGGCCTTGGGCGTGAGCGTCACCAGCTTGCTGCGCGCGTCCGCGCCCTGGCTGGTGTCCAGCCAGCCCGCGGCGCGCATCGCGGCAACCTTCTGGCTGAGCGCCGAGTGCGTCCGGCCCACGGAGCGGGCCAGGTCGGCGATCGTCATCGGGCCGCGGACGTGCAGCCGGATAATCTCAAGCACCCAGTTCGGCTTGAGGTCATCGATGCCGTTGTCGGCGTAGACCTGGGCGATCTCGTCATCCATGTCGGACAGCAGCCGGAAGACCGGGCGCCACCGGCTGCGTTCCGTCGGGTCTGCGGGCTGGGAGTCATCGCTCACGGGGACCATCCTAAATGAAATGACAGTGCTTATATAAGCACTGTTACACTGGGCGCCGTGCGGCTGCTGACCGATATCTCTCCCCTGCGGGAGCACCCCGCCTTCCGGCGGCTGTGGCTGGGGGGCATCCTGTCGCTCACCGGGTCGTCGATGACGACGTTCGCGCTCACGCTGCAGGTGTACGACCTCACCCGGTCGCCGGCCGCCGTCGGCGGGATCGGCCTGGCCGTGTTCCTGCCGCTGCTGGTCATCACGCTGCCCGGCGGCACGCTGGCCGACCGGGTCGACCGCCGGCGGCTGGTGCTTGGGGCTAACGCAGGCCAGGCCGCGCTGTCGGCCACGCTGTTCTCGCTGGCCACCTTCGGCGGCGCGTCGCTGTGGGCGCTGTACGCGGTCGCCGCGGCCCAGGCCGCGCTCTCCTCGATCAGCGCGCCGGCCCGGCAGACGTTTCCCTCCCGGCTCGTGCCGGCGGAGCACCTGGCCGCGGCGATGGCGCTGAACCGGGTCATCGGCCAGGTCACGTTCATCGTCGGGCCGTCGCTCGCGGGCGTGGTCGCGGCCGGCGCCGGGGTGCGCGGCTGCTACCTGGCGGACGTGGTTTCGTTCGCCGGGGCGCTGTGGGGCGTGGGGCGCCTGCCCGCGATGCCGCCCGAGGCGGGCCCCGCCCCGGGCGCGCGGCCCGCCGGGGAGACTCCCGGCGGGGCGGGGGGGCCGGCCGGCCAGGCGGAGGTGCCCCCCGCGCGCCAGCCCGGGCTGGCGCTCACGCTGGCAGGACTGGCGTTCATCAGGCGGACGCCCGTGCTGTGCGGCGCGTTCCTCGCGGACGTGAACGCGACGTTCTTCGCGCTGCCGACCTCGCTGTTCCCGGCGATCAACGCCGAGCGGTTCGGCGGGAACCCGCGGACGCTCGGGCTCTTCCTCACCGCGATCGGGGTCGGCGGCCTGGTGAGCGCGCTCTGCGCCGGGCCGCTGAAGCACGCGCGGCGGCCGGGCACCGTCATGCTGGCCTGCGTGGCGGTGTGGGGCGGCGCCTTCGCGCTGTTCGCGGTGGCGCCGTCGCTGTGGCTGACGCTGCTCGCGCTCGCGCTGGCCGGGCTGGCCGACACGTTCACCGTCGTCGTGCGGGGCATGATCGTGCAGGCGGCGACGCCGGATGAGTTCCGCGGCCGGGTGAACGCCGCCGATTTCCTGGTCGGCGCGGGAGGCGGCGAGCTCGGGTCGCTCGAGGCGGGCCTGGTCGGCGCGCTCACCACGCCTGCGCTCAGCGCGCTGAGCGGCGGGCTGCTGACCATCGCCGGCGCGCTGGCGATCGGCGCCGCCATGCCGGGCTTCCGCCGCTACCGGGCGGTTCCGCCCCAGCCGGCCGAGCCGGTCAAGGACCTGTCGGCGGCCAGGTAACTGCCGAGCCCGGCCGCGGCGCGGCTTGACCCGGCGCTCCCATCGGCGGAGTGTGACGTGACAGGGGGACCACGCCCCCGTTCTGGGTAAGCATCACAAGGAGCGGCGCAGGCCGGCATGCTTACGCCTGCAGCACCAGTTACCCGTGGATTCTTCCGTTTCGAGGCTTCTTCACAGTAGGATTTACAGTTATGTCCACGCATTTTCGCGTAACCTACGCCACGTTGTCGGCCGACAACGAAGAGCTGCACGCCGCCTACGAGGAAGGGCTGCGGCTGGCCAAGAGCTGGCTCGGCTCGGTCGTCTCCCCCGTGGTGAGCGGCAAGCCGCGGTCCAGCGGGCCGCTGTTCACCGTGACGAGCCCGGGCGACGTGTCGCTCACCCTGTGCCAGGTGCACGCGGCGACGGCCGGCGACGTCGCTGACGCCGTGGCCGCCGCCGGCGCCGCGGCGCCGCGCTGGGCACGGACGCCCTGGACCGAGCGGGTCGCCGTGCTCCGCGCGGCGGCCGACCTGATCAGCGAGCGGTCCAACGAGCTCGCCGCGCTGATGAGCCTGGAGGCCGGCAAGAACCGGCTCGAGGCGCTCGGCGACGTCGAGGAGGCCGCCGACCTCATCCGCTACTACTGCCAGCAGGTCGAGGACCATCAGGGCTTCGTCGCGCCGATGGGCTCGCTGACCGACACCGAGCGGAACGTCAGCGTGCTGCGCCCGTTCGGGACATGGGCGGTGATCAGCCCGTTCAACTTCCCGATGGCACTGGCGGCCGGCCCGGCCGGCGCCGCGCTGGTGGCCGGGAACACGGTGGTGCTCAAGCCGTCCCCGCAGGGGTCGTTCACCGCGGCGAAGCTGTACGACTGCTTCAGGGACGCGGGGCTCGACCCGGACGTGCTGCACCTGCTGCCCGGTGGCGACGAGACCGGCGCGGCGCTCGTCGCGCACCCGGACGTGGCCGGGCTGACGTTCACCGGGTCCTACGCGGTCGGCATGTCGATTTACCGGCAGTTCGCCGCGTTCGGCTACCCCAAGCCGGTCATCTGCGAGATGGGCGGCAAGAACCCGGCGATCGTCTCCGCGCGCGCCGACCTGGACGTGGCGGCGGCCGGGGTCGCGCGGTCCGCGTTCGGGCTGTCCGGGCAGAAGTGCTCGGCCTGCTCGCGGGTGTACGTGCAGCGCGAGGTGTACGACGCGTTCGTCGCCAAGCTCGCCGAGCGGGCGGGTTCCCTCGTGGTCGGCGACCCGACGTCGCGGGAGGCGTACCTGGGGCCGGTGATCAACGCCGAGTCGGTCACCCGGTTCGAGCGGGCGGTCGAGCACGCGCGGTCGGCCGGCGAGGTGGTGGCCGGCGGGTCGGTGCTGCGCGGCGCGGGTACGTTGCCCGACGGGTACTACGTGGCGCCGACCGTGGTGACCGGGCTGCCCGCGGATGACTGGATCTTCCGCGACGAGCTGTTCGTGCCGCTGGTCGCGGTGGCGCCGTACGACACCTTGCCCGAGGCGCTCGCCCTGGCCAACGACACCGACCTGGGGCTGACCGCAGGCTTCTTCTCCGCCGATCCCGGCGAGATCGAGGAGTTCCTGGCCGAGATCGAGGCCGGGGTCGTCTACGTCAACCGGGCGGCGGGCGCCACGACCGGGGCATGGCCCGGGGTGCAGCCGTTCGGCGGCTGGAAGGGCTCCGGTTCCGGCGGAAAGGCCGGCGGCGGCCTCTACTACGTGCAGCAGTACCTGCGCGAACAATCAAGGACGGTGGTTTCCTCGTGAGCTGGCTCGACCCAACCCGCCCGGTGCCGGACGTGCGGACCCCGCTGCCCGGCCCGCTCGGGCAGGCGGTAATTTCCGCGGATACCGCGGTGACCAGCGGGTCGCTGCCGCGCGCCTATCCCCTCGTCCCGCGGCGCGCGCTCGGCTCGGTGGTCGAGGACGCCGACGGGAACCTGTTCCTCGACTGCAACGCGGGCATCGCGGTGACGTCGACCGGGCACTGCCATCCTTCCGTCGTCGCGGCGGTGTCGGAGCAGGCTGCTGAGCTGCTGCACTACTCGGCCAGCGACTTCTACCTGCCGATCTACTCGCGGATGTGCGCGGCACTCGCCGCGACCGCGCCGATCGACGGGCCGGTCCGGGTGTTCCTCACCAACTCCGGCGCCGAGGCGGTGGAGGGCTCGCTCAAGCTGGCCAGGTACGCCACCGGGCGGCCGTACGTGATCAGCTTCTTCGGCGCGTTCCACGGTCGCTCCTACGGCGCGATGACGCTGACCGCGTCGAAGGCCAAGTACCACCAGGGGTTCGGGCCGCTGGTGCCCGGCGTGCTGCACGCGCCGTACGCCTACAACCGGGTCGACCCGGTCACCGGCGCGCGGACGCATGACGAAGAGGAGACGTTCGCCTACCTGGAGAACGTGCTCTTCCGGTACCAGGTGCCGCCGGCCGAGGTGGCCGCGATCTTCGTCGAGCCGGTGCAGGGCGAGGGCGGGTACATCGTGCCGCCCGCGTCCTGGCTGCAGCGGCTGCGCGCGCTGTGCGATCGATATGGGATCCTGCTGGTCGCCGACGAGGTGCAGTCCGGCATGGGGCGCACCGGGCGGATGTGGGCCATCGAGCACTCCGGCGTGCAGCCGGACATCCTGATCAGCGCGAAGGGGATCGCCTCGGGGCTGCCGCTGGGCGCGTTCATGGCCCGGGCGCCGCTGATGGAGAAATGGGGCGCGGGCGCGCACGGCTCCACCTACGGCGGCTCCCCCCTGCCGTGCGCGGCGGGGCTCGCGACGCTTTCCGTCATCGAGTCGGAAGGCCTGCTCGGCAACGCGGCCGCGGTCGGGGCGCACCTGCTCGACGGGCTGCGGTCGATCTGGGACGCCCACCCGGAGGCGATCACCGACGTGCGCGGCGTCGGGCTGATGATCGGCATCGAGCTGCGCACTCCCGAGCTGGCCGAACTGGTCCAGCAGCGGGCGTTCGAGCGCGGGCTGCTCGTCCTGGAGTGCGGGGAGAGCTCGATCCGCGTCTCGCCGCCGCTGGTGTTCACCAGCGACCAGGCGGCGACGGCGGTGAAGATCCTCGGCGAGGTCTTCGGGTCCCTGGCCGGCTAGCGCGCTGCCGCTCGGGTGATGGTTGTGGCAAC
>DASWAE010000101.1:0-38873 GCA_036391275.1 Trebonia sp.
CGCGCTCAACGGCGGCGAGGCGAGTGACGCCGAGCGCGCGCAACTTGAGCGGCTGTTCCTGTCGCTCGCCTGAGCGCTGAGCGGGAGGGACAGCGGAAGCCACCGAACAGGCGGCGCGGGACCAGCGCTACCCGGGACCGGACCTGGCCGGGGGCGCCGGCCCGAACCGCTTCGTCACCGGGGAGGCGGCCGCGCTGGCGGCCGGCCGGGGGACGGGCGAAGGGCGCAACGCGATCTGGCTCGCCGGGCGCGGCTGGCAGGTCACCGCGGCGGACTTCTCCGCCATGACATGATCGTGGCCCGCTGGTCGACGAGGAACCCGGCGAAGAAGGCGGTGAGCTCGGCGCGTGCCGTCAGGGGCACTACGTTGGCCACGTACTGGTCGGGTCGCACGATCACGATCGCGCCACGCCCGTCGATCTGGCGCTCGGCGAAGATGTCGTGGCGCGGGTCGGTTGCCCACGCCTTCTCCCAGTCCTGCAGCCCCAGCGGCCCTGACCGCGGCAGCAGCATCGGCGGCAGCACGGCCGGGTCGAGGTCATGATGACCGCAGCGGAACACGCCGTGCACGTCGATCACGCTGTCCAGGTCCGCGCCGGCCGGGGTGAACCGCATCACCGGCGACTCTGGCCGCGCGCCCAGCCACTCCGCCAGGTCAAGCAGCTCCGTGACGTCACGGCTCCCGAACGCGAAGATCCGCCACCGGCCGTCGGCCCGCTGCGCGTGCCCGAGCTGCATCCGCCGTGCGTCGGCGAGACGGATGACCGGGGCCGAGTGGAACCGCGTCCCGATCTCGAACCCCCGCGCGAGCGCCTGGTGCCTGCCTTCGCCGGTGAGCACGGAAGGGCGGTACCTCGTCGCGAGCCCGGCGGTGTAGCGGCCCTGGCGGGCGAACTCCGCCTGCATCTGCGCGGCGGTCACGCCGCCGAGCTCCGGGTGCGCCGGGTCAAGGACGGGCTGGGCGATGAACGCCGACCAGAACTTGTCGAAGTCGATCAGGTCCTGCGCGACCGCGTGCCGCTCGGCCGAGTAGGTGTGCAAGAGCGCCGGACCCGACCTGCCCTCAAGGACGGCGGCCAGCTTCCAGCCGAGGTTGAAGGCATCCTGCATCGACACGTTCATGCCCTGCCCGGCCTTCGCCGAATGCGTGTGGCACCCGTCGCCGGCGATGAACACGCGCGGCGTGCGGCTCGCGTCCGCGTCGGCGGGCACGTCGTCGAACCTATCGGTGATCCGCTGACCCACCTCGTAGACCGACGTCCAGGCCACGGACCGCACGTCCATCGAGTAGGGATGCAGGATGTTGTTCGCCACCTCAATGAGCCGCTCCACCGTGGTGCCGCGCACCCGGCCGGCGTCCTCGGCGGGCACCTCGCCGAGATCGACGTAGCAGCGCACCAGGTTGCCGCCCTCACGGGGAATCATCAGCAGGCTGCCCTTGCCGGCGGACTGGATGACGTTCTTCGTGCGCCAGTCCGGGAAGTCGGTCACGGCCAGCACGTCCATGACGCCCCAGGCGTGGTTGGCCACGTCACCGTGCAGCTCCCGGCCGATCGCCCGCCGCACGGCGCTGCGCGCGCCATCGCAGCCCACGACGTACCTCGCCCGCACCACGAGCTCCTCGCCGCCGGTGCGGCGCAGGGTCACGGTGACGGGGTGGTCGCCGGCGCCGACCTCGAGCCCGGCGAACTCCACGCCGTAGTCGGGGGTGAGGCGGCTCGCGGACCGCGCCATGTGGTCAAGCAGGTACTGCTGCATGCGGGCCTGGTTGACGATCACATGGGGGAACTCGCTCAGCCCGTCGGGGGTGTCCTCCACCCAGCCCGTGCGGACGATACGCGAGCGGTCGGCGTCCGACGGCCCCCAGAAGCGGACCTCGTTCACCCAGTAGGCCTCGCGGACCAGGGCATCGGCGAGCCCGAAAGCCTGGAACATCTCCACCGTCCGGCAGGCCACGCCGTCGGCCCGGCCCACCTCGAGGGGACCTTCCCGGCGCTCGACGATCCGGGTGCGGATACCGGGGAACGCGGCGAGCTGCGCGCCGAGCACCGTGCCGGCCGGGCCGGTGCCCACGATCAGCACATCGAGCTCCGCCGGGAGGCCGCCCTCGTTCGCTACCGCCAGGGGCGAGGCGGGAAGGACATCGGGATCTCCCGGGCGGTAACCATCACGGTAGAACTGCATCCTGGTCTCTTTCGTAGTGCCGGGAACCTGGTGACGGAGCCGCGGTTTATCTGCCCTTTCCATTGTCAGCCGGCCCGGTTTCCGCGGAGAAGACTGGGAACCGGCCATCGTGCATGACCTCGACCACGGACTGACCGAGCGCGACCGCCTCGCTCATCGCCTGCTCCCGGGCGACGATGCGCTCGGCGAGGGCGATAACCGCCGCCGCGTGGGCGACGGGGACGAAGACCACGCCGTTGCGCCGGCGAGCGAACGCGCGATGGCCACGCGCTGTGCCATGCCGCCGGAAAGCCGGATGAGCCCTACCCCGGGAACGGAAGCCGCTGGCGGGTGCCCCACGACGTCCACGTCGGCGCTGCGCTGGGCCAGCGCGGCGCCGCGATGAGGCCGCCGATGCCACCGCCCTGGATGAGGACGCGCCGGGCGATCACGCTGACGCTGCCTGGCCGGGCAGCGGACCCAGCAGGCGGGCGGCGTTGCCGCCGCGGATGGCGGCGACGGTGGCGTCGTCAAACCCCGCCGCGGCCAGCCGGGCGACCGGGTCGTCGACGCCCATGTCGAAGGGGTAGTCGCTGCCCAGCGTCACCTGGCCCGGTCCCATGACGGCGACCAGGTGGCGCAGCTGCTCCGGGGTGTAGACCAGCGAGTCGGTGAAGGTTCGCCGCAGCAGCTCGCTCGGCGGCCGCTGGGTGGTGCGCGCGTCCTCGCGCGCGGACCACGCGTGGTCCGCGCGCACGATGTAGCTGGGCAGGTAGCCGCCGCCGTGCGCCGACCAGATCTTCAGGCCGGGATGCCGCTCGAGCAGGCCGGAGAAGATGATGCGGGACAGGGCGAGCGCGGTCTCGACCGGGTTGCCGACGGTGTTGAACAGGTAGTAGGCGTTCAGCCGGCTGCCCAGCGTGCAGCCCCACGGGTGGATCAGCACGGCCGCCTTCAGGTCCTCGGCCGCCGCCCAGAAGCCAGCGAGACGCGGGTCGTCCAGTTCCATGCCCGGCGCGGCCGCGGTGGAGACCTGCACACCCCGCAGGCCCAGTTCGGTGACCGCGTGGCGCAGTTGCTCCGCGGCCAGGTCCGGGTGCTGCAAGGCGACGGTTCCCACCGGGAGGAGCCGGCCGGGTTGCCGGGCGCAGAAGCCGGCCACTGCCTCGTTGGTCACCGCGACGATCCGCTCGGCGAGCGCCGGCCCGGCCCAGGCGTACGACTGCGGCACCGGGGCGACCGCCTGCATGTTCACGCCGGCCCTGTCCATCGCCGCCAGCCGCACGTCCAGGTCAGTCAGCCGGGGAATGACCTGGCCGAAATGGGCCCGGTTGTAGGCGATGGAGGCCTCCCCCGCGGTAGCGGCGTCGATTCGCTGCTGTTGGGCGTGGCCCGGCTCGCCGGCGAGCAGCGCCTCGACCGCTGGCACGGCCAGGTGGGCGTGCATGTCAACGGCCGGCATGCCGCCGCTCATGCCGCCGCTCATGCCTCCGCCACGCAGCGGTTGGCCTGCGAGCCCAGCCCGGCGATGGCCGACTCCATGAGGTCGCCGGGCCGCAGCAGCCGCCCGTGAGCCAGGCCGTTGCCGGCCGGGCTGCCGGTGAGCACTAGGTCGCCTGGCAGCAGCGTGGCCACCTGTGAGCAGTGCGCGACGATCCGCGACACGTCGAAGATCATGTCCTTGGTCGACTCGTCCTGCATGACCTGGCCGTTGAGCCGCAGCGTGATCCGCAAATCCCCCGGGTCGGGAATCGCCGCCCGGGGCACGAGCACCGGACCGGCCGGCAGGAACGTCGGTGAGTTCTTGGCGGCCAGCCAATCGGCCCCGAGCGGGCCCGCGTCGGCGCGGAAGACCTTCTCCCGCAGGGTCAGGTCGTTGACGATCACCCAGCCGGCGACGGCGTCGAGCGCCTCGGTCACGGCTACCCGGCGGGTCGGCCGCCCGATGACCGCCGCCAGCTCAAGCTCCCAGTCCGGCTGCTCACCGTCGCGGGGCAGCACGACGTCGTCGTAGGGGCCGCAGATCGCGCTGGGCAGGCCCGTGAACACGAATGGCGGATGGCTCAGCCTCGAGTCCATGACGGCGGCCGCGTCCGCGCGAACCTGGTCGGTGCTGCGCCCGTCGCTGCCGTCGTGATGCGCCACGGCGAGGTCGATGACGTGCGTGCGGTAGTTGGCGCCAGCCTGGAAGACCTGGCGGGGCTCAACCGGGCTGTGCAGGCTGGCGCCGGCCAGCGGCAGCCAGACGGCCCGCGGGTCACCCGCGACCGCCGTCAGGACCGGAAGAACCGTCTCCCAGCGCTCGATCAGTTCGGTCACGGTGCGCGCGCCGGCCGTCTCCGGGCGAGCAGACAGGTCGAGGATGCGGTCGTGCGAGACAAGGGCAGGCACCGGGCCGCCGTTGCCGAAGTCGGCCTTAGCCAGGGCCCACAGTCCGGCATGGTCGATCGCGCGTACGTGCGTATCAGGCAAGGCCAGTTCACCCCAACGAAATAACCCGGAGATCTTCACGTGGTGAGCGCCAGTATGGACCGCGTGCGCGGAGTGAGGGAAACGCATGTTTCATATGCCGCCATCCACCGGGTGGATAGGCAGGAATCACCCTGGCTGTGGACCGAGGCCGGGTATCAGACGAAGGCCACCGAGTCCCTGATGACCAGCTGCGGCTTCAGCGATGCCATGGCCGAGCGAAAGCCTCAACCACAGCCGGACCGGGCGCTCCTTACCTGGCGGGTGCCGGAAGTCGCACGAAACGCCGGCCTGGGTCATTGAGCTGAGTCAGCATTCGTCTGTAACTTTTGGCACAACTTACTCCAAGACATCTGGAGAGCCATGTCGGCACGGGGAACTCGCGTATCCGCTGCGGCGCGGCGCCGCTACTTCGCGCTGCTTGCCGCGGGGGGACTCGGATTGGTGCTTGTCCTTGGCGTCGCCGTGCGGCCGCAGTCGTCGACGCACCCACCCGTGCACGGCACAGCCACGCCCGGCGCGGCCGGGCTCGTTCCCTCGGGAGACAGCGAGGCGGCGAAACTGGCAACAGAAGCCAACGGCGCGGCTAACCCGGTGACCGATATCTCGACCGCCCAGGTCTTGGCGTCGCAGCCGTCCTGGAACTCGAAGCCCAAGGTCGTGGAGTACCACGGCTACCGGTTCCAGGTGCCGGGGGGCTGGCCCGTCTACAACTTGGCCGCGCATTCCTCGCAGTGCGTGCTGTTCAGCACGCACGCTGTCTACCTGGGCACACCGGGTAACGCCCAGAACTGCCCGGCGACCGCCATTGGCCGGACCGAGACACTGCTCGTCCAGCCGGCCAGCTCGCCGACCATTTCCGACTCAGCTGTCGTCTTGACCGGCGGGAGCGCGGCCCTGCCCGAACAGACCACGCTGCCCGCCGCCGCGACGGCCGCCCACATGTTCCAGGTTGAGGTGCCCGCGGCCGGCGTGCTGGTCACGGCCACCTACAGCACGAACGAGCCGCGGCTGCGCGCCATCCTGGCCGGTGCGACGATCGTCGGCCGGGCAGCGAAAGCGGTTTCGCCCACCGTTGCCCAGCCGGCCCCCGCCGCCCAGTCGGTCATGACGGTCGCGGCTAAGTCACTCAGTAGCAGCGCGACCTCCGCACCAGCCAACTCGTTGACGTCCATGATCGGTAGCGGCCTCGGCCTGGACACATGCAGCGTCCCGTCGATCGCGACCATGACATCATGGCTGGCATCGCCGTACCGGGTGATTGGCACCTACCTGGGCGGGGTCAACTGGGCCTGCGGTTACGGAAACTTCTCCACCTCCTGGGTACAGCGTGCGGCCGACGAAGGCTGGCGCTTCGCGCCGCTCTGGGTCGGCCGACAGGCCCCCTGCTGGACCATCCCGACGGTTGCCGTCATCGATCCGCGGCACGCCGCCGCGGAGGGACGGGCGGAGGCCGTGAGCGCGGCCGCCGCGGCCTCGGGCTTCGGGTACGGCCCCAGTTCGCCGATCTACTTCGACATGGAAGGCTACAAACCCAGCCGTGGCTGCAGCAACGCTGTACTGGACTTCATCAGCGGGTGGACCCAGGGGCTGCATGCGGCCGGCTATGCCTCGGGGGTCTACTCAAGCGCGGCGTCCGGGATAAAGGACTTGGCGGCCGCGTACAACAGCGGCAACCATTCGCGCCCGGACGACATCTGGATCGCCGACTGGAATGGCACTCCCGTACTCACCGACCCGGACGTGCCGAGCTCACACTGGGCAAACCATCAGCGGCTGCACCAGTACTCCGGGCCGCACGACGAGAAGTGGGGCGGCCGCACGCTGAATATCGACACCAACGCCGCCGACGGACTGGTGGTCGGCAAGTCAGCCGTCTCTGACATTCCCGGGGCCGCAGAGAGCGCACTGCCGTCCGAGCTGGCGGTCGCGCCGGGCACGACGGCCAGCTTGAGGCTGACCTTGCGCGGCACGTCGGGAACGCCGACTGCTGTGCAATGGCGGGTGGGCGTGTCGCCGGGCATGTCGGCAAAACCCAGCTACGGCACGGTGCAACTGCAGCCAAGGGCCCTCTACTCGGTAACGGTTTCGCTGACGGTCGGCGCGTCGCTTGCTCCCGGGCGGTATCTTGCGCCGATCACGCTGACCAGCGGTTCCCGTGCGGCCGCTGAGGCGTTTGTCCTGGTCAGCGTGGTGCGTCCAGGGAGGTCGCTGCCTACTCGCTATCCGGTCGTGCTGTATGCGGCGGACGCCCGCGACATGGCGATCGCGGCCAGCGTCAGCCGCAATCTGGCGCTGCCACCAGGCGATGTGACCGGCAGTTTCAGCCAGGCATGGCGGGACACTGCCAGTAACAAAGACCTAGTGATCGCCGTCGGATCGGCCGCCGCCAGCGCCCTTTACTTCAACGCCTGCGGCTGGACAGACCCGGCGGGGTGGCCCGGCGGCTCCACTCCGTTCTACTATCCCGGTTATCCGCTGCGGAACCCGCCGGGTAAGGACTACTTCGAACTGGCGAGCGCGTCCACCGCTGCCGGGACGACCGTGCTGGCGACTCAGCTCACCCAGTACGCGCTGGCGGGCACCCTGCCGAACGACCAGAGCGAGCCGATGGCGGCCACCCCACCGACGCTCAGCTGCCAGGGAATGCCGAACGTCAAGATGCCGTGAAGGACGGGGCGTCGGCCGGGGAGCGCCCACTTCGCGTAGCCGCCGGCTGCGCCGTTCATCTCGTTGTAGCTGGCGCCGACCTCCTCCATGGCGTCTGCGTTGCCGGGCCTGCCATCGCAGCTGGGCTTGCCGGAGGGGCTCTGGCGCCACCACGCTTGCGAGCACAAAGCCGCCGAAGAGCGCCGCTGCGATAAGCCCGGCCGCGACGAACGCCACCGAGGCAAGCACGAGGAAAGCGACCGGAGACGGTGCCGAGGGCGGCTGCGTGACTATCCTCACGGTGACGATGGAGACCAACCGTGTCCCTACCGCGGTGACGGTGGTGACCAACCGTATCCCTACCAAAACCGCCCCAAGGTAGCCCGCCAAGAGCAGCATCGGCCAGCGGCGGCCATGATGATCTTTGGCCATAGCCCGCAAGCTCAGGACCGGCAAACCGATCGCTACCACGGCACCCGCAGCCAGTCCCGCGTACCAGTAGGCAGCGAAGCACGGACGCAGCCCCGCGAGAACCACGATTGCGTATACCGCGAGGAGCGTCATCACCGCAAGGCCGACGGCCAACAAGGCCCCCAACATGATCATGTCTCCACGGGCCTCGGCGGGCTGCTGGTCCGTCGCACGTGCGAATCCTGGCACACCATGAGACCTACGGAAAAGGTGTTACATGGGCGCGGATGACCGGTGAAACGCAATGACGCCGGCATCGACGGCCTGCAAGGCGACGAAGGCGAAGAGACAGGCAGGCAAGGTGGCAGGACGTCCGCAGCGGCATCGTCGCCGGGGCCGGCGGCGAGGAAGCCGTTGCGGAGGCACGGCGCCGCAACCAGGCCCGCATCGACGGGCACCGGCTCGCTGACCGCCGCAAGGCCCTGGGCCTGCCCCAGGCGCAAGTCGCCGAGAACACGGGCGTGACCAAGACCCACGTCTCCCGGGCCGAGCGCGGCGAAGTATCCGCCATCGAGGCCGTTGCGCGCTACGTCCAGGCCATCGCAGCGCCTTGCGCGGCGGCCGGCGCGATCATCCGCTCTTTAGCCGCGTCGGGTGACGGCGCGGGCACGAAAGCGAACCGGGGGCTCTGCATACTCCTCGATGGCGTGAGCGATCCAGCCCGCGGTGCGGGCGATGGTGAAGATCGTCTCCCCGGCTCCGGCCGGCATGCCGGCCGCTGCCGCTAGCGTGGCGAGGGCGAAGTCGACGTTCGGAGCGCTTCCGGAGTGACGACGGGCCGCATGGAGCAGTTGCTGTGCGGCGGCGACGGCGCGGCTGTCGTCCCGGGCTGCGCGGATCATTCCCAGTAGGAGCTTGGCTCGCGGGTCGCCGTCCGGGTACAGGCGGTGCCCGAAGCCGGGCAGGCTCCCGTGCCGGTGCACGGCGGCGGACACCGCCGCGTGCGGGCCGCGTGCCATGGCATCTGCGATCATCTCGTGCACGAGCGTGCTGGCCCCGCCGTGCAGGGGACCGGACATCGGGCCCAGCCCGGCGAGGACGACGGAGAACGGATCGGCCCGGACTGACGCCGCCACCCGTGCGGCCAGCGTCGCGGGGGCAAGCTCGTGGTCAGTGATCGCGACCAGCGCGGCATTCAGGGTCGTCACGAGCGCCGGAACCGGCCGGCCGGCCCCGAGCCGGGCCAACAGGCGCCCCGCGATGGTGTCACGCAGCGGCGCGGCGCGGCCCAGCGACAGCCGCGCGGCCCTGCTCCTATGCCCGGAGGGCGAGACAGCCGTCACCATGCTGGCGATCAGGGACCTCGCCGCGCCCATAACCGCCGACGGGGCAAGGTCGCCGCGGAACGGCTCGGCGGCCGAGCTCAGCACGACCGCCGCCCGGAGACGGTCACGCGCCTGAGGCAGGTCAGGCACGGTAATCGGATACGCCGGCCACGGAGCGCACCGCTCTGGCTCCTGTCCCGTCCACAACCAGTGCGCGACCTGCTCGAACGACTGCGTTCTGGCGAGGATGAGGACGTCGCGGCCCCTGTAGCGGAAACCCCGGTCCCCGATGGTGGTCAGCCCGCTCTCGACCACCAGGTCGAGCACCATGGGACGGCTACCGCGCCGCGGCCGCCCGCGCCGGGCCACCGCTTCGACCTCGCCGGCGTTGAACAGGCTGCGCCGGGTGCCGCCATCGCGCCGGGGGTGGAGGACGCCGCGGCTCACGTACGCGTAGACCGTGTCTACCTTCACCCCGAGACGGCCGGCCACCTCTTCGGTCGTGAGCATCATGACTTGACGATAATCAACCTTGATTCTCTGCACAGGACCGGCCCAGGATGGTGCTGCTGGCCCAACCCGGCTGGCCGTGAGGAGCGTTCGTGACCACCGTGCTGCAGTCATCAGCGCCGGCTGAGGAAGCGTGGGCCGCTCTCGGCGGGCGGTCCGCCGAGCTTGAGCGGGTGCAGCTCGCCGGCGACCCGACCGGGCTGCTGCCCTCCCGGCTCAAGGTGCACGAGCTGATGTCAGCCGCGATCGGCTCGGCTCTCCTGGCCGTCGCCGTACTCGATGCGGCCCGCAACGACACCCGGCTCGCACCGGTGTCCTTGCCGGCCGAGCACGTCGCCGTCGCCGCCCGCAGCGAGCGCTACGCACGGCGCACCGGATCCGACGCCGGCGCGGGAATGGCACCCCTGTCACGGTTCTGGAAGGCCACCGACGGGTGGGTCCGCCTGCACGCTAACTACCCGTGGCACCTGCGGCGGGCGCTCGACGTCCTCGGCTGCGAGGACGACCCCGGCCAAGTCGGGCAGGCGATCGCGCAGCGAACCATCGCCGACCTCGAGGACTCCTTCGCAGCGGCGGGCGCGCTTGCCTTCGCCGTGCGCAGCCTCGACGAGTGGACCAAGCACCCCCAAGGCCAGGCCGTGGCATCTCAGCCACTGCTATGCACCGAACTCGGCCCGGGCCCCCGCCGGAAACTCTCCCCAGGCCGGGCCCTGGACCGGATCAGGGTGCTGGACCTGACCAGGGTCATCGCGGGACCGGTCGCGACCCGGACCCTGGCCGCCTGGGGTGCCGACGTGCTCCGCCTCGACGCACCGCAGTTGCCCGAGATACCCGCCCAGGCCATCGACACCCTGCAGGGCAAGCGCAGCGCCCTGCTCGACCTGTCGTCCCCGCACGGCCGGCAACAGCTCGACGGACTGCTCGCTGAAGCGGACCTGCTCGTACAGGGCTACCGGCCCGGCGCCCTCGCCCGGTTCGGCCTGGACACCAGGGCTCTCGCCGACCGCTGGCCCCATCTCAGCGTCGTCACGCTCTCCGCCTGGGGATCATCCGGCCCATGGTCACACCGCCGCGGCTTCGACTCGCTGGTCCAGTGCCCCACCGGTATCGCCGCCATCGAAGGCAGCCCTAGCGGCCCCGGAGCCATGCCCGCCCAGGCCCTCGACCACGCGACCGGCTACCTCGCGGCCGCAGCCGGCATCATGGCGCTCGCCGCCAGTCAGGCCGACGGCCGCCCCCGCTATCAGCGGCTGTCCCTAGCCCGCACCGCCAAATGGTTCACCGACGCCGGGCGCGCCCAGCCGTCGCACCCCAGAGAACCCGAGGCGGGCCCGTTGCTGGCCGAGGTCCCCGGCCCCGGATTCACCGTCCGCGTAGTCCGGCCGCCCGGACAGGTCGGCGACCTCAGCCCCGCCTGGACCCGCACGACCGACCTCGGCGCCGACGCCCCCTCGTTCACCGCATGAACGACCGTCCGCCCGAGGCCGGTCATTCCCCAGGCATCCCCAGGCCTCCGCGAGTTCGCCGCGCGACATGGTTAGCGCGGCGTCACCAGGGCCTGGGTCCGCCTCCATGCGCGCCCTGGCCACGCTCCGCCCGACCTCTCGCCGCAGCCGTGCTTCGGTTCGGGATCGCGTCGTAAGAGTCAGCGCTCGACGCACCACCTATGGCTTCGGCGGTCAGCCGATGATGTCTGTGGCGGAATACGCACGGGCTGGGAATCCGGGTTCTGTCGCTCCGGTCCGGGTCCAGAACAGCAGCCGGATGTCGGCGGCGGGCTCCGGCACGAAGCTGATCTTGCGGTGCAGCTCAAGGACGTCACGGTTGGTCAGCGGCGCAGTTTGCCAGCGGCACTCGCCCAGCAGCGCGGTCCGGTTCGCAGAGATTCCGAGCACATCGATTTCCGCGATCTCGTCCCGCCACCAGCGGCCGATGATCATGTCGCTGGGCAGTTCGCTGTTCCGGACGAGCAGCGCGGCGTGCGCCCGGCAAGCGCCCTCGAATACTCGGCCCAGGTGATGGTCAAGGCGCGCGGCCGTGCGCTGGCGGACAGCCGCGCCCTGTCCGCCTTCGATAAGGTCCACGTCGTCGCGGAGCACGCCGAACCAGAAGGCCAGGTAAGTGTCGGCAATCTCGTACAGGGGGTCCCCAGTGGTGCTCCCGACAGGGACGGCGCGACTCACGTACCCGGCCCGCCGCAAGCGTTCCAGCGTGTAGTCGATCCGTTGTTGCGCCCGTCCGGCGATGCGGGACCTGCGGCGGGCGCCGAATCCTATTGCCGCGAGCACTCGTTCGTATCCCCCGCGCCAGTCAAGGTCTTCGCCGATTATGTCCATGGCGTCGCGGACCAGGATCCCAGCCGGCTCGTAGGCAAGCCGACGAAGATTCGCCTCGACGTCGGATGACTGATCCCACTGATCCAGGTGGAGCGGATACCCTCCGCAGACGGCGTAGGCGGTCAGGAAGTCGGCAGCCGGGATGTCTGGTAGGAACGCCCGCGCCTCTCGTACCGCAAACGGGTCCAGGCACAGTTCAAGCGCCGCCCGACGGTGCAGGCCGCCCTGTGCGCCCAGCATCTGCTCCATGACGCTGACAGCAGAGCCAGTAAGCACCAGCATTAGTTTCTGGTCGCGGACCCGGTTCTCCCAGACGGCGGAGACCAGGTCGGCGAAGTCTGGCTGCGATGCCAGCAGCCTGGGAGCTTCGTCGATCACGACCAGCAACGGCGCCTCATCGCCGAGCCGGACCAGGAACCGAAGGGCCGACTCCCAGTCCTGGAACGGCGCCGAGAGCAGATCCTCGACCTCGCCGCCAAGCTGCTCGCGGATCCGGTCGGTCAGCCGCGCGAGCTGGCGCTCGTTGCTGTCCTGACGCGTAGCCGTGAAGTACACGGCCCGCTTGGCCGCAGCGAAACGGGTGAGCAGGAAGGTCTTGCCGACCCGCCGACGCCCCCACACCGCAGCAAGCTGCGGTACTCCCGATCCTGCCCGTGTCCAAGCACTCTGAAGGTCGGCGAGTTCCTGGTCACGACCGATGAGCTCAACCATGCTTTCATGCTACAAGCAGTTTGTACTACAAGGAGCTTGTACTACAAGCAACTTGTATCGTCTACGCGGGTCCCGGCTCTACGCAGAACTCGTTGCCTCCCGAGTCCGTCATAACGGTGTGGTCGGGGTACCTCCGCTGCTTCCTGGTCACCCGCATTCGGCGCCGGCGCAGGGCACATGTCGGCCGCTTCGGCCGACTACCGACCGCCTTCGCACACAAGAGCGCCGAGGCCGGGGACCGCCTGCGCGGTGTCGTGCTGGGCGTGCAGCGCGTCCATGGTCAAGACGGCGCCCGCCAGGTCGCCGAACGCCGTCAGCAGCTCGCGGACGGCGGGGATCTCGTTGCTCCTGGCGTCCGCCGCGACCTGGCCGAGGACAGCGCCGATGCCGTGGGCCAGCGCTGCGACCAGGTGCGGGGCCTTCCCGTCCTTGCCCTTCGCGCCCCGGACGGCCTTGCCGTCGACCGCGATCACCATCCGCCCGCCGATCCGGGCGGCCCTTGTCCACAGCCACGCGCCGAGGACCTGGTCGAGGATGTCGCCGCTGACCTGGGCGAACGCGCGGGTCGGGATGTCCTTGTTCGGGTGGCGGGGATGCCGGGTAGCCTGGGTGCTGGCAGGAGCGCCTGCCGCACTCCGAGCTGCCGTGGCCCGTGCCCGCGGTGGCGGTGAGGACAAGGGCCGCCGGTTCGCGCTAGCTGGGAGATCAGTCACCGCTGAGCCAGGCGATCAGGGCGCGGGGCGGGGTCGCCGCGAGGGACATGGCGTGACTGACGACAGCGCGTTCAAGAAGCAGGTCCGGGCGAGGATGGCCGAGACCGGGGAGAAGTACACCACTGCCCGCCGGGTGGTCGTCGCCGGGCGTGATCCGGGGCAGCCGTTGGTGGTGTTGCGGGTGTACCTGAATCCGCACGTGGATCTGGAGCTGACCGGCGAGGCGGCCCGGGCATACGCGGCGGCCGATGAGCCGGGCCAGCGGGACATGGTGAACCGGCTGCTGGCGGAGCACGTCGAGATGGCCGGGTCCGAGGAGGCCGGGGTCGCCGCCGGCTCGGAGATCATGACGGTCCAGGCGCTGTGCATCGAGGAGATCGGTGAGCTGGTGCGCCGGCGGATAGGGCAGGCGGCCGGGGTCGCCTCGGTGTCGGTCGGCGGGGACCTGGACCAGGTCCGGGTTAATATTCGTGCCGCCCGGCCGGGCGTGGTGTCCGGCCATGGCGGTGCGGGGGCCGGCCGGCTCCGCGCCGAGCTGGAGGAGCTGACCGGCAAGCCAGTGCTGCTGGCCATCGGGGACGAAGAGGCTGGCCCGCCGGAGGGGCCGGGTGAGGCAGGGTCCGGGCGCGGGAACTGACGAACCGGCATCATGGACTGTCCGGCGACGGCGCGGTCCCGGTGGCTGCGGCCGGCCTGGCGTGTCACCTTGATCACGGCGGGCCGGCTGTGGTGAAGTGCAGGTCGGGTCCGGGGTGCACGGCACCTCGGTCACCGGGCAGGACGACCGCGATGAGATGGGCCTGTGCCTGGAGCCTCGGCTACCTGCAGGGCCAGAAGGCAGCGATGACCGGCCAGCCGGGCGCGCACACGAGCCGGCCGGAACTGGTCGCGGTCCACGGGTATGACACCAAGTACGCCATGCACGCCCCGCGGCTCGGTACTGGATTCGAACCAGTGGCCTACCGGTTGTAAGAGGCTCTTTCCCTGACCGGCACAGGCGCGGCCCTCGGGGCTGTCAGCCTCCTGACCTGCGTAAAGGCCTGGAGAAACTGACATTACAATGCTAGCAGCCATGCCACCGAATGCCGGATTGTGCCGTTTTATCCGTGGGAACTTTGTGGGGAACGCCGCCGCGGGCCGGGCTTGTGGGAACTCTGTGGGGACGCGGGAGGCAGAACCGCAGGCCGGAGAGCCCCCCGTGTCGGCGGCCGCCGGGGATTGCCTCATGGAGGCGGAAAGCTGAGCAGAGCGTGAAGTCAGGGCCTGCCCTTGTCCTGCGCCCGCGCCGTCGGCCGCCGGGGCGGCGGCACCTCGGTCCTGGGAACGCCGCGGTTCCTGGTTCATGATCGCGATCCGGTCTTAACCGCCGCGTTCGGGGAGGTACTCAAGGCCGAGGGACTGAGGATCATCGCCACCTCGCCGAAGACGCCGAGGATGAACGCCATCTGCGAGCGCGTCATCGGGACTCGCCCTCCTCGACGGCACGGTCCAGCGAGCTCACGGCCTCGACGCCGTTCGCAAGAACCTTCGTCACTTGCTCGAGCGACGGGGTTGCCATGCGCCTCCTCCCTCCTGCTCCGCCGCCGGGATCCAGACTCGCATCGCTCCTCCGGACCGGTTGGCCCACGCGAAGTACGGAACGGCGACCAGCTGCGTCGGAGACGCCGCAGTCGCAGCCGGCAGGGCGCGGAGGTCGCGGTATTCGGACTGCCGCCACCCGTCGTGGTCGCGGACGACGCCCGTCAAGGCCACACCGGGCAGGCCGCCCAGCTGCGGGACCGGCCCGTTGTCGACGGGATCGGCGGCGGGACCGGCGGCGACGTCGGCCATGTCGATGCCAGGCGCGAGATCGGGCTGCTCGAGGCAGTACACCACGGGCCCGCGCTCGATCGCGAGGCAGCCCCGCACTGCGTCGATGCGCGGGTTGGGCACGGTCAGTCGAGGCGCGACGTCGAGTAGGAGCACGACCTGTGTGCCATCCCGCCAGCGGCGTCTCACCTCGGCGTAACCGCCCGCGGCGACAGCTTCGCCGTCGAGGGTCGCCTCTCGCGCCCAGTCCGGGATGCGGAGGGCGAGCGTCCATTCGCGATCGGGGCTCTTGACGACCTCGACCCTGACCGTCCCGTCCCAGGGGTATGCGGTCTCCACGCTGAGGACCACGTCTCGGGCGCGGATCGTCGAGGAGGCGTACTGATGTAGCTGGATCCCGTCGTCCGTCACGGTCGCGAGGTAATGATGCAGCGATGCGAGCAGCCGCATGATGTTCGGCGGGCAGCAGGCGACGGGATTCCAGCGATGCCGGCGCTCACCGGTTCGCGACTGCAGCGGGTTCGCGTAGAAGAACGATTCGCCGTCGAGTGAGAGCCCAGAAAGAAACCCGTTATACAGCGTCCGCTCGAAGAGGTCGGCGAAGCGGCTCTCGCCGGTGACAAGGAGCATGCGCCAGTTCCACATCATGCTGGCGATCGACGCGCAGGTCTCGCAGTACGCTCGGTCGGGAGGTAGCTCATAGGCATGGCCGATCGCCTCGCCGTAGTGGCGCGAGCCGACACCACCGGTCAGGTAGCTCTTGGCGGACGCGAGGTCGTCCCACTGCCGCAGCATCGACGCGAGCAGCGTCTCGTCGCCCGTCTCGGCGTAGATGTCCGTGACCCCGGCAGCGAGGTACAGGGCGCGCACCGCGTGGCCGACGATCCCTCGCGCATCGCGGACGGGCTCGGCGTCCTGGTAGTAGTCGAGATCAAAGCGACCGCCGGCGAACGTCCCGGACCCGCGCCGCCCAGTGAGCGTATCCGCGAGCCTCAGGTAGCGAGTCTCGCCCGTCTGGCGGTAGAGCTCCGCGAGCGCGACCTCGATCTCGGGATGGCCGTCGGTGCCTCGCGCGGGGTCGTTGCCGAACACGTCGTCGATCAGATCGGCAAAGCGGCGGGCGACGGCGAGGAGGGAGCCGTCGCCCGTCGCCCGCGCGGTTGCGACGCCCGCCTGGATCAGATGCCCTGCGCAGTAGAGTTCGTGGCCCATCTCCAAGTCGGTCCAGCGCCAGGAGGGATCGATCACCTGGCACCAGCTGTTCAGATATCCGTCGGGTCCCTGGGCGGCCGCGACGAGTCGGATCGTCTCGCTCGCGAGGCGATCCAGCTCGTCCGATGGCTCGCGCCCGCGCTCCCACGCGAGCGCCTCGAGCCATTTGTAGACGTCCGAGTCGCTGAAGACCATGCCTCGCCGCTCGCCCGAGCCCCGTCCCGCCGCGACCCGGAGGTTGTCGAGAGTCCCTGCGCGTTCGAGCTCCTCGGCGCCGCGAAGAAGCGTGACCTCCCGGTTCACCCGTTGCCTGTCCGCGAGCAGACCGTCCCGGATGGCGACGCCCCGGGCGTCGACCGGTCGGAGCCGCACCCGAGCGGCTGCCGTCGGCGCAACGCTCGTCACCAGGTTGGTGTGGTTCTTCACTGGGATCTCCCGGGAAGGTCGGATCTGGGGCCCGTGGCGCCGGTCGGCGGCGCCGCGGGCCGTTGGCGTAATACTCCGGACAGCTCTATCCCGTCAGGATGGCGTTGATCTGACTCTGAGCAGTATTCAGCGCGCTTTGCACCGATTGGGATCCGGACAAGGCCGCCTGGATCGCCGTCCACACCGCCTGAGAGATCTTCGGGTACTTGACTCCCAAGCCGAGCGTACGTGGATGCGCGTAGAGCGTCTGGTTGACGTAGACCGACCACTCGGGGCCGGCCTGCGTCACGTAGGTCTTCGCGACGCTGATCTTCGCCGGCAGGTAGCCGAACAGCTTCGCGAGTTGCAGCTCCTCCGTGGGGGTCTGCATGCCCTGGATATAGTCGAACGCCAGCTGCTGAGCGGCGCTGCCGCCGCTCTTGCTGACCATCCAGTCCTCGCCGCCGAGCGGGACGACGACGTGCCGGCCCGCCGCCTGGGTCGGGACGGGAACGACCCCGAACTGCTTGCCGTAGAACATTTTGGCCTGGTTCATCGTCGGGAAGTTCCAGGGGCCGTTGACCATCATGGCCGCCTTGCCGTCGATGAACTGCGTGGACGCGGCCGGGGTCTGGCTCCAGTTGAGACACGACTTGGACGCGGAACCATCGCTGATCAGCTGGCTCCACAGCGTCAACGCCTGCACGCCGGGCGCACCTGAGACGTTCGAGAACGTGGCCGTGCCGCCGTTGCTCCAGAAGAACGGCTCCCACTGCCACGTCGTGTCCTCGGCCGCCTCACAGGTCAGCGCGATCCCGTAGTGAGCCGGGGTCGTCAGTGTCTTGGCGTCGGAGACCAGTTCCGCCCAGGTCGTCGGCGGGGTCAGATTCGCTGCCTTGAACATCGCGATGTTGTAGATCAGCGCGATCGAGTTGGCGCCTGCCACCGGAAGGCTGTAGTACTTGCCGCCCGACAGGCCCTCGTTGATCACGGCAGGGAAATAGCCCGCCGTGCTGAAGCCCGAGAGGCTGCTGATCGGCACGACCTGGCCGGTCGAGATCATCGTCGACACAAACGGGTTGTCGACGGCCAGCAGGTTTGGCAGATCCTGGCCGGCTGCCTGCGTCAGAAGCTTCGTGTCCAGATTGGCGAACGGCACGTACTGCCGCTTCACCGTCACACCCGGGTGCGCGGCTTCGAATGCCTTGCTGTAGGCGGCCAAGGCCGCGATCTGGCCGGGGGTGTTGAAGTAGTCCTCTTCTGTGATCGTGGTCTGAGTGCCGGACGTGCCGGACGACTGCGAGCACCCGGCTACGGCGCAGGCCGCAACCAGAACTGTCGCAAATCCCCACCACCCTCTTCTGATCGATCGCTTCATAGCATTGTGTCCTCTTTTGCGGTTGATGTTTCGGAGAATTCGGCCGAGACTACGGAGGGAACCAAGAAGGCCGATCCGGTTATCGGTATCCGCTACCACCTCCCTCGTACGGCCAGCGCGTCGCTACCCCTTGACCGAGCCAGCGGTGAGACCGCTCGCGATATACCGCTGCGCCACCACGAGCACGATCCCGGCCGGTACCATCGCGAACACGCCCGCGGCCATCACCGCGCCCCAGTCGGTCGAGTAGTTGCCGAGGTAGGTGTAGATCCCGAGCGTGATCGGCTCGATGCCCGAGCCGTTCAGGATCGTCAGGGCGAAGATGAAGTCGCCCCACCCGTTAAGGAACGCGAAGACCGCGACGGTGATCATGGCCGAGCGGGCGAGCGGGATGACGATGAGGCGGAACGCCTGCCACTCGGTCGCGCCGTCGACCCGGGCCGCGTAGAGCAGCTCGTTGGGCAGGCTGAAGAGGAACGCGCGGAGGACGAGGATCGCGAACGGCACGGCGTACGTTCCGTCAGCGATGATCAGTCCCAGGTACGAGTTCACCAGGTTGATCCAGTGGAAAACGATGAAGAGGGACGTCGCGAGGACGATCGACGGGACGATCTGCGCGATGAGCAGCGAGCTGACCAAGATCACCGTCACCCGCAGGCGGTACTTGGACAGGGCGTAGCCCGCCGGGACCGCCACGACCAGGGCGAGCAGCGCGGTCCCGAGGCCCACGACCAGGCTCGTCACCACGTTGGCCGACTGGGCGTGGACGACCGTGCGGTAGTTGTCGAGCGTCGCCGCGTGCGGCAGCCAGTAGAACGTGCCGCTGAAGAGGGTGTTGGTCGACTCGAACGAGCCGACGATGATCGCGTATACCGGGAAGAGCACCAGGACGAGGGCCGCCGCCGCCGCGAGCGTGCACAGCCAGCGCAGGGCCCTCGACCTCTTGGCGCGCGTCACGGGTTCGCCCCCGAGCTACGGCGCAGCGAGTCACGACTGAGGAACAGGTAGATCGGTGAGCACACGAGCGCCAGCACGAGCAGCACGTTGTTGAGCGCCGCGCCCTCACCGAAGGAGAACTGCTGGAACGACAGGTTGTAGGACCAGGTGGTGATCAGCTGCGTCGCGTTAGCAGGCCCGCCACCGGTCAGGCCGATCACGAGGTCGAACACCTTCACCGTGAACACGAAGCCGAGGAGCAGCGTGACCTCGATGACGGGCAGGATGATCGGCACGATCACGAGCCGGAGCCGCTGCCATGGGCTCGCGCCGTCGATGATCGCCGCCTCCTTGATCTCCGCTGGCACGTCCTGGAGCGCGCTGTAGAGCAGCAGGGTGAAGAACGGTACCCCGAGCCAGATGTTGGCGATCAGGATCGTCCAGAAGGCCAGCTGCGGGTCGTCCAGCCAGTCGACGCCGTGGTGCACCATCCCGAGACCGGTGAGCACCTGGTTCACGGCCCCGCCTTCGAGCTGGAACAGGAAGCGGAACATGACCCCGGTCACGATCAGTGGCAGCAGCCACGGGATGATCACGAGCGAGCGGCCCAGAGTCCGCCCAGGGAACCGCATGCTAAACAGCAGCGCGAGCGCGAAGCCGATGAGGAACTGGCCGGCGAGCGAGCCCACCGTGAACCAGAACGTGTTGGCGATCGCCTTCCGGCTCGTCGGGTCGCTGAGGATGAAGCGGTAGTTGCCGAACCCGGCGAAAGGCGCGGTCAGGCTCGAAACCGTCGCCGGCGACGTCTGCTCGAAGCTGAGCATGAGGTTGTAGACGATGGGCAGCGCGAACGCGAAGAGCAGGTAGGCGATCGCCGGGGCCAGGAATAGCCAGCCCGCCAGCTGGTGCTTGCGGCGGCCCGTGAGCCGCAACAGCGTCATGCGGGCGCTCGCAGGTGGGTAAAGCTCCCGCCTTCCCTCAGATAGACCGGGATGCGCTCGAGCGGTGCGGCAGCCGTCACCCAACCTTTCGCGCCGACGGGCTTGCCCGTCCAGGCGTCGAGCCACGAGGCTGCGCTCGGAAGATACACGTTGCGCTCCCGCGCGCCGTACGTCGTCACGGGCGCGACCAGCACGTCCGGACCGAACATGAACTGGTCCGTCACCTCCCAGGCCGGCGCCTCGTCCGGGAACTCGAGGAACAGCGCGCGCATCGGCGGAAGCCCGTTCGCGCTCGCCGTGGCCATCTGCTCCATCACGTACGGGCGGAGCCGTTCGCGGAGTTCGAGCTGCTCACGGATCACCCGGTACGCCTCGTCACCGAAGGACCACACCTCGTTGGGGGCTCCGGTCTGACCCGAGCCGACGAGCGGTCCTGGCTCGCGGACGCCGTGGAGCCGGAAGAGCGGGCAGAAGACGCCGAACTGGAACCAGCGGACGACAAGCTCGCGGAAGTAGGGGGACTTCGGGTCGCCGTTCCGGAACCCGCCGATGTCAGTCGTCCACCACGGGATGCCCGAGATGCCCATGTGCAGTCCAGCCGGGATCTGCGCCGCGAGAGCCTCGAACGTCGACTCGACGTCGCCCGACCAGACGGCCGCCCCGTAGCGCTGGCTGCCCGCCCACGCCGACCGGCAGAGAAGCACGATGTCGTCCTCGCCGCTCGACTTCAACCCCTCGTAGAAGCCGCGCGCGTGCAGGCGCGGATACACGCCCTGCACCTCCATGCCCGGCCCCAGGAAGTAGCGGGCGGCCTCGGGGTTGTCGGCGAGGATCTCCGGTTCGCACGCATCGAGCCAGAACGCCCGGATGCCGTAGCGGCGATAACCGTCGGTCACCTTTTGCCAGACGTAGCGGCGTGCATCCGGGTTCGTTGCATCGTAGAAGCGCATGAACGCCTGGCCGTCGGTGCCCTTGTCCCAGAAGGCCAGGTGGAGCGGGGGCAGGCTTGCCATGCTCCCCACCAGGAAGCCCTCCCGCTCCATCGTCGCGTAGGTGTCGCAGTTCGGGTTGACCGTCGGCCAGATCGAGACCAGCAACTCGACCCCGAGCTCACGTAGCTCGTCGACCATCGCCTGCGGATCCGGCCATTCGGCCGGGTCGAACTTCCACTCGCCCTGGCGGGTCCAGTGGAAGTAGTCGCAGACGATCACGGAGAGCGGGAGGCCGCGCTGGTTGTACTCGCGCGCAACCTCGAGCAGCTCTTCTTGAGTCCGGTAACGCAGCTTCGACTGCCAGAATCCGGAAGCCCACTCCGGCAGCATCGGCGGCAGCCCCGTCGCCCGCGCGTAGTGGCTGACGACGTCGCCGGGGGTCGGGCCGGTCGTCACCCAGTAGTCGACCTGCCGGGCGGCATGGGCAATCCACCTCGTCCCGTTCGTCGCCAACTCGACGCGGCCGACGCCCGGCATGTTCCAGAGAAAGCCGTAGCCGCGGCTGGAGAGCGCGAACGGCACCGAGACCTCGGTGTTGCGCTGGACAAGCTCGACGACCGCTCCTTTCTGGTCAAGCAGGCCATGCTGGTGCTGGCCGAGGCCGTAGAATCGCTCGTCCGGGTTGGCGTCGAACATGACGTCGCAGGCGTAGAGGTTGCCTCCGGCCTGGCGGTAGCGGCGCTGCGCAGGGGACGTGAAGTGCGGAAGGCTCTCGGCGAGTAGCTGCATCCCGTCCGCGCGCAGGAAACGCAGGAGCGGCGGAAAGGGGACGAACCGACCCTCGCCGTTCTCGGTCACCTCGACGATGAGGTCGCCGTTGGATACGCGGGCCTGACCGTCACCGATCTCGACCCGGGCCGCCCTCACTTCATCTTCGAGCAAGGCGCTCCAGGGCGTCTCGGTGACGGATGCGCCAAGGGTCGCCCGTACGCGGATGCCGCTCTCGCCCCAGGCATCGACCTGGAGGACCTCGCCGCCCGACCGCACAACGAGACCGGTCTCGCTAGCGGCGAACGTGGCCACGTTCCGTCCCTCGGCTCGGGGGGGCGTGGGAACCGCTTCGCTCGTGGTGTGCGGATAGACTGCCGGACGAGCACATAAGCGCTAGCCTCTCTTTAGCGAAGCGTTTCGCGAAGCGCTTCGCAAACTTATATCCAAAACACATTGCGGGAGTCAAGAGAACACCGTGAGACAGTCGGGGCAAATTACACAGTCGAAGCCCGCCACGATGGCGCAGATCGCCGAGCGCGCTGGCGTCGCCCTGAGTACCGTCTCGTACGTCTTGAGCGGCAAGCGGGTGGTCTCCCCGCTGATGCGCGAGCGCGTGCTGGCCGCCATCGAGGAACTCGACTATCGCCCGCACGGACCTGCACGCGCGCTCGCGAGCGGCGCGTCGCACACGATCGCCCTGTTCCTGCCCTCACCGCAATGGCACCTCTTGCCCGTGCAGCAGACGTTCGTAGCAGGTGCGACTGCGGCGACGAGCGCGAGCGACTACTCGCTGCTCCTCTCGACGGCCGCCACCGACCCTGCGGCGGTCGCCAGGGTGGTCGCGACGGGACGCGCGGACGGCGTGATCCTGATGGAGACGCTCGTGCACGACGCCCGGGTCGAGCGCCTGGCGGCGGACGGACATCCGTTTGTGCTCATCGGGCGCACGCACGACATGACCGGGATCAGCTACGTGGACATGGACTTTGGCGACGCGGTCGAGACGAGCCTCGCGCATCTCGCCCGGCTCGGACATACGCAGGTCGCACTGTTCAACTTCCCGCCCGACCTGATCGAGGCGGGCTACACCTCGTCGCTGATCGCGCGGGACGTCTTCAAGCAACGCGCATCCGACTTGGGCATCGACGGCATCCACATTCCGTGCTCCCACGAACCGCGCGAGGCGTTCGCGGTCGCTGCGCGGCTGCTGCGGTCGGAGCCGGAGTGCACGGCCGCCATCACGACCGGCTGGCAGTTCACGGGACTGCTGAGCGCGCTGCGGGCGGCCAATCTCCATGTCCCTGACGATTTCTCGATCGTGTCGGTGATCGCCGCCGAGTTCGCCGAGATGCTGACGCCCTCCCTCACGGGCATCGAGTGGCCCGCCTTCGAAGCTGGTCGGCTGGCGGCGGAGATGCTGATTGAGCGGCTCACGGTGCAGAACGCACCGCCTCGTCAGCAGCTGTTCCCGGCGAAGCTTGTCATCAGGGAGTCGACCGGGCCCGGGCGAGCACGCCGGAGTCACGCCGCGAGGTGAATCCTGGGGCGATGAGCCACGCTTGCGGTCATGTGCCTCGATCCGGGCCCTCCCAAACGATAACCCCCGACCGGATACGCTCAGCCCGCGCACGAGTACCAGAGGAGCGTAGGGTGCAGGCATCCATCGTTGCCCCTTTCGGCCCCTGGGACCCTGCCCAGCCCCCGGAGGCCGCCGCAGGCCCGCCAGACGAGCGCACGCCCCGGACGCGACAGCGTCCGGTGGTCCGCGACCCGTCAGTCGGCGTGGGCAGGGTTCTCCGGCAAGGAATGAGACATTTCCCCGGCCTCCGGGCCGGTGTCGCCGGCCGGCCTGGTGGAGACTGGCGCGACGGCCAACTGGACCAGCGGGGAATCTGCCTGGCGTGGCTCATCCGACCGGAGCGGGACCGCCAACAGTTCGCCGACCCGCTCTGTGACCTGCGCGGCGCTCGCCGGGCGATCCGCTGGGTCTACCGCGGTCAGGTCGGCTACCAGCGACGCCACGCCGGAACTTACCACGGCGGGCAACCGCGGCAGCGGCAGGCCGCCGCCCTCGAGTTCGGTCCGCAGTGAAGTCCTGACCAGGCACTCCCAGGCGACTACCCCGAGGGAGTACAGATCGCTGGCTGGCATCGCGGGGCTTCCCCGCAATCGTTCCGGTGCCAGGTAGCCGGGCCCGCCTGTCGTCGCCCCGGCAACGTGGGATGACCCGAAGTCGGTCAGCTTCACGGCGCCGCCCGGCGCGAGCAGAATGGTCCCTGGGCTGATGTCCTGGTGCACCAGCCCGGCCGTGTGTGCCGTGTCCAGCGCCGAGGTCACCTGCCCGATCACGCCAAGCACCCACGCGGGCTCAAGCGGGCCCGCGGGCATCACGGTGGCGAGCGTGGTGCCGCCGACCGGTTCGGTGACCAGGAATGGGATGCTCTCGGTTCCGGCCTGGCCGTAATCATAGACCTGCACTATCCCGGGATGGCGCAACTGCGTGGCACGCCGCGCCACGGCCAGGAAGCGCCCGGCGTCCCCCGCCCGGTCACGCCGCAGCAGCCGCAGCGTGACCGGGCGGCCGAGGAGCAGGTCGTATGCCTGCCATACCTCCCCGATCGCGCCCGACAGGGCGCGTCCCTGAAGCCGGTAACGGCTGGCGATCAGCGTCCCGGAGCCGGTTTCCGTCACCACGCCGTCCGCTACGAGCCGGCCTGCAGATCGGATCACCGCGGCTGGCGCGACATGGCGGGCCGGTAAGCTCGCGCACCCGAGAAGCTGGCAGCTCGCGGGCCTGAGTCGTGGGCCTGAGCAGCCGGGGCCGCTTCCGCAGGTTCTGCGTCCTCCATCACGTCAGCCAGGAAATCACCGGCCTCGCTGGCCACCGAGTCCGCGTCATCTGCACGCAGCCTCCGCCACCGCGAGGGCACGAACAGCGGAACGACCATCGCCAGGCCGACGCCGCCAAGGACGCCGTTGATGAGCAGGGCCTCCCAGCCCGCTCCGAAGGCGTAGGACCGCAGGGGGATCAGTTCGGTCGCGCGCCGGACGCTGGTGAGATACAGCGCTGTCCACCCGATGAACAGCAATCCGGGGAACCCGGCGGCCAGCGGTGAGATCCGCGGCACCGCGACGAGGACGCCGGCCAGCACACCGGTGACGGCCACGGCGGCCAGCGAGAAGAGCACAGGGTTGTTAGCCAGCAGTGAGCCACCGCCGGCCGGCAGCGCGGACAGCGCGCCGGGCGGAGCAGGCAGTCTCAGCAGCCGCTCGTAGCCCCATGCTCCAGCGAAGAACGTCACCATGGTCATGGCGCTGGCCAGGGCAATCCCGTACAGATGTCGCACGCAGCCACCTCCGTCAAGCTTGCGGATCCTAGGTCACGGACATATAACCGAGTCGCCAGCGTCGGGTGTTACATAGCGCGGGCGCCTCGGCCGGTACCTTCGACACCGTGACCGGCCAGGCGGTGCGCGGCCAGGTCGCTCCGGCCCACCGGGAGCACCTGCGTGCCTGTCCAGACCGGTACTCGCGGTGTGTTAAAGCGACCGGCTTGGTGGACCTATGAGTGTTGTCACGGTGCCCTATTCGTTGAACGGCAGGTCCGTCCCTATCGCGATGACGGTGATCCGGAGCGCCATTAGCTGGCTCTCCCTTGACCGGGCAGGGACACGGCAAAGTCGCAGTCACGCAGATTGAAGTAGCGTGTGTCAACGGCATCTGAAAACTGACCCTCTGGCGGCTCCTGAATTTTGACAGCGTCCCGTTGGAGGTTGCCCCGTTTTGACGGACAGGGTGATCATGCCCCGGTTTACCGGAGTGGCTCGTGAGGAGTTGCGGCCAGGTGACGGTGTTCAGTTTCGAACTCTAGCGGGGTGCCCTCTGGTGGAACCGGCGAGTACCCGCAGCGCTGCCCCGCGCCCGGGCCGGTGACTCCGACAGGTGAGCACACTGGCCCGACACGTTCAGGCGGGTACCGGTTCAGAGCGCGGTGCCCGTCAGGCCGGGCTGCTCGTGACCGGCCAAGACCGCCTCCACCGACCAGCACGCCTGGAGCAGCGCACGGGTGAACAGCTGCGGATTCGCCACGCACACGGCGTGATCGGCGTCCAGCTCGTGGACCGTGGCGCCGGGAATCGCCCGGGCCAGCCGCAGCTGGCGGCTGACCGGAACGACGCGATCCCGGGCCGTGACCACCACCGCGACGGGGATATCGACCTGGCCGATCCAGTCGTGCGAGGTGAACTCACAGGCGGCCCGGACGGCCGAGATGGCGGTGGCCAGGGTGGTCCGCCTGAGCTGGGCCCGGGCCTTGCTGGCCGCGGCCGGGTCGTCGACGCGGTCCACCATGGCCATGCCGAGAAGCTCGGCGCTCACCGGCTGCAGGAACGGGTTCCACCGGATGGCGGCGGCCGCCGTGGGCAGCGCCAGGGCAACCAGCTTCTCCACCGGTGACCCAAGGACGTTGCGGGCGGTGGCGCACAGCACCAGGCCCGAGAGCAGTGACGGGTGCCGCCGGTATATCAACTGGGCAACCATGCCGCCCATCGAGTAGCCCACGGCGATGAACGGGCCGACGCCCAGGACCTGCGCCAGCGCGGCGATGTCATCGGCGCAGTCCTCGAGCCGGAACCGCGCCCCGGCGCTTATCCCGTCGCCGTGCCCGCGCAGGTCGATGGCGATGACACGGAAGTGCCGCGAGAGCGGCGCGAAGACCTTTCCCCAGTTCAGTTCGGTCGTGAAGGTCACCCCGTGGATGAGCATGAGCGTCCCGGCGCCGGGGGGCCCGGCGCATTCCCATACCCGCGTGACGCCACGGCCGGGCAGTTCCACCAGACGCGTCTGCGGAGTCGCGGACTTCCCGAATGCCTGAGGCATGGCCTCACTCCCTGCGATGCCAGTCGACGGGACCCAGCGACGGTGCCCGGCCGACGATCCACCACTGCATCTGGACCGCGCGTACCGGATGCGCACAGCACGACAGGGACGGAAGGCCCGGATACTGTTCTACCCGTGCTGATGATGACTATGCTCGCGGCGGTTCCAAGCCGGCGTGCGGCCGGTCATGACGCAGCCGCTTCCGAAGTCCGACGCAGACGGGGCGTGTGCCGCCATCCGGAAGTCTCACCCTCGGCCGGGAGACTCTCCCATCCGTTCTGAATAAGAATTCCCTTCTGCCGAACGGGCGGTGGCTTCTCACCAGGGAACCGCAGGACCTTCGCCTGACTTAATGGCGGGCTGACCCGGGCCGGCACGCCTGGCTCGGGGGTGGGTTGTCAATCGCGGAGCATGCTGTCGTAGACGGCGATGAGCGCCGCCTGCTGGGCGTCGCTCAGCCGGTGGTCGGCCCGGATCGCCGCCTTGACGCGCTCGGTCACCTCGGCGTCGTCGGCGGCCTGGTCTTCTCCCGCGAGCAGGCCCGCCTGCGTGAGCAGCGTCTCCGCGGACACGTCAAGCGCCTCGGAGAGCAGCTTCAGGACGCGTACGGAGGGCTGGTGCATGCCGCGCTCGACCTGGCTCAGGTACGGATGGGAGAGCTTGGTCATCTCGGCGAGCTGGCGCAGGGAGAGTTGGGCCAGCTCGCGCTGGCTGCGGATGAACGCGCCCAGCGCCTCGGTCTGGGCGGTCCACGGATCGCTCATATCCCACCTCCGTCCGCTGAGGATAGTAGCTGGCGCACAGCCCCGGGTCCGGGGCTGTGCGCCAGGTGGCAGGCGGGCGGCTGGCTACTTCGCGGCCGCCGGGGCCTCGTCCGCCACCGGGGCGGTGACCTGGATCACGTCCTCGGCGAACTTGCGCTGCGCGGCCAGCAGCTGGGCGGCGAAGTCGAAGGCGTCCCCGACCAGGTCGCTGGGCCTGGGCAGCTGGTCGGCGAACGGCGCGGCGGAGACCGGCAGCGACGGCGTCACCGAGTGGACGGCCCCGGCCCAGGTCCTGAGCGCGTCGACCACGGCGTCCTGGCTCTTGCGGATCCAGTCGATGGTCTGCGCCTGCAGCTCGGCGGTGGCGGTACGGGGATCGGTCATTGGACTCTCCTCACTTAGCTGATGATGGAAACTATAGTATCCAAGTTGGCTGGTTTGTCAACCAGCCTTCGATGCCAGCCCCGGACGTAGTCGCCCGGCGCGTCGCCGAGCGGCGGGTAGCGGCGCGAGCCCATCAGGGACGGGGCAACGAGGTCGCCTGCCCTGATGCCGGCCCGGCCCATCCGGGGCGCCGACGCTGATGCTCATCCACGGAGTGACGGTGACCGCCGAGCTGAACTGGGACAGGTCTTTGCCCCGTTGTCGCGGCATTTCCGGGTCGTCGCCATGGATCTGCGCGGTCATGGCGACGGAATCAGGGCGGGTGGCGGTTCCGGCTCGAGGATTGCGCGGACGACGTCACCGCGCTGGCCGAGGTCCTGGGTACCGGCAGCTTCGTCGCGGTGGGTTACTCCATGGGCGGCATGGTCGCCCAGCTGGCCTGGCGGCGGCACTCCGCGGTGGTATCCGGCCTGGTGCTGTGCGCCACGGCGCGCAACGTCCTCGGGTCACCGGCAGAGAAGCTGGCCGCCCTGACGCTGCCGTCGGCGGCTGCCGCCATCCGGTGGAATCCCCTGCTGCAGCCCGCATCACCGAGCCACAGGTCTTCGCCCCAGATACTGCTCCAGGCATGCTGGTCCGTTACGCCCGGCTCTCTCGCCCAGCCGCAATCAGCGGGATAGCCCGCACCCAGCCCGTCCGGCTCCCCGGCTAACGCCGATTTTTGGCGGCGGGATGTCACCCTGGGCGACTTGCCAGTCGGCGATCGACAGGTTCGGGAAGTAGCCGGGCGATACACAATCCATAATGTTTTCGCTGATTCGAATAATCGGAGAAGCCAACAGATTTTGGGAGCCAAGCTGGGCGCCAACAGGGGCAGTATCCGGGCGACACCGAGCCATTGCCAGCCACTATCAGCGCAGCTGAAAGCCGCGCCGGGCGATACCAGGCGACGTGCCGCGGCGAAATGACAGTGCCTTCTAACCTCAATGAGTCAGGCTCTACGGGCTTGGTTACTGTTCGTGCTGGCGCCTTTTTTTGATGTTCATGTCCGTTTGGCCTTCGGCGGGTGGCGTGTGGTGCTGCCCGGTGTGCCCGGGTGCGCGCCGGCTCCGACCGCGCCGGGGGTGGTCCTCCTTCCGTGTCGCTGGATGGTCCGGGCTGGTCAGCTGGGTGCGGGCAGGGTGCGGAGCCGTTGCCAGCAGGTGAGGAACGCGTCTTTCCAGGGCCAGTCCGGGCTGATCTTGAGGATCTTCTTGCGGGCGTGGCGGACGACGCGGGCGGGGATGTGCCAGATCCGGTAGCGGAGCGTGTCCGGGTCGGCGGCCTTGAGGCCGTCCTGGTCGTGGAGGCCGAGGAGGCGGGCCCAGGCGGTGAGGTCGGCGGCGATGTTCGCGGCGAGCACCCGTCCCTTGTTGACCTGCCAGGTCTTCGATGGCAGGTTCCGCAGGCCCGTGCCCTTCGCGGTGCGGACGCCGCCTGTCTCGACGATTACGTGGTCGCGGTGCAGGACGCCGGTGTACCGGGGGTGGTGGCTGCCGGGCACCCCGGGGATCCCGTCGTCGGGGATGTTCGTGCAGGTGGTCGAGTATCTCCAGCCGGACTTCTTCGCGTAGTCCGTCAGGTTCTTCCGGTGCCGGCGTGAGGGCTTCACCCGGCGGGCGATCCACCGCAGGCCCGCCGGCCAGTTCCCGGCCCGGCTCAGCAGGCCGGTGACCTCGGTGACGTCCTTGTCTTCCTCGGTGCTGCCGTCCTGGCGGGTGCCGGGCTTCCATGCGCCCGGGGACGGCCATGATGGCCGCCTCGTCGGTTTCGGTGCTGGCCCAGCCGCAGGTGAACAGCAGGGCCTTGCGCGGGGAGGACAGCGTGAGCAGGTGCTTTACCAGGTCGTGGCTGGCGCCGGCGCCGTCGATGCGGACGATGACCTCGCGCCGGAACCGGGCCGGGACCTGCTTCAGCGCCCTGTCCAGCACGTCCCTGTGGTCGGTGAACGTGTTCGATCCCGCGTTCCCGGGGCGCAGCAACATGGCCCGCAATAAGCCGGCGGCAGGGACCGCGGTCCCCGCGCAGCCGCGCAACGCCCAGCTGCGCCGGCAGTTCCCGCCCCGGCTTGCCCAGCCTTGGTGGCCCGCAACGGCCCAGGGCGAGGACGAGGTGCTGTCGCTTCTGGCTTCCCTGCCGTTCCTCCCAGAGACGAAGCGGGCCCAGGCGGGACGGCGGCGGGGGGCGGCCAGGCTGCTGCGCTGGCTGTCGGCCTTTCCCGGGGACACGTGGCAGCATCGGTGGGAAGCATCGCAGGCCGAGGACCACCCCGGCGGCTCCTGGGTGCGGCTGCCAGCTCAGTGGCTACGGGACAACGGCCAGGCAGCCTCCCGCGACGGCGACGACCTGTCGTCCGGGCTGCTGACGCTCATCTGCGGAGACGTGATCCGGCCGGGGCTGGCGTGGATGCTGACCCGGAATCTCAAGTACCTGGCTCCCGGCATGGCCCAGACGCGTGACCCCGGCGGGTTCGCCCGGCTGGCGAGCTGGCCGCGTCCGGGCCTCCGGCGTCCCTGGAGGACGCCCGGCACGCGGCCACCAGGATCGCGACGCTGCTGGCCTGCAAGGGCGGCGTCATCGGCGACATCACCGTCGGGGACTGCGTGGAGCTGGCCGACACCCAGCGGCAGGTGCACGCCCGCGGCGGCCAGCGGAAGGTCGACTTCTACCTGCGGCTGCGCTCCCTCGGCGTCTTCCCCGCCGGGGCCCCGGCCACCATCCGGGCGTTCGGCATGGCCCAGGGTCAGCTCACAGTCGAGGAGCTCGTCGACCGCTACCAGATCCAGTGCAAGCCGGTCCGCGACCTGCTCGTTGACTACCTGCGGGAACGACAGCCCGCACTCGACTACTCCAGCCTCGACGCGATCTCGGCATCCCTGGCAGGGCGGTTCTGGGCCAGGATCGAGGCTGCCAACGGCGACGAGCAGTCGATCGCCGCCGCATGAATTGCCAGCCGCCACGACCGCTCCCGCTGAACACCCGAACCGCGAACTGTCCGATCTCAAGGTCATGTCGACGGCCTGGACTTGGTTATTCCGTGGCCGCTCGCGCGCGGTCGAGGACGCCCGCTGTGGAACCAATGTACATGTCCAGCGTGATCCGGTAGTTGGCGTGCCCGGCCATCCGGGACACGTCTGTGGGGTCGAGCTTCCAGGTGAACAGGGCGGTGGTGCAGAACACGTGCCGCAGGCTGTGCCATGTCCACTTGCCGTTGCCGCCGCCACGCCACCCGGCCGCCCGGTAAGCCGGGGCCAGGACGCGCCGACTGAAGTTGGACGAGCGCCAGTGCCCTCCCCTGGGGGACGGGAAGACCAGCCCAAGGGGGTTGGTTCCGGCTTCCTGCTCGATGCGGGCCTGTTCGGTCCGAGCAGCCAGGCGCTCGGCGAGCGGGTAACCGGCCGGGGTGCGCCGTGGGTAGATCGTCTTACGGTGCTTGCGGTTCTTCGGCGCCTCGAGGAACAACTGGCCGGCGACCTCGACGACCTTGCGGTCGACGCCGATGACACGGGCGGCCTGGTCGACCTGGACTACGGTGAGGGCGATCAGCTCACCCCAGCGCAGGCCGCTGTAGACGGCAGTCTGGGCCATCAGCTCGTACAGGTCCCCGTGCACCCCGGCGGCCAGCGCCCGGCCCAGCTTGCTGATGTCCCGATCCGAGGGGATCTCGGCGGGATCCACCCACTGGAACGACTCCCCTGCCACGCTGACCGCAGGCGCGGGCACCGGGCGGCCGCCGGCCTGCCAGTGCACCTTCGCCAGCCGTGAGTTCACCAGGTAGCCGGCGTCGATACCCGCCGTTACGAGAGCGGAGATCATCCCCGGACCCGCTCGCCCTCCCCCGCGGTCGGGGCGGCGTTGACGATCTGCTGCATGTGGCTGGCCTTGATGTCCTGGCAGGTGACTGCGGCGATGACCGGGGCGGCGTACAGCGTGCACAGCCTGCCCTGGGTGTGCGCGTGCTTGCGTGACCATCGCGCCTGAACGGGCAGCCGGTCGGGGTTCAGGTAGTGGGCGATGAGCGCGGCTCCCGGCTGCCGCATCCCTGGCGCGTCCGCCTCCAGCCGGATCTTGACTTTCTCTAGCTTGGCGGCCAGCTTCTCCTCGGTCGCCGCCTCGCACTGCTGCCGCTGCCCGGCCTCGTGCCAGACCGCCCGCCACCGGCTGCGTTCGTCGCGGGCCGGGTACACGGTAATGCCGTGCTCGAGTTCGATGACCTCGCCGCTGCCCCGGGTGGCCGCCCGGCCGTTACCGCTCGCGAAGACCAGGCTCCGGCTTCTACCGGAGGCCTTGGTCGCCCGGGCCGAGTGCCCCCGACCGGGGGCTTGGCCGGACGATCCGGCACGAGTTGTGGGATTTTTGTGGGGATCTTCAAGATCGCGGCCGGCGCTTGCGCCATGAGACTTTCTCTCTTCCTGCATTCTCGCAGGTAAGAGGACTGACAGCCGCCTGTTACTCGGTGGGCGGTACTGGGCTCGAACCAGTGACCTGCCGGTTGTAAGCCGGCTGCTCTTCCGCTGAGCTAACCGCCCCGCTCGTTCCGGCCCGTGGCACGGAACCCTGCTAGGGTACCGGCTCCAGCCGCCTAGTGGTACGCCGCCGGCGTCCCTTCGCCGCTGTCTGGGAGCGGGACGGGGGTAGCAGATACCCATCCAGACGAAGGAGCGCGCTGTGCGCCATGGCCGCGACGGGAGCAATACTGCCTATAACCGGCATCGCCGCTGATCGGGCGACGGGACCGGGGAGAAGATCCTGGACCGGCTGCGCGCTGGCTGCGATGAGGCCGAGGGCGGGGGGACTGGACGGTCTGCGCGGATTCCACCGTGGTCCGCGCGCACCAGCACGCCCCCGGTGCCCGGCGGGCCCTGCCCGTGGACCTGGTCCCCGGGGGGCGGCGGCGAATGTCAAGAATCCGCTGGCAGGGCCGTGCCGGGAGGCGCTGGGCCGCTCCCACGGCGGGCTGAGCACCAAGATTCACCTGGCCGCGGACCGGCGCTGCCGCCCGGATCCTGGCAGCGAGGGACCTTGGCCTCTACAACCTGTGCCGCGCCGTGGAAGGCTGATCTTAGCCAGGCGCCGGGAAGGATCGGACTGAGAACCGGCCATCGGCCAGTCCTGCTCAGTGACGTGCGGCCCGCTTTGTCCCAGGAGGGGAGGCTGGCAATGACGAGCGCAAACCGGGATGCCTACCGGCATGCGGCCCGCTGGTATGACCAGATGTTCGGCGCGATGAACGCCGGGCTCCGGGGGATCGGGCTGAAGATGTTTCCTCCCCAAGCCGGGATGGAAGTCCTCGATGTGGGATGCGGCACCGGCATCCAGCTGGCCTCCTACCAGCACTCCGGATGCCGGGTCACCGGTATCGACGCCTCACCAGCCATGCTGCAGATGGCCCGCCATCGCCTTGGCCAGGGGGCGTCCTTGACCGTCGGCGACGCCGCCGCCATGCCGTATCCCGACCAGGCCTTCGACCTGGTCCTCGCGGCCACCGTGCTGCACGAGATGCCACCCCGGACACGTGCAGCCGCCCTCGATGAGATGAAGCGGGTGCTGCGACCTGGCGGGTCGATGTTGCTGATCGACTTCGAGGCGGGCCCCGTCCGGCCGGTTCGCGGGTGGATCACCCGAGGCGTCATCGCGGCATCCGAGGTGGCCGCCGGCCGCAGCCACCACCGTAACTACCGTGACTTCATGGCCCACGGCGGCCTGCCACCGCTGCTTGAAGCCCACGGGATCTCGGTGAGCCAGCGCAAGATCGTCAGCGGCGGCGCGATCGGGTTGTACCTGCTCCACACATCAGACCCGGGGACATGATCCACGGGACACGCCCTAGGGATGTTCCTCACCCAGGCGGCGCTGAACGCCGGGCAGCTGATCGCCGCGCAGCCGGGCCTCACCCGGTCCGATCCGCTCATCTCGGTGCTCTGGGGCGTGCTGGCGTTCCACGAGCAGGTCAGGGAGGGCTGGTTCGTCCTCGGCGAGGTGGCCGGTGCGGGGTGATCGTCGCCCAGGGTGCTCATGCTGGCTCGTTCGCCGCTGCCGGCGGCGGACAGTTCTCCCGGCCGGAAGTAGTCAGCGCGCATCATGAAGCAGAACGGGGGCGTGCTCCGCCCGGCACCGCCCGGCCGCCACGCGGGCGGCGCGCACGCCGGGCGCGAAGCGAGCGCGCTCTGTCCGCAGTTTTGAGTTGACGGCTGTCTCTTCCGCTGGATTCGATAGTATGTTTCAATAGCGTGAGACAGTCTCTAGTTCCGCAGCTCTCGGGGGGATGCCATGCTCGCAGCTGCCGACGTCGGCCAGTCCGTGGTCGCGTCCATCCTCGCACTTGGTACCGCGGGGCTGGCCGGCGCCATCATCACCATGGTGTGGAGCCTGCAGCCGGCCCAGGCACAGCGCGGCGGCCCCCTGGGCCGGCTGCGGCCC
Source organism: Trebonia sp. (assembly GCA_036391275.1). Taxonomy (GTDB): domain Bacteria; phylum Actinomycetota; class Actinomycetes; order Streptosporangiales; family Streptosporangiaceae; genus Trebonia. The sequence goes on from DASWAE010000101.1 coordinate 34,157, forward strand.
GGCCGGCCGGCGGACGCCGGGCCGGCTCCCGGCGGCCCGGCTGCCGACAGGCCGGCCGTTGACATGCCGGCCGTTGACATGCCGGCCGCTGACAGGCCGGCCGCTGACAGGCCGGCTCCCGGCGTGCCCGGCGCGGGCTCCCGGCGCGGCGGCGGCCCGGCGAAAGCCGCGAACGGCAGCAGCGTGTCGCGGCCACCGGGGGGCGCTCCGCCGCTGGCGGTCGAAGCCGAGGAGGTCCGCCGTCCCGACGCGCCGCCTTCGGCCATCGAAGGGCCCGACAGCGTGGTCATCGGGGAGCAGGCCCGCTACCGGGTGCGCCGTTCCCCGGCCCAGCAGGTGGTCTCGTGGGCGGCGGGCGGCGGCGCGGTGTCCCAGGCGTCCGACCCGGCCCATCCCGACGACCTGCTGCTCGTCGCGGACCGGCCGGGAAACCTCACGGTCTCGGTGCGGCTGCGCGAGGGACTGGCGGAACGCAGGGAAACTAAGTCGGTCACCGCCGTGGCGGACCCGGAAACGGCCGTGACCGCGGTAGCGTCCCGGCTGCTCCTGCAGGACTGGCCGGTCGTCACCGTCGCGGTCCTCGTCGCCGGGTTCGCCGCGGCCCTCGTCGCCCTGGGCAGCCTCGGTGTCGCCGATTTCATCGCCCTGGTCGCCCCGCTGACCGCTATGCTGGCCGTGGTCGCCGCGACCCGCGGGAGCGCCACGCGTGCTGGACGGTGACAATTCCGCCTTTAGGCCGGCACCCGGCGATAACGCCACGATTCACGCTTAACGATATATCAATTTATAGTCTGCTCAGAGGTTGCTCTGATCGTCCGGACAGGTCCGTCCTGCATAAAAGGATCATGCCCAATTCCTCGACCCTCGCGCCTGGGCAGGGCGACCTGACGGCCGGCGTTCCGGCGCCGTCGCTCGTCGACCCGCCACGCACTCATCCGACAGCCGTCCTCTCCGTGATCGCGGCGGGGGCTCTCGTCGCGCTCCTGTTGTGGTGGCACCAGACCCCGCACATCAGCGGGCTCGGTGACTGGCTGACCAATGCCGGACGGGTGACCGGGTTGCTGGCCGGGTACGGCGTGGTGGTGCTCGTCGCGCTGATGGCGCGGCTGCCACCGGTGGAGCGCGGAGTCGGCGCGGACCAGCTAGCGCGCTGGCACGCGACGGGCGGGCGCTACACCGTCTGGCTGGTGGTCGCGCACGCGCTGCTGATCACCTGGGGATACGCGGTGACGGCGCATACCGGGGTGGTCAGCCAGACCAAGACGCTGCTGCTGAGCTACCCCGACGTGCTCATGGCGACCGTGGCCGGCCTGCTGTTGGTCGGGATCGGCATCGTCTCGGTCCGGGCGGCGCGGCGCCGCATGCGCTACGAGACCTGGTACTACCTTCACTTCTACACGTACGTGGCGGTCGCCCTCGCGTTCAGCCACCAGTTCGCGATCGGCGCGCAGTTCATTTCCAGCCTGCCGGCCCGCGTCTTCTGGGGCGGCCTGTACGTGTGCGTGGCCGCCGTCATCCTCTGGTTCCGGTTCCTCACGCCCGCACAGCAGGCCGTACGGCACCAGATGCGCGTCCTGGCGGTACGGCAGGAGGCGCCGGGGGTGATCAGCGTGATCATCGGCGGCAGGCACCTGGAGGAACTCGACGCCCGGTCCGGCCAGTTCTTCCGCTGGCGCTTCCTGGCCCGCGGCCTGTGGTGGGTGTCGTCGCCTTACTCGCTGTCGGCGCCGCCGGAGACCGGGCGGCTGCGGATCACCGTCAAGGGGCTAGGCGACCACAGCCGCGCCCTGGCCGGGCTACGGCCCGGCACCCGCGTGTTCGCGGAGGGCCCGTACGGCGCGCTCACCGGCGCGACGCGCAGCCATCGCCGGGTGCTGCTGATCGCCGGCGGGGTCGGCATCACGCCGCTGCGCGCGCTGTTCCAGGCGCTTCCCGCGGGGCCCGGCGACCTCACGCTCGTCTACCGGGCAAGCAACCCGGATGAGGTGGTATTCCGCGACGAGCTTGAGCGGCTAGCCAAGCGGCGCGGGGCGCAGCTGTGGTTTGTCCTCGGACGGCGCGCCGACCTCGGCGGTGACCCGCTCAACGCGGCCGCCCTCCGCAACCGGATTCCCCGCCTCGACCAGCATGACGTGTACGTCTGCGGGCCATCAGGGATGACGAACACGGTTATCCGCGAGCTGCGGGCGGCCGGCGTCCACCGCCGCCACATCCACCATGAGTCCTTCGAATTCTGACCACGTCCTGACCGCACTCTGACCAATGACGAAAGGCACCGCTCATGCGACGTGTCATCCTCGCGATCGTCGGCACGGTGGCCGGCCTTGTCGTGCTGCTGTCGTTCAAGACGCACAGCCTCAGTGCCGCCGCCACGCCGCCGGCCGCGATCAGCGGCGCGAACGGGCAGGCAAGCTCGCCGGCCGCGGCCCCCGGCGCCAGCAGCTCTGCGAGCGGCACGAAGAGCTCCGCGAGCGGCGGCTCGACGGCCAGCGGCACCGCCGCCAAGACGGTGACGGGGACCGCCGTCGACACCATCTACGGGCCCGTCCAGGTCCAGATCACCGTCAGGAACGGCAAGATCACCGCCGCGCAGGCGATTGAGTACCCGCAGGGCAGCCCGCGCGACTACCAGATCAACTCCTACGCCGTCCCCATGCTGAACCAGGAGACGGTCAGCGCGAGCAGCGCGAGCATCGACGGGGTCTCGGGAGCGACGTACACCTCCACCGGGTACATCACCTCGCTGCAGAGCGCGGTGGACAAGGCAGGCCTGTAAGAGGAAGAAGATGGCACGACACGGAGGACACCACGGCGCGCGGGACGGCGGCGACAGACGCGACAGCCACCGGATCCGCCGGGGCAAGGTACCCGACCTGCTGCTCGCCGCCCTGCTTGACGGGCCCGCTCACGGCTACGAGCTGATGGACCGGCTCGAGGCGGTCAGCGGCGGCAACTGGCGGCCGAGCCCCGGCTCGGTCTACCCGCTGCTCCAGGCGTTCGAGGACCAGGGCCTCGTTGAGCGGCGGGAGTCGCAGGGCCGCCGGATCTTCGCGCTGACCGACGCCGGCCGTGAGCAGGCCCTGCGGCGCCGCCCCGACCCGAACGCGGACGCCTTCCCGTTCGACCCGCGCCACTCACAGCTGCGCGATGAGGTGGAGCAGCTGCGGACCGCCGCCAGGCAGTACGCGTCGGTGGCGGCCTCCGAGCAGGAGATAGACGAGGCGGCCGCGGTCGTGCGGACCGCGCGCCAGGCCCTGTACCGGCTGCTCGCCGAGCGGTAAGGCGCGACGCCTGCCCGCCAGCCGACGGTCACCGTCACCCAGACGCTAGCCTGGGGTAATGCTAAGTATTCGCGGCATCGCCGCCGCACGTCGCCTGGCAGCCGCGCGAGGAGACCGGCAGGACCGCCGGTGACGGACGCGCGACGGCGCGAGCCGGGCCCGCTGCGGCTCCGCGACAGCGAGTTCCCGCCCGGCCGCACGCTGGTGATGGCGATCGTGAACCGCACGCCCGACTCGTTCTACCGGCCCGGGATCACCTGGGAAGACGCGGCCGCGCTCGACCGCGTGCACGAGGTCGTCGCCGAGGGGGCGGACATCGTGGACGTGGGCGGCGTCCCCGCCAAGCCGGGCAGCGAGGTCACCCCCGCCGAGGAGATCAAGCGCGTCGTCGCGTTCATCGAGACGGTCCGCGACGCGTACCCCAAGCTCGTGATCAGCGTGGATACCTGGCGGCACGAGGTGGGCAGGGCGGCGTTCGAGGCCGGGGCCGACCTGCTGAACGACACCTGGGGCGGCTGGGACCCGCGGCTCACCGAGGTGGCGGCGGAATTCGGCGCGGGCCTGGTGTGCTCGCACGCGGGCGGGCTGCCGCCGCGGACCAGGCCGTTCCGCATCCGCTACGACGACGTGATGGCGGACGTCCTCGACCGGACGCTCGAGCTCGCCGCCCGTGCGGTCCGCGCCGGGGTGGACCCGGCGAAGATCATCATCGACCCCGCGCATGACTTTGGTAAGAACACCTGGCACTCCCTTGAGATCAGCCGGCGGCTCGGCGAGATGACCGCGACCGGCTGGCCGGTGCTGATGGCCGCGTCCCGCAAGGACTTCGTCGGCGAGACGCTCGGCGCGGACATCGAGGACCGGCTGGCCGGCACCCTCGCGGTGACCGCCCTCGGCGCCTGGCTCGGCGCCAGGATCTTCCGCGCTCACGACGTCCGGCAGACCAGGCAGGCACTGGACATGATCGCCGCGATCAAGGGCGACGCGGTACCCGCGCGGGTGGTCCGGGGCCTAGCGTAGGCACATGCGAGCCGGGTGCGCGGTGCTTGACTGGGCGGAGTCTGGCGCCATGGCGCTTACCGGCATGCCTGGGGGGATGCCGGTAGCCTCGCCGGCGCCGGCCTTGGCCATGCTCGGCCAGGTCACCGCGGAGCTCGCCCGGGTGACGGCGCAAACTGGCACCCAGGTGCGGGCCGACCCGGCGGAGCTGATCACCGGCCGCGCGGCGCTGGCCGGCCTCACCCGGGCCGGCCAGGTCACGGCCGGCGGCTCGGGCTACCTGCTGCGCGCGGCTGACGGCTGGTGCGCCGTCACGCTCGCCCGGCCCGACGACCTGGCGGCGGTCCCGGCGATCGCCGGCGTGCTCGGCTTGGACGATGCGAGCCCTGACGCTGCGCGCCTGGACGATGCGAGCCCTGACGCTGCGCGCCTGGACG
>DASWAE010000102.1:0-3975 GCA_036391275.1 Trebonia sp.
CACCGCGACGACCGGCCCGCTGACGAACCGGAACAGCGCGCGCAGGGGCCGCGACCAGCCGCCGGCCAGCACCGAGCGCGTCACCGCCTTCCCCGACCGCCCGGGGAGGGCATCGAGCAGTGGCTGCCCGGGCGCGCCCGCGACGACCAGCGACGGCGCGGCGAACATCAGCAGCAGGTGCTGCACCATGTGCACCGTGAAGTAGGAATCAGACCAGTAGTCGAGCGGGGACACCACGGCGATCAGCAGGACCAGCAGCCCGCCGTAGAACCACAGCGACCGGATCCGCCGCTCCCGGGTCCGTTCCGGCCGCGACCGCTTAGCGAGCCGGGCAAGCCCGATCTCGTGCCAGGCGATGACGGCCGCCACCAGGATGATGAACGGGTCGAACGACCAGTTGTCCAGGATGTAGTGCACCGCGAACCGACCTATCCCGAGGAGCCGACCTGGATCGGCACGCTGATTGCCTCGACCTTTGCCACACGGTCGAGGTCATGCCAGGCATGCGGTCACCCTATCGACGGCGGGACCCCGTGCCCAGGCGCGCGGGCAAACGTGAAGAGAATGTCATGTTGGCCGGAATGCGATGTACCGGCTGGTCAGGCCCGGCGGCCGGGCGCCTCTCGCCGGTCACCGAGCCCCCAGATGGCGGCGCTGAACACGGTGATGCAGAACAGCAGGAACGTCACGACGTGCACGCCGGTGCAGTACTCGCAGATCGAGCCGATCTGGAGCTCGGCGTAGATCAGGTACATCACGAAGCCCATGCCGACGATCATCGACGCGAGGCGCAGCTGGTGCACCGCGCGCTGCTTGACCCGCCAGCCCCACGGGGAGAACAGCGGGACAGCGGCCACGTAGAACAGCAGGCCGAGTATGGCCACGGGGAAGATGCCGAAGACCATCGACTGCGAGCTGGTGATGACGGCGGAGCAGTTGAACGTGCCGTTGCCCCCCGTCGGGCAGCCGGCCAGGCGGTTGCCGTTGAAGTGGGCGTAGGTCTCGTACGCGGAGATGGCGAGGCCGAGCACGGCGAGCACCAGCGAGGTGAGCTGGAGCCACAACGGCTGGCCGACGGGCCGGGTGCGCTCCGGCGCTTCGTGCACGTCCTCGGCCGGCGCGGGGTCCACTGCCTTGGGGGCCTGCCGGATGACCGCGCGGCTCGTGGGCGTGGCAGAGGCAGCCGCGGCCGTTCTGGCCGACTTGGACGCGGTGCCCGCGGCGGACCTGGCGGCCTGGGCGGACGCCGGCCGGCGGTTCGAGCGGGCCTTTGAGTTTGCCATCGGGGACGTCTCCGGGTCTCGCGGTTACCGTGCGAAGTCAGCCTAGCCGGGAACACCCTAGCTGGGCAGGCTGGCTTCGAGCTGCTGGATGGCCGGCGTGCAGGCGGAAGCGGGCTGGTTATTGGTGAGCTTGCAGATGGCGGCGGTCATGTAGTTCGCGTTGCCGATCAGGGCCTTGCCCAGCGCGGACGACGGGTCGTTCATCGCGGCGGCGACCTGGGCCCAGGTCTTGCCGGCCAGCAGCTGCGGGGTGAGCGGCGAGAGGTTACCGACCTGCACGTACTTGTTGCCCAGGTCGAGGAACGGGATCGCGCCGGTCGGGTCGTACGCCGCCGCGAGAGCCGTCTGCGCGGTGGTCGGCTTCTGCAGCGTCACGTACGGGGTGCTCTGGTTAGAGGAGTTCCCCTCCCGGTAGTTGGCGAACTCCTCCACCGAGACGAAGTCGATGTAGCTGCTCGTGTACTTCGCGTTGGTAAAGGTGTAGCTCGGCGTGTCCGGGTAAACGTCGCTGGTCGACGAGTGCGTGCTGGCGAGCCCGGTGAAGGTGCCGAACCGGCTCAGCGCGTTGACCATCGCCCAGCGCTGGGCGGCGCAGTACGGGCAGTACTCGCCGCCGAGGAACAGCACCTCCGGCTTGCCGTTCGAGGTGAGGGCGGTGCCGTTCACGGTGGCGAAGTAGGACCCGAGCTGGTTGGCCGCGGTCGAGATGGCGCTGGCCGTCGGCGCGGAGACGAAGATCCCCTTGCTCACGCCGCCGCCCGCCACCTGGTCGGTGACGCTGACGGGAACGCCGGTCACCTGCTTGGTGACCGCGGTGAGCGCGCTGCCGGTCGGGCCGTTGCTCGCGGTCGGGGCGGTGCCGCCGCCGCTGTTCAGCTTGACCAGGACGAATGCGACGACCACGATGGCGACGGCGAGTATCGACCCGCCGGCCAGGTAGATCCGCTTACGCTGCTCGGCGCGGCGCTGCGCCTCACGCTGCGCGGCGATGCGCGCGCGCCGGTCGACATCCTGCTTGGTCCTGCTGGCTTTGCCCATGGCCATTATGGTAGGGGGATTTGGGAGGGTTCTGGCCCCTTGAAGCTGAGAGAAGGCTCAGATTTTCGCCTGTAGCGCCTGAATGCTCCCGGTGCACGCGGTCGCGGGCTTATTGTCCGTCAGCCTGCACAGGGCAGCGAGCACCAGGGCCACCACCGCGATGATCGCCCCCCGGCGAGGAGCAGCCGGTTCCGCGTCCGCGCCCGCTGCTCGGCCGCCCGCTGCGCCGCGATCCGTGCCCGCCGGCCGCGCGCGGCGCTCGATTTCCCCATCCCCGGGCAACCCGCCCAGGTATCACGTTCCGTCAGTGATCAGATTCGGAGTGTAGTGGATATGCCGTGGCCGCGCGGGCTTGCTGACCAGCGGGAGGGAGAGGTGGCCGGCCCCCACGGATGGAGTGAGGGGGAACCGTGGGGGCCGGCTGTACGTGGCCGGGCACCAGGGGGGTGTGCCCGTGCCCGCCCGGTGCGGGTCAATGACGTCACGCACCGGACATAGCGGGCGGCCTGGCCTGGGTCCGGGCGGCCGGGCCGCATGACCGCTTGTCTAGTGATAGCGGGACTATCTATAGGTGATCTAGATATTTTCTAGATGCCCGGTCATTGGGGACGGTAACCTCCGTAGCGGTACCACATGGCTGCATGGCGTATCCGCGGAGTTTGCCATGCTCGGAGCGGTCGCCCTGTCGGGGGCGGTCTAATTCAGCGAGCTCCGCATGCCGGCCGCCGCTTGCGGCGGGGGTGCGGAGCGAAGGGGGGCCGCTGGGCGTTGGCGCCGCTGCGGGTCGGAGTGCTCGGGCCGGTCACGGTCTGGCGCGAGGGTCATGAGCTGGGAGCCGGCCAGCCAAGGCAGCTCGCGGTACTCGGCGTGCTCGCCAGCCGCGCTAACCGGGTGGTCTCGCGCGGCGAGCTGGTCGACGCGGTGTGGGGTGAGGAGCCGCCCGCCAGCGCGGAGAACGGCATCTACACGTACGTGGCCGGGCTGCGGCGCGTTCTCGAGCCGGGCGGGCACGGCCCCGGTGCCGGACGGTCGCGGCGCTGCCCCGGCCTGGTGCTTGTTTCCTCCGGGGGCGGCTACCTGCTGCGCCTCGACCCCGGCGGCCTCGACGCCGAGCACTTCGAGGAGTGCCTCGACCGGGCGCGCGGGCTGCGCGCGGCGGGCGACACCGGCGGCGCGGCGTGCGCGGTGAACGAAGCGCTTGCGCTGTGGCGCGGCCAGGCGTTCGCCGGGGTGCCCGGGCCGTTCGCCGAGGCGGAGCGGCAGCGCCTCGCCGAGCTGCATACCACCGCGGCGGAGGAGCGGGCCGACCTGATGCTCGACCAGGGGGAGCACGTGGCCGCGGTACCCGAGCTGACCGCGCTGACGGCCGAGCACCCGCTGCGTGAGCGGGCGCGCGGGCTGCTGATGATCGCGTTGTACCGGTCGGGGCGCCAGGCGGAGGCGCTGCGGGTCTTCCGCGACGCCAGGGTGCGGCTCGCCGAGGAACTCGGTATCAGCCCGGGCGCCGAGCTGACCCGGCTGCACGAGCGGCTGCTCGCGATGGACCCGGCGCTTGACGCGCCCGCTGCCAGGCAGGCCGCGGGGCCGGCGCAGCCATCGCCGCCATCCGCGGCCGCGCCGCCCGCGGCGGGGCCGGCGCCCGCGCTCACCGTGC
>DASWAE010000103.1:0-11195 GCA_036391275.1 Trebonia sp.
GCGGTACCCGCCGGCCGTCGCTGTCCCCGCCCGCCGCGGTCGTCACCAGCACGCTCCCGTCCGCCCGCGGCAGCAGCCATTCGCGCATCACCACGGTGTCCGCGCCGTCCGGCATGGGATCGCCGGTGTCGATCCACTCGAACGTCCCGGCGGCCAGCCGCACCGTCCCGTCACCCGCGTCACCGGCCGTGCCCGCCGCGGCGAGATCGGCCGCGCGCACCGCGATCCCGTCCATGGCCGCGCAGTCTGAGCGCGGTGACGGCCAGCGGGCCGTCACCGGCGCCGCGGTGACCCGCCCGAGCGCCTCGCCGACCGGGACCAGCTCGGTGGCCCTGTCACCTGGCACTGGGTCACCAGGCACCGGGTCACCCGGCGCTGCGTGCCCCGGCGCTGAGCCACCGGTCACCGGCCACCCGGCCCGGGCCAGCGACTCAGTCCAGCGCTCGAAGGCGATCCGCGGCACCGGCCGGGCGCCGCCGTCCACCTGGCTCATGACCGGCCCGCACCGCGCTTCATGCCGGTACCGCTACCCGGTTCGCGCCGGTGTAGACGTTCATGGACTGGCCGCGCAGGAAGCCGACCAGGGTCAGCCCCGCCTCCTCGGCTAGCTCGGCGGCGAGCGACGAGGGCGCGGACACGGCGGCGAGCAGCGGGATGCCGGCCAGCACCGCCTTCTGCACCAGCTCGAACGAGGCGCGGCCGGAGACCAGCAGCGCGCAGCCGGCCAGCGGCAGCTTGTCCTGGAGCACCGCCCAGCCGACGATCTTGTCGACCGCGTTGTGCCGCCCGACGTCCTCGCGGACCGCGAGCAGCTCGCCGGCCGCGCTGAACAGGCCGGCCGCGTGCAGCCCGCCGGTGGAGGAGAACACCCGCTGCGCCTCCCGCAGCTTGCCGGGCAGGGCCGCGAGCGTGGCCGGCGCGAAGACCGTGCCGTCGGCGGACAGCGGCGCCTGCGGCAGCACGCAGATGTCGTCGATGGAGGTCTTGCCGCACACCCCGCACGCCGAGGTGGTCATGAAGTTCCGCCGTGCCCCGGCGGCGACCGTCACGCCAGCCGCGAGCGCGACGTCGACGATGTTCCCGATCTCGTCCGCCGTGTGGTCGAGGTGACCGCAGCTGGTCCCGTCGCACACCTTCATCCCGGCGATGTCGTCGCGGCCCCGCACGATGGCCTCGCCGACCAGGAATCCCGCCGCAAGCTCGACATCATCCCCTGGGGTCCGCATCGTCATGGTAAGCGCGGTCCCGTCGACCCGGATGCCGAGCGGCTCCTCACCCGCGAGCAGGTCCGCCCGTGCCGACGCGGTCACGCCGGCCCCGTGTGCACCGGCAGCGCCGTCCTGGCCGGCCCCTCGCACCGTGACCCGCAGCACCCGTCGCCGCGCCGTCCGCCCCGACACAACTACCGCCTCCTACCAGGTTTTGTCATTTCAGCGTACGCCGCCGCCGGCCGGCCGGGCACCGCGCCACGGCCCAGCGGATCGGCCGCTTCCTTGTGCCGGGGCCAGGCAAACGCCGGGCGGCCGGAAGGGAAACGACGCGGGAAAGTAAAGCGCAGCCCCCGTTCCGTATTGCCATCTCTTTACCTTGTTAGTATGGTCTAGACCAATACGGCAGTGCGACTGGGAAGGGCAGCGCGGCGGGCGGGGTGACCCCGAGGTCCGCTGGCCGGGGAGCGATGTTCGATAATCTCCCCGGGGGGCGTGACTGTGAGCACGCTACCGCTGCAGGGACGTGACGAAGTGACAGCTGCGTCCCGGACGTTGGACCCTAGTCACGAGCGGCGATCGGAACGGAGACTGGTGCGGTGACCATTCGAGTTGGCATTAACGGGTTCGGACGGATCGGTCGGAACTTCTTCAAGGCCCTGGAAGAGAGCGGTGACCGGGGCTTCGAGGTAGTCGCGGCGAACGACCTCGGTGACCTCAAGACCATGGCCCACCTGCTCAAGTACGACACGGTGGCCGGCCGCTTCGGCAAGCCGGTGTCCGTTGAGGGCGATTCCATCGTCGTTGGCGACAAGCCGATCAAGATCCTCGCCGAGCGCGACCCGGCGAACCTGCCCTGGGGCGACCTCGGCGTGGACATCGTGATCGAGTCCACCGGCCGCTTCGTGACCGGCCCGGCGGCCAAGGCGCACATCGCCGGCGGCGCCAAGAAGGTGATCATCTCCGCCCCCGCCAAGGAGGAGGACATCACCATCGTCATGGGCGTCAACGACGACAAGTACGACCCGGCGAGCCACACGATCATCTCCAACGCCTCCTGCACCACCAACTGCGTGGCGCCGATGGCCAAGGTGCTGCTTGACAACTTCGGCATCGTCAAGGGCCTGATGACCACCGTGCACGCCTACACGCAGGACCAGATGCTGCAGGACGGCCCGCACAAGGACCTGCGCCGCGCCCGCGCCGCCGCGCAGAACATCGTGCCCACCTCCACCGGTGCCGCCAAGGCCACCAGCCTGGTGATCCCCGAGCTCAAGGGCAAGCTCGACGGCTACTCGCTGCGCGTGCCCGTGATCACCGGGTCCATCACCGACCTGGTCGTCGAACTCGGCCGGGAAGTCACCAAGGACGAGGTCAACGCCGCGTTCAAGGCCGCCGCCGACGGCCCGCTCAAGGGCGTCCTCGTCTACACCGAGGACCCTATCGTCTCCTCCGACATCGTGGGCGCGCCCGCGTCCTGCACCTTCGACGCGTCGATCACCATGGCGTACGGCAACCAGGTCAAGGTGTTCGGCTGGTACGACAACGAGTGGGGCTACTCAAGCCGCCTCGTCGACCTGACCGCCCTCGTCGCGTCCCGTCTCTAAGGTCGCTGCAACATGAAGAGCATTGACGACATCGAGGTCACCGGCCGCCGCGTCCTGCTGCGGTCCGACCTGAACGTACCGCTGGACAAGTCGGGCAGCGGCGCGATCACCGACGACGGGCGCATCCGCGCCTCGCTGCCGGTGATCAAGAAGCTGGCCGGCCGCGGCGCGCGGGTCATCGTCATGGCCCACCTCGGCCGCCCTAAGGGCGAGGACTTCGCCGAGCGCGCGGCCGGCGGCCCGTCGCTGCAGGTGGTCGCCGACCGGCTCGGCGAGCTGCTCGGGCAGCCGGTCGCCTTCGCCACCGACCTCGTCGGCCAGTCCGCCGCCACCACCGTCGCCGGGCTTGACGACGGCGACGTCGCGCTGCTCGAGAACGTCCGCTTCGAGCCGGCCGAGACGTCGAAGGATGACGCCGAACGGGGGCGGCTCGCTGCCGACCTCGCCAAGCTGGGCGACGTCTACGTGGGCGACGGGTTCGGCGTGGTGCACCGCAAGCAGGCGTCGGTCTACGACCTGCCCGGCCTGCTGCCGCACGCGGCGGGTGACCTGGTCGCGGCCGAGGTCGCCGTCCTGCGGCGGCTGACGGCCGACCCGGCTCGCCCGTACGTCGTCGTGCTCGGCGGGTCGAAGGTGTCGGACAAGCTGGGCGTCATCGGCAACCTGCTCGGCCTCGCCGACCGGGTGCTGATCGGCGGCGGCATGGTCTTCACCTTCCTCGCCGCACTCGGCCACGAGGTCGGCACGTCCTTGCTCGAGGCCGACCACATCGAGTCGTGCAAGCAGGTGCTCGCCGACGCCAAGGCGCGCGGCGTCGAACTGGTGCTGCCGACCGACATCGTGGTCGCGCCCCGGTTCGCCGCGGACGCGACGCCGAGCGTGGTCGCCGCCGACGCCATCCCCGAGGGCCACATGGGCCTGGACATCGGCCCGGACTCGCGCGAGCTGTTCGCGTCGAAGCTGGCCGACGCGAAGACCGTGTTCTGGAACGGCCCGATGGGCGTGTTCGAGTTCCCCGCGTTCGCCGCGGGCACCCGGGCCGTCGCCGAGGCGCTCACCAAGGTCGACGGGCTGACGGTGGTCGGCGGCGGGGACTCGGCGGCGGCGGTGCGGTCCTTCGGGCTCGACGCGTCCTCCTTCGGGCACATCTCCACCGGCGGCGGCGCCTCGCTTGAGTACCTGGAAGGCAAGACACTCCCCGGCCTCACGGCCCTGGAAGCGTAAGCTGTCCTGCCACTATGACCGACACCAAGAAGCTGCCGCTGATCGCCGGCAACTGGAAGATGCACAACAACCACTTCGAGGCGATCGCGCTGGTCCAGAAGCTCGCGTTCAGCCTGAACGACAAGGACTACAAGCACGTCGAAGTGGCCGTGCTGCCGCCGTTCACCGCGCTGCGCTCGGTGCAGACGCTGGTGGACGGTGACAAGCTCAAGATCACCTACGGCGCCCAGGACATCTCGCAGCACGCCAGCGGCGCGTACACCGGCGAGGTCTCCGGCGCGATGCTCGCCAAGCTCGGCTGCACGTACGTGCTGTGCGGGCACTCCGAGCGCCGCCAGTATCACCACGAGGACGACGACCTGGTCAACGCGAAGGTCCGGGCCGCCCTCGGGGTCTCGGTCACGCCGATCCTGTGCGTGGGCGAGCCACTGGAGGTGCGGCGCGCCGGGGCCCATGTCGAGCACGTCCTCGCCCAGCTCCGCGGCTCCCTGGCCAAGATCCCCGCCGAGGCGGTCGCGTCGCTGGTCATCGCCTACGAACCGGTCTGGGCGATCGGCACCGGCGACGTATGCTCGGCGGACGACGCGCAGGCGATGTGCGCCGCCATCCGTGAGCACATTTCGGCCACGGCGGGCGCAGGCGCGGGCGCGGGCGTGCGTATCCTTTACGGTGGATCCGTCAAGGGCGATAACATCGCGCCTATCATGGCGGGACAGGACGTGGACGGCGCCCTCGTCGGCGGCGCGAGCCTCGACGCCGGTCAGTTCGCATCGATCTGCCGGTATCGTGAGCTAACCACGGGCCGCTGAGGCGCGCTCACTCGTCCTGGCACAAGGTCAAGGGGAAAGAAGACACCGGTGGAGATCGCGCTCTCGGTCATCTTGATCATCACGTCGCTCGTGATGGTCCTGCTCGTTCTCCTGCACAAGGGCAAGGGCGGCGGCCTGTCCGACCTGTTCGGCGGCGGCGTCTCCTCCACGCTCGGCTCCTCCTCGGTGGTGGAGCGGAACCTGGACCGGATCACGATCTTCTTCGGTGTCCTCTGGTTCATCTGCGTCGTGGCTCTCGGCTGGCTCATCAATCGTTAAGCCGGCCAAGCCGGCCCGGCGCGTTCCGCGTGTTTACGCCGCACGGCGGCGCGGCGGGTGGTGAAATGAACAGAGCCAGGCGGGTCGTCTTCCCGCTGGTGAGTGAGATCCGTTAGTAAGGGGTGTTATGTGAGCAGCGGGAACGCGATTCGGGGTAGCAGGGTAGGCGCTGGCCCGATGGGCGAGGCGGAGCGCGGTGAGGCCGCGCCCCGGGTGTGGGTGTCGTTCTGGTGCTCCAACGGGCACGAGACCCGGCCGAGCTTCGCGTCCGACGCCGCGATCCCCGAGCAGTGGGAATGTCCCCGGTGCGGCTTCCCGGCTGGCCAGGACCAGGCCAACCCGCCGGCCCCGCCGCGAGTTGAGCCCTACAAGACCCACCTGGCGTACGTGAAGGAGCGGCGCTCCGACGCCGACGGCGAGGCCATCCTCGCCGAGGCGCTGCAGCGGCTCCGCGGTTAGCCGCGAACTGAGCTGAGCGGCGCAGCACGTTGAAGGCGAACTTGCCGCCGAGGTGGTAGCCCTGCGAGCGCAGCACGGGCCGCGCCCGACTCGCCGCGATGAGGCGGAACCGGGGAGAGTGAGGCCCCCGAAATGGCCCAGTCATGTCTGCCAGACCATGATCATGAAGGCTTATGCGTGTTATCACGCGTAAATCTCTACACAACACCACAACCCTTCCTGATCATGGCCGCCTCCAGGCGAGAGCGGCGTCATCTGAGGCCTCGCAGCTCCCGCTGACCACGTGCACCTCATGGTTCACAACGGATGGCGAGCCAGGGACGCCCGGCGGGGTGCGCGGAGGCGTGCGCTACCGGGCGAGGCTGGCTGGGTGATCGCGGAGGGCCTGCCCCGGGTGGGCACCGGGCTGTTCATCGTCGGCTTTAGTGACGCGCAGGGCGGCGGCCCGTGGCCGCGGCTGCTCGCCGGCGGGGTGGTCATCGGCATCGGGGTGGCTGTCATGCACTACATGGGCATGTCAGCGATGTCGATGCCGGGCTCCACGTCCTACCGATGGCGGAGCCATCGGGCGCGCAGCCGGGGGGTACGGGGGGTCGCCCCCCCGGGAGATAAGAGCCAGTCGTTGCGGCGGAAGATCCAGTACAGGAGCGCGCCGGAGCCCAGCATGATCACCGTGGCGACGACGAAGCCCACGTGGTTGCTGAACCCGGGATACGGCACGTTCATGCCGTAGAACCCGGTGATGAACGTCGGCACCGCGATGATCGCGGCCCACGAGGTGACCTTCTTGGTGATGACGTTCATCCGGTTGCCCTGGATGGTCAGGTTGGTCTCCAGGATCGTGGTGACCAGGTCGCGCAGCGACTCGGTCCACTCCGTCGCGCGCAGCACGTGGTCGTAGACGTCCTGGTAGTAGGGCATCAGCTCCTCGTGGACGTGCTGCAGGTCGCGGCGCATCAGGGTGTTCAGCACCTCGCGCATCGGCAGCACGATCCGGCGCAGCAGGACCAGCGACTTGCGCAGCTCGAAGGACCGGCGGTGGACGGCGAGGTCCCCCGGCTTGTCGTCGAAGAGGTTGTCCTCGAGCTCCTCAACCGCGTCGTCCAGCGACTGCACCGCCTCGAAGTGGCCGTCCACGATGAAGTCGAGCAGCCCGTGCAGCAGGAAACCGACGCCGTGCTTGGCGAGGTCGGCGTTGTCGTCCCACCGCTCGGTGACCTTGCCGATGTCCAGGCCGTCGTCCTTGCGGATGGTGATCAGCGCGTGCGGCAGCACGAACGCGGAAACCTCGCTCGTGGCAAGCTCACCGGTGGTCTCATCAAGGCGCGCGCCGTAGGCGGTCATGAACAGGTGCGTCCGGTAGCGGTCGATCTTCGGACGTTCTCGGTCGAACAGGGCGTCCTCAATGGCCACCGGGTGCAGCCCGAACTCCTCCTGCAGCACCGCGAGGTCGCCGCGGTCCGGGTCGCGCAGGTCGAGCCAGACGGTCGCCGGGCCGTCGGCCAGGTGATCGCTGATCCGCTCGACGGGAAAGCCCTGCGCGATGAGGCGCCCGTCCTTGTACACCCGGGTGCGCGCCTGGCACTTGGTCGGGGTGTCGTGGCAGATGGACTCCGCGGCCACCTTGTCGGGGTCACCGCCGTGGAAGGTGGTCTCCCGTGGCGTGTCGCTGCCGAGCTGGCCGCCGAGCGCACCGCCGCGGGTGTCGGTCTCGGTGGTGCTGCGGGTATCGGTTTCAGTCATAAGTTCCCCTCGGTCCGGCTGCCGGGACCAAGGATCTCATTCTCGTCCTGCCCGCCGCGCCCGGACCGGGATCAACGCGGAAGTCACCGCGGTCACCGTTCGGGCAACTGCAGCTGCCCGGGTGGCCGGTTATGAAACTCGCCCAATACGGAGCCCGGCTCATTGGTCTGTCGGCACTAAACAGTGACGGTCGGCCACGACTGTCCAAATCACCAAAGACGGCCTGGTGACCTTGCTCTCCTCCGCAGGAAAGACCTAATGTCAGGACATTCCGCTCAAGGAAAGCCGTCTCGCAAATGATGAACTCCGGTCTTCGAGCATTGGAGCTCGCTAATGAGAAGCGCATCTAAAAGAGCACACTATGCAATCGGGGCAATGCTTACTGTAGTGACTCTCGCCGCCGCGGCCTGCAGCAGCGGCTCATCCAGTTCGTCGAGCGCGCCCGCGAGTTCCGGTGCCGCCGCGGGCGGCGCCTCATCGGCCGGCACCTCCGGGAGCGTCACCAACGTGACGCTCGGGTACGTCCCCTACTCCGACGACGCCTCGCTGTTCTACGCCCAGGACAGCGGGATCTTCCGCAAGCACGGGCTGAACGTCACCTTCGTCGCGCAGGCGAGCCCGGTGGCCGTCGAGGCGTCCATGGCCAGCGGCCAGGAGCAGTTCGGCTTCATCACCATGCCGGTGCTGATCAACCTGGCCTCGAAGGGCGTCGGCGTCAAGTGCGTGTCCACCGTGGACGGCAACGAGCCCACCAACCCGGCCGACGACACCACGGTGCTGGTCGCCGCCAAGGGCTCGGGCATCAAGAGCATCAAGGACCTGGCGGGCAAGAACGTCGGCGAGGTCCAGCTCACCTCGCTGAACTCGCTGTCGGTCATGGTGCTGGCGAAGCAGGCGGGCATCGACCCGCACAGCATCCACCAGATCGCGATCCCGTTCGCGCAGATGCCGGCGGCCCTCGCCCAGGGCCGGGTCCAGGCGGCGGTCATCGTCGCCCCGTTCACCCAGACCGCGCTGGCTGAGGGCGCGACCGTGCTCACGCATCCGAACCAGGTCCTGTTCCCCAACGGCACCCTCACCTGCCTCGATGCGATGGGTTCCTACATCAGCGCCAACCCGAAGGTCGTCAGTGATTTCCGCGCGGCGATGAACGAGGCGGTCACCTACTCGGCAACGCATCAGGCGGAGGTCAAGCAGAGCCTCGTGAAGGGCCTGAGCCTGGCCCCTGCGGTCGCGGCCAAGCAGGTCCTGGCAACCAACTTCAGCACGTCGTTCAACCAGGCATCGATCACGCAGATCGCGAACTACATGAAGGAGTTCGGGATCATCTCCACCGCGCCCGACCCGTCGTCGCTGATCTGGAACCCGTAGCGTGCTCCAGCGCAGCGCACTGACATACGGGCTACGGCTCGCTGTCCTCGCCGCCGCGCTCGGCCTCTGGCAGGGGCTGAGCGCGGCGGGGGTCATCAGGAGCGACGAGTTTCCCTCGATGTCCCAGACCGCGACCGCCCTGTGGGACCTCCTCACGCAGTCCGCGCTCTGGTCAGCGGTCGGGGAGACCCTCGAAGGCTGGGCCTTCGGCCTGGTCATCGGCGTCGCCGCCGCGCTGCTGATCGGCACGCTCATCGGGCTCAACGGGTTCGCCTACCGCAGCGCCATCGGCGTGATCGAGTTCTTCAAGGCCATTCCGGTGATCGCGATCCTGCCGATCGGGCTGGTCCTTTGGGGCGCGACGCTCACCACGAAGTACGCGCTCGTCGCGTTCGCCGTGTTCTGGCCGCTCGTCATCCAGGTCTGCTACGGCGTCCGCTCGCTCGATCCGGTTGTCCGCGATACCACGACCGTGCTGCAGGTCAAGGGCCTGCGCAAGTTCCTCATGGTCATCCTGCCGAGCGCCGCGCCGTTCATCGCGACCGGCCTGCGCGTCGCCGTGGCGGTCGCGCTGGTGGTCGACATCGTCTGCGAACTCTTCGGCGCCGGCAGCGGCATCGGCGAGCGCATCCTCCTCGCGGAGAACGCCGGCCCCACCCAGTACCCGCAGATGTACGCCTACATCGTCGCCGCCGGCCTGCTCGGCATCTTCCTGGCAGGAGCGTTCACCGTGGCCGAGCGCTTCGTGCTGCACTGGCACGAGTCCCAGCTCGCCGCGAAGGCGGTCAGTGAAAACCAGGGATATTCAGAACGGAGGCGGCTGGCGAGTGTCGCCTAATAAACTCACCTGGCTCCGCCTACTAGGACGCGGTGCGACGCGCGTCTGGCTGTTCGTGGTCTTGTTCCTCGCATGGTGGTTCTGGTCGGAGGGCTCGAAGTCGCTGTACTTCCCCCCGCTGTCGCAGATCCTCAAGTCAGTGTGGGACCAGTGGGTCACCGGGTCCGCCCGCGCGCAGCTGGCCACGTCCCTGGAGCACCTGCTCGTCGGCTACGTGATCGCCGCCCTGGCCGGCATCGGGATCGGCGCGCTGCTGTGGTCGCTGCGCTACGTGCGCGACGCGACCTCGCCGTACCTGTACTTCCTGTACGTGCTGCCCGCCCCGGTGCTCGTCCCGGCCGCGATGACGCTCTTCGGCATCGGCTTCACGATGAAGGTGGTGCTGATCGCGTTCGCCGCCGTCTGGCCGACGCTGCTGAACACCCTGGACGGGATGAGCGGTGTCGACCAGGTCAAGCTGGACACCTCCCGGGTGCTCGGCGTGTCCGCGCTCGGCAGCGTGTTCCGCGTGGTGCTGCCCGCGGCGTCCCCCCAGATCGTCGCCGGCCTGCGCAACTCCCTCCAGGTCGCCATCATCCTCATGGTGGTGTCCGAGTGGCAGGCCTCCAGCGACGGCATCGGCTTCTACATCAGCAACGCGCAGCAGTCCTTCGACTACGTCGGCATGTGGTCCTCGTTCATCGTCCTGGCGATCATCGGCATCATCGCGAACCTGCTGTTCGTCGCAGCCGAGAACCGCGCACTGCACTGGCATTACGGCGCCCGCGTCGTGGAGGGGAGAACCCGGTGAGCCCGGAAAGACACCGGAAGTGAGACCAGGGACAACGGACAGCGCCATGACCGAGCCGGTTATCTCGCTGCGGAACGTGCGGAAGGTCTACGGCGGCACAGGCACCAGCGCCGGCGGCGCGAAGGTCGCCCTGGCGGACATCACGTTCGACGTGGCGCGCGGCGAGTTCGCCTGCGTGGTGGGGCCGAGCGGGGCCGGCAAGACGACGCTGCTGCGCACCATGGCCGGGCTCGCCCAGCCCACCAGTGGCGAGGCGCTGTTCGAGGGTACGCCGCTGCGCTCGGTGCCGCCGGCCATCGGCGTGGTGTTCCAGGACTACGGCCGGTCCCTGTACCCGTGGCTGAGCGTGGCACGCAACGTGGAGCTGCCGCTGCGGGTGCGCGGGGTCCCGAAGCCCGAGCGCACCGAGCGCGTCGCCGAGGTCCTCACCTCGGTCGGCCTCGGCGACGCCGGCCGGCACTATCCCTGGCAGCTGTCCGGCGGCATGCAGCAGCGGGTGGCGATCGCCCGCTCCCTCGCATACCGCCCCGACCTGCTGCTCATGGACGAGCCATTCGCGTCGGTGGACGCCCAGACCCGCTTCGAGCTCGAGGACCTGATCCTGCGGGTCCGCCAGCAGTTCGGCGTCACGGTCATCTTCGTCACCCACGACATCGACGAAGCCGTCTACCTGGCCGACCGCGTGATCGCGATCTCAGCGTCCCCCGGCGTGGTCACGGAAATCGTCGACATCACCCTGGCTCGCCCCCGCGACCAGATCGCCACCAAGGCCGACCCGGCCTTCGCCCGCTACCGCGAGCACCTCCTGTCCCTCGTGATGAACCGCTGACGAGCACAGTGGTCCCCCGGGGGGATGACCCCCCGTAC
>DASWAE010000104.1:0-4597 GCA_036391275.1 Trebonia sp.
CGGCCGGCGCGGCGGCGGGCTCGCCCCAGCGGGGCGCGGCGGCGGGCTCGCCCCAGCGGGGCGCGGCGGCGGGCTCGCTCCAGCGGGGCGCGGCGGTTGCCTGGTCCCAGGGGGGAGCCGGCTGCCTGGACCAGGGAGAGAGCGGTTCCTGGCCCCACGGGGAAGCCGCCGCCTTCGCCGGGGCGAAGAACGCCGGGTCGAGTTCCCATGGCGGGAAGTCAGGGACCTGCTGCCCCGCGGCCGGCCCTGGGTCTTCCTCCCCGGGAGCGAGGAAGACCCACTTGCGGTAAGCGAAGTACCGGAAGATGGTGCCGCAGCCGGTGCCGACGAACGAGGCCGCGTTGTACTCAAGCTGGCCGTGCAGGCCAAAGCCGTAGTTGACCAGCCCGACGACAACCTCGGCGATGGCAAGGCCCACCAGGTTGAGCACGACGAAGAGCACGGCCTCCCGCTTGAGCTCCTGGTTTTCCCGGTGCTTGAACGTCCAGAACCGGGAGCCCAGGTAAGTGATCACGGTGGCGAGCGAAGTCGAGACCGCCTTGGCCGCGAGCGGCTCAACGTGGTACTTGCCGTGCAGCACGGCCGCGCCGCCAAGGTCGACCACGGTACCGATGCCGCCGACGATGCCGAACTTGAGGAGCTCGGGAAGCACCGTGCGGATACGGGAGTACAGGCCGGGAGCCAGGAGGGCCATGCGCGGTATGCACCTTTCGTCAGGGTGGCGTGTCCACGGTATTGGCCCTACTTGCCCGGGCGTTCAGGAATGCCTGAATTGTTGTTCTCAGCGGAGGAGTGTCTCCCGGCCAGGGCCTAGCCGGGACCGGGAGACACGCAGCGGCGCTACGCCGTGGCGGGCCTGGCCTGACGGTCCGCGGCCAGCCGCCAGATGAGGTAGATCGCGGCGGTGAGCACGAAGCCTGCCTCGAAGGTCAGGTCGCCGGCGCTCGGCCAGTGGGTCGGGATGAGGCCGATGTACTTGGTCTGGTTGGAGAACAGCCAGATGGAGACGCCGGCGCCGACCGCCATGGCCACCGGGCCCGCCCAGTTGGTGTAGTCCCGGTGGAACAGCAGGTGCTCGATCTCGGCCGGGTCCTGGCGGCGGCGCAGGTACATGTCGCAGAACATCACCGCGAGCCAGGGGGCGATCCAGTAGGCGATGATCAGCAGGAAGTTGTTGTAGTCCTCGCCCGCGTTGTGGAGGCCGGCCCAGCCGACGAAGAAGCCGATCGCGCCGAAGCCGAGCGCGACGATGGCCCGTCGGGCGGCCAGCGGCAGCCTGAAGCCGAGCGCGGTGAACGAGATCGCGCCGGAGTAGATGTTCAGCGCGTTCGCCGCGATGCCGCCGATGACGATGGCGATGAGCGTCAGGTCGCTCAGCCAGGTCGGGAAGATGCCGGTCCAGCCGGCCGTCGGGTTGGCGGCCGACGCGACGCTCGGCAGGGTGCCCGCCGCGGCGCCGACGGTCTCGAGCAGCACGCAGGACAGGAACAGGCCGAGGCCGGCCCACAGCGCGATCGCCCGCTTGCTCGTGTCCGGCTTGAAGTAGCGCGTGTAGTCCGAGGCGTAGGGGTTCCAGCCCACCGCGTAGCCGAACGTCGCGCCGAACTCGATGAGCCACGCGCCGGGGATGGTCTTGTGCGCCGCGCCGGGGTTGCCCTTGCTGAGCGTCCACACCGACGCGATCAGGAAGATGACCACGAGCACCGGGAAGGCGTAGCGCTCGAAGACGTGGATCAGGTTGTGGCCGAAGAACGCCACGGCCAGCTGCACCGCGACCACGATCAGCAGGCAGAGCACCTCGGGCATGTGGCTCAGCGCGTTCAGCGCGAGCGCGCCGCTGACGCTGTTGACCGCGAACCAGCCGATGCCCGCGACCAGGGCGTTGATGCCCGCGGGCAGGACGTTGCCCCAGTAACCGAACCCGCGGCGGCTCAGCACCATCTGGGGAACGCCGTACTGCGGGCCCTGGGTAGACAGGATGCCCTGGGTGATCGCGCCGAGCGCGGTGCCGAGCACGATCGCGAGGACCGTCGCCCAGAAGCTGAGGCCGAAGACCACGACACCGAGAAAGCCGACGAAGACGGTCGCGAACTCCATGTTCGGCGAGGTCCAGGTCCAGAACAGCTGCAAGGGGCGGCCGTGCCGCTCGTTGAGCGGGATGAACTCCGCTCCGCCGGGCTCGACGGCGATGACCTTCTCGCCGTACGTTCCCTCTCTAACCTCAATGTCGTCGTCGCGTACCGTTGACATTCGTACTCCCTGCGGACTTGCGCGGCCAGGGGGCTGGCCTGGAGCTGATTAGCCTCGCTTGGCTAGCGAGACCACGGTGGGGCTGGCGGGGGAGCGTCGCGACGCTGCGGTCTCGTTTCGCCACGTTGGTTGTACCCAGTATTGAGCGGTTCCGCGTAGGCTACACCGCGTGCTTTCACCACTGTCACCTGCGGGACCTGCTGGCCCCATCGTGCGCAAGTCCGGCACTGGGATGCCGGTGGTCGGAATGGTGGGCGGCGGACAGCTCGCCCGCATGACGGCCGCGGCCGCGGTAGGCCTCGGCGTCACGTTCCGGGTGCTGTCGGAGTCGGAGTCGGAGAGCGCGGCGCTCGTCACGCATGACGTGACGGTCGGGTCGCATCTCTCCATGCCTGACGTGGTCGCTTTCGCGGCCGGATGTGACGTTATCACGTTCGATCATGAGCATGTACCCAGCCCGATCCTGGCCGAGCTCGAGTCGGCGGGGACCCTGGTCCGGCCGGGCGGCGGCGCGCTCCGCTACACCCAGGACAAGCTCGCCATGCGCGAGACGCTGCGCGCGCTCGGCGTGCCGTGCCCCCGGTTCGCGGCCGTTTCGTCCGTCGCGGACGTCGAGGCCTTCACCGGGGGGCGGCTGCCGGTGGTGCTCAAGGCGGTCAGCGGCGGCTACGACGGCAAGGGGGTCTGGGTCTGCGCGTCCACCGCGGAGGTCGAGGAGGTCATCGCGCACGGCATCCAGCTGCTCGCCGAGGAGTTCGTGCCGTTCCGGCGGGAGCTCGCGGCGCTGGTCGCCCGGTCACCGTCCGGACAGGGCGCGGCCTACCCGGTGGTACAGACCGTGCAGGTCGACGGCATCTGCCGGGAGGTGATCGCGCCGGCGCCCGGGCTCAGCCCGGACGTGGCCGTCGAGGCCGAGGCGACGGCGCTGCGGATCGCGGCGGAGCTCGGCGTGACCGGCCTGCTCGCCGTCGAGCTGTTCGAGACGCGCGAGGGCAGCCTGCTCGTCAACGAGCTGGCCATGCGGCCGCACAACAGCGGCCACTGGACGATCGAGGGAGCCCGCACCTCCCAGTTCGAGCAGCACCTGCGCGCGGTGCTTGACCTGCCGCTCGGTTCCTGCTCGCCGCCGGACGGCTCCTTCACCGTCATGGCTAACCTGCTCGGCGGTACCGACCCGGACGTTTTCGACCGGTATATCCATGTAATGGCGGCCGACCCGGCGGTTAAAGTCCACTTTTACGGTAAGGAAGTCCGCGTCGGACGAAAAATCGGGCACGTCACGATAGTCGGCGGCCCCGAAGACGACGTGGCGGCGGTCAGGGAACGGGCGCGCCGCGCGGCGAGCTACCTCCGCTGGGGGACCGAAGACGGCGACTGACCGGGAAAATCCCTGATCAGGCGCAACGGAAGACCTCCGGCATTTACTCTGTCACAAGATGATTAACACAGGTCGGTACGTGGAGGCTTCGTGACTGTTGGCCAAACGCTGACCGAGGCCCGTGCCCAAGCGGGCCTGACAGTCGATGAGCTCAGTGAGCGCACCAGGATCCGTGAGACAGTCATCCGCAGCATCGAGCAGGACGACTACGAGGCCTGCGGGGGCGACCTGTACGTCCGGGGGTACGTGCGCGCCCTCGCGGGGGCGGTCGGCATCGACGCCCAGCCGCTGATCCGCGAGTACGAGCTCGGCCGGGCCGGCCAAACGGGTGCGCGCGCAGCCGGCTCGACCGGCCGGCACGCCAAGGGTTACCCCGCGGTAGCGGCACCCGACGCGCAGACCGCATTCGACCTGCCCGCGGTCACCGCGGACGCGGCGAGCGACGCCGACCTGAGCGCGACGCGGTTCGACCTGCCGCAGGTGACCGGCGACCCCGCGGCCACGGCGTTCGACCTGCCCGCGCTGCCCTCGGTGCCGCCGGCCGCGGTGCCGCCCGCGGCGGCGCAGCCGCCTGGTTCGGCGGACACCCGCTTCGACCTGCCGCCGGTGACCGAGAACCTGACGTCCGCGGGTTATGGCCCCATGCCGCGGACAGGGCCGGGCCAGCCGGGTGACTCGACGGCGGTCATGCCCGCGCTCGGTGGCGGGCAGGCTCCCCCACATGCCTTTCCTGGCCAGCCCGGTGCCGCGCGGTTCGGCCCCGCGCAGCCCGGTGCCCCGCGCAAGAACCGCCGCGTCGTCGTCGCGGCGGTCGCCGGGGGCATTGCCGTGGCCGCGCTCGGCGTCATCGTTATCAGCCTGGTGGCCGGCGGGACGCAGGCCCGCACCGCGGCGGGCGCCGGCGCCTCAGCGGCCAGCGCGGCCCGGGCGAGCGCCGCCGCGCAATCGAGCGCGGCGGCGGCCAGCGCG
>DASWAE010000105.1:0-3440 GCA_036391275.1 Trebonia sp.
CGACGTCCACGTAGTAGTACGCGTCCGGGTACGCCGGGTTCGGGTAGAGGGCGATGAGGGCGAGCCGGACGAGCAGGGCGAGCGCGTAGAGGGTGACGGCGGTGCGCACGGCCGGTGCAGGATAGCACCGGGTCCGGCCTCCTCCGCCCGGTACGAATGGGTCATCCGCGGCCCGCGGGCGGACCACCCGGGGCGGCCTCGGCCGCGTCTACGATGCCGGGGTGGAGGCTGTCACCGGGGCCGAGGCCAGGCGCTCTCGGTTCCTGCTGCTCGTCGCGATCATGCTCGGGACGATCGGCTGGGGCGGCCTCGCGCTGCTCGCCGCGACGATGCTCGGCCAGCACCCGCCCCATGCGGGATTCGACCTGGACCTGCTGTTCCGCGCTGGCCGTCGGGTGGCCGCGGGACTCTCGCCGTATGACCGGTCCCAGACGAGCGGCAGCCTCCAGGCGGAGGATCTCTTCTACTCCTACCCGCCGCCGGTCGCCCAGGCGATGGCCGTCCTCGCCCCGCTGCCCCTATCGGTCGTCCTCGCAGGCTGGGTGACCGCCGCGACCGCGGCCATCGCCCTGGTCGCCGCGGCACTCGCGCGGCGCGTGGGCCGGCCCGGGACCGGGACGCGGACGGCGATCGCCGTGGTCGCCGTCCTGCCGTTCGTGTACCCGTATGCGGTGGCGGCACTCTTCGGCAACCTCGACCTGTGGCTGCCGGCCGCCTACGGGCTCGTCGCGCTGGCGGTCCTGGCCCCGCCGCGAGAGACGGCCCGCGGCTCAGCCCTCGCCGTCGCCGGCGGCGTCGCCCTCGGCCTCGTCGCGGTCGCCAAGCTGCAGCCGGCGCTGGTCATCCTCTGGTGTCTCGTCCGGGGCGGCACCACGTGGCATCGCGGCGAACCAGTACCGCAGCCCGGGCGGATCGCCGCCGCCGCCATCGCGACGGTCGGCGTCGCCGTCGCCTCGAGCCTGGTCCTCGCAGGGACGGGACCGTGGCACGACTACCTGGGGGTTCTGCGCGCAGGAAGCGGCGCCCGCCTCGCATCGAGCCTCAACATCGGACCCGGCAGCCAGCTCGCGCTCCTCGCCCACGACCCGTCGCTCGCGGCACCTCTCGCGACCTGGACCGGGCTGCTCGCCACGCTGACCGCGGCGATCGTCGCGTGGCGACTGCGCGACTCTGTCCTGAGCCTCGCCGTCGCCGTCACGATGTCACTCGTGCTGCTTCCCGTCACATGGTTCCACTACCCGATCGCGCTGCTGCCGTTCGCGATCGTCGCAGTGGCGCGCGCCTCAGCTCCGCGCGACCTGCGCCGCGTCGCCGCGTTCCTGGCGGGCGCGGCCGCCATCGCGGCCGTCGCCATCGTGGATCCCGTCCTGTCGTGGCTCGCTGTCGGGTTCGTGGTCGTGGCGGTCGCGGTAGCCCGATCAACGCCGGGACGCGACGTGGACCGCAGTCGTGTCCAGACCGCCGCCCCTGGAAGTCGTCCGTAGCCGGTCGGATCGGACCAGACGGGGATGCTCCAGGAACGCGGGCCACCGGTGTCCCAGCGCCAGGCACCCTACGACAAGCACGAAGGCCAGCCAGTACAACGCCACGCCGTACGAGGCAAGGCACAGGACGGCGATAAGGGCGATCTCCGCACGAACCGTGAGGAGGGCCGGGAGCAGGAAGAGCCAGCCGAACGAGTGGAGCGAGGGTGAACCGACGATGAGGAGGACACCCGTCCAGGTGGCAGCGGTCCCCCGCGGCACCTTGAACGTGGCGAGCGCGGAAGCCAGCACGACCGGGGCGACCAGCAGCGATGGAAGGACTCTCCCGATCCCGGGCCCGCCGGGTATCCACGCCGGGTCGCTGGCCCGCTGCAGTTGGTGGAGCCATCCGAGGTAGATGGAGAAGCCCGTCAACGGCAACGTCGAAGCGACCAGCGCGGCGAAGACCGAGGCTGCCAGGAGGGCGTTTCGGGGATTCGCACGCAGCGCAAGCAGCCAGGCGTGGACCTGGGTGATCTTCAGCAGGCCGATGCTTGCTGCGAGGCCGGCGCGCCAGGCCGGGGCGAAGCCGGAACCAGCCAGGCGCGCGAACGGTCGTTCCGCAGGTTGCGCGGACGATTGTGCCCAGAACGCGAACACGAACGCGGCGAAGAGCAGGATCTGGACGTTGCCGCCGAGGATCCCCTCGAGGAATGGGGGCCAGAGCAGGAAGCCTGGAACATACCGCCAGGGCACGGCCAATCGACGGAGCGTGGCGAGGGCGGAGAGGCCGCACACTGCGCACCAGGCGGCGAGCACCAGGGATCGCGGGGCGGACGTGAGCGGCGCGAGCAGGGGAAGCAGGAACGGTGGATAGAGGTAGGGGAGCCCGGGCCCGGATTCGACTTGGAAACTGCTCGCCACGTACGGCTCGCCACCATGGAGCCACCGCTCAGCGGCGCGCAACGGGATCTCGAGGTCGACGCCGGTCGGGAACGACAGCACCAGGTTCCGGGCGACGGCCAGGATCATCGCCCCGGCAAGCACACCGAGGGCGAATCGGAACAGGCGGTTCGACGGTGTGCCTGCCGTGAACACGCGGGCCACGGTTCTCATCGGATCCTCATGGGCGGGTCCATGATGCATCGCCCGACCCGTCGTTGGACCGGTACGTTCGGCCGGCTCCGATGGGCCAGGTTCGTCGGCTAGACTGCCGCCACGATGCCCGCCCGTTCGCTGACGATCGTCCTGCCCGCCTACAACGAGGAACAGCGGCTGGGCCCTGCCCTCGACGAGCTGTTCGGCTATCTGCGACGGTCGGGGGAGCGGGCGCGCGAGGGCGCTCCAGGGCCGGATTCGCTGCCCGAAGACGTCCGGGTGCTGGTCGTGGACGACGGCAGCGCCGACGGCACGGCCGAGCTCGTCCGTCGCCGACCCGAGGCAGCGTCGCACGGTGGTTTCCGCTTGGACCTTCTGACGGTGCCCCACGGCGGCAAGGGAGCGGCAGTCCGCGCGGGGATGCTCGCCGCCGATTCCGATCTGGTGGTCTTCGCCGACGCCGACATGGCCACGCCGCCGGACCAGCTCCCGGTGCTCACGTGCGCGCTCGAGACGGCCGACGTCGCGCTCGGGAGCCGCATCCAGCCCGACGGCTCGGACATGCGGACGAGCCAGCCGCTCTATCGCCGCCTGCTCGGCCGGACCTTCCGGACCCTCGCCGCGCTGTGGGTCGTCGGTCCGGTCCAGGACACCCAGTGCGGCTTCAAGGGCTTCAGCCGCGAGGCGGCGCGCGACCTCTTCGCGCGCCAGCGGGTGACGAGCATCGTCTTCGACGTCGAGCTCATCTACCTGGCCCGCAGGCGCGGCTACCGCCTCGCCGTCGTGCCGATCCGCTGGGCCGACCGGCGCGGGTCGCACATGCAGATGCGACCGGCGGTGGCGGTGCGAGTTGCCTGGGACCTCCTCCGCATCCCGCTC
>DASWAE010000106.1:0-50469 GCA_036391275.1 Trebonia sp.
GGCACGCCAACCGGGGCGGGCTGCGTGAGGCGCACCTCGCCGCCAGGGAAAGGTCGCTCACGGCACAGGCCGAGGCGCTGCGCGTCCGCGCCGCGCGCATCGACGGGATGCGCGCCGAACTAGCCGCCGGGATGACCGACGGCAGCCCTTGCCCGGTCTGCGGCTCACTCGACCACCCGGACCCAGTCGACGCGGCATCCTTCCCGCCCGTCAGCCGGGAAGAAGAGGAAGCCGCCTTCAAGCTGGCCAGCGACGCGGCACAGGCGGCGGACCAGGCCGGGCAGCAGGTGGCCGCCGTCGACGCCCTGCTCGGCGAGCTGGCCCGACGGCTGAGTGACACCGGTTACCCGGTCCCGGCGACCCTGGACACGCAGGCGCTGACCGCCGTCGCCGCCGCGGCCCAGGCCGACGCGGAGCTGCTTGACACCGGAGCGGCCCGCCTGGCCGACGCCGCCGCGCGCCTCGAAGAACTGCAGCGCGAGCTCGACGACCTGGACGCGGCCATCGCCGCTGACCAGGCCAGGCGCGCCGAGCTGGCCGAGCAGCGCGCCGCGGCCCACGCGGAAGCTGGCGCCGCCGATGCCCGCGCCGCGGACCGGCGCGCCGAGCTGGCCGCGCAGCTCGGCGGCGCGGACCTGGAAGACGCGATCGCCGCCGCGACCAGCCTCGCCGAGGCGCTGCTCACCGCCGCGGCGCTCGCCGACCTGCTCGCCGACCCGGACCTCGCCGTACCGCTCGACCCGCCCGCCCCGGTGGCGGATGCCGCGGGCGCGGTCGGCGCGGCTCAGCTGGCACTCGACGAGGCCAGCGCCGCGTACGGCACGGCCCGCCACCGGGCCGAGCAGCTGGCCGGACTGCGGCCCGAGCTCGATAACGCGCTGGCCGCGCTGCGGCCGCTCACCGACGAGGCGGACCGGATCAGGCAACTGGCCGACCTGATCGAGGGCCGCGGCGCGAACCAGTACAAGATGACCCTGTCCAGCTTCGTCCTCGCGGCCCGGCTGGAAGAGGTGGCCGCGGCGGCGAGCGAGCGCCTGCTCAGAATGACGGCAGGCCGCTACTCCCTGGTCCACTCCGACGTGAAGAAGGGCAACGCGAAGGCGGGCCTCTCCCTGCTCGCCTGCGATGCCTGGACGGGCATTGACCGGGATACCGCCACCCTGTCCGGCGGCGAGACGTTCCTCGCCAGCCTCGCCCTCGCCCTCGGCCTCGCCGACGTCGTAACCGCCGAGTCGGCCGGCACCCCGATGGAGGCCCTGTTCATTGACGAGGGCTTCGGCACCCTGGACGAGGAAACCCTGGACGAGGTGATGAGCGTCCTCGACGGCTTGCGCGCGGGCGGCCGCATCGTCGGCATCGTCAGCCACGTGACCGAACTCCGCCAGCGCGTGCCTGCCCAGGTCCACGTCCGCAAGTCCCGCACCGGCAGCCACGTCACGGTCAGTCCCGGCTGACGAAGCATTATCCGGGGGTTTTCTGCGACGCATTTAAGCATGCGTTGTTGACGGGGCCCGTGCGCCTAAAGTTTTGATCCTGAAATCATATCGGATATTGCCGATCGCCCTTCCCGGGAACACAATTTGGGCAGTTGGGAGCGTGAAAGGAGGAGGTTTCTCATGAGTGCTATCAGCGCGGAAAGCAGGCCTGCCGCGCCAAGTCATTCCGGTTTCATAGCGCGCATTCCAACAGACGACTCACTGCCCCGTTGGCGGGCGTGGCTCGTCAGGCACCCGGTCGGCGGCTCAGTGCTCGCCGGCGCGGCCGCCACTCAGTTCGCGACCGTCTTCGGCATCTGGTTCCCCGGGTTCGGGCTGCCGAGCCTGAACTGGCCAGTCGTCAACGGCCAGCTCATTCTGGGTACCGTCGGCAGCACGCCCACCGCGGCCACGTACCTCATCGGAGAACTCTCGCACTTCGCTGACGGCGTGTTCTTCGCCCTGCTGTTCGCCCTGCTTTTCCATCCCCTGGTCCCGCTCCGCAATACCATGCTCGGGAACCTGATCAAGGCCATCCTGTACGGCACCGTGCTCGGGGTCATCAGCGCCGCCTGGTGGGTGCCGGCCGTATACGTCCCGCACCACGCGGGCTTCTTGTCCACGAGCCTCGGCTGGAAGGTGACGTTCGGCATCTTCCTGTGGCACTGGATCTACGGCTACTTCCTCGGGACCGTCTATTGCCCTTCTCCCAAGGGCGCCGCCGCGGTAGCGGAGGAACCCATCGCTTAACGGCGCGCCTGCTCCTCATGCGGCTGTTGCGCGGAAAGGGGCAGGCGCAATCCCTCGGGATAATCGGAAACGGGCGGGGACGCACGTGTTTTACCGTCGCGCCCTCGCTCGCCGGCGGGCGCCTAGCGACGAGCGCGGCGCCCGGTGCCGGCCGGACCGGCTGGGCTGGCGATTTGCCCAGAACATCCGGATATGCAGTCTCATCGAAATGAGAACTTAACGGCGTCCTCGGTTGAGCAGCCAATACCCAGGGAAAATCTCGCGGCGGGGGTCTCGTAAGGACACGAGACCGGGATTAGCATCAAGCTTTGGGAAAGAACGAACCCCTGACTGAACCGCCCCGGGGATGGCGGACAGCGCGTCAGGCGGCGGCACAAGAGAAGGTAGCGAGGGGGTTCTGGCATGTCGGTTCCTGCGATGCGATGGGTCACGGTCGGGGTAGATGGCTCCGCCGAGTCCGTCGCGGCGCTCCGGTGGGCGTACCGAGAGGCATCCCTGCGCGGGGCTGAGGTGCACGCGGTGCACGTGCGGGAGGCGCAGTGCTACAGCCTGGCCAGCTACGCCGTGCCCGTGCAAGCTAGCCCCGATGACTCCTCCGCCGACTCCATCGATGACCTGGTGCGTTCGGTCCAGGCCGACCAGGCCCCGGACGTAGCGGTCCGGGTGGAGGTCGTTGACGGGCTCGCCGCGCGGGTTCTCCTTGACCGCTGCGCGGGTGCGGACATGCTGGTACTCGGGACGGCGAGCGACACGGGCGCGGGACGTTCGGTCGGCCCGGTGATCCGCGCCTGCCTGCGCCGCGCGGCCTGCCCGGTGGTGGTGATCACTGCCGCACAGGACCCGGGGCAGCACCCCGCGGGTCTCGTCCGGGTTTCGGCCGGCGTCGGCATCCCGGCGACGGCGGGCGTGTAGGCACCGCACCCCCTGCCCCGCCCCGCGCCATGACTCCGGCGTAGGGTACCGACCATGGAATCAGCCGCCGCGGGCGCGCCCGCGGTCACGGACAATGCGGCTGCCTCCCGGTACGAGCTGCACGTCGACGGTGAACTGGCCGGCGTCATCATGTACCGGCTGCAGGACGCGACGATCAGCCTGCAGCACACCGAGATCGAGCCGGCCTTCCAGGGCGCCCACCTGGCTGGGCACCTGGCGCGCTTTGCCCTCGACGACGCGCGCGAGCGCGGCCTCGCGGTGCTGCCCTTCTGCCCCTACGTCGGCTCCTGGATCAAGAAGCACCCGGAGTACGCCGACCTGGTACCGCAGGACCGCCGCGCCGGCTTCGGCCTGTGAGCTTGCCCGTGACCCGGGTATGGCTGCCTGACGCGCCGGCCAGGTTCGGCCCGCTGCCCGCGGGCATCGAGGCCGACGTGTGGAACGGCGGCGACGACCTGCCCGACAGCGCGGACCAGGTCGAGTACGTCGTCCTGCCGCTGGGCGTGCAGCCGGAGACGGTACGGAAGATCGCGACGCTGCCTAGCCTCAAGGTCGTCCAGCTCCTTTCCGCCGGCGCGGACCACGTGCTGCCGTATCTCCCCAGCCACGTCACGCTCTGCAATGCCCGGGGCGCGCACACGGCGGCTACCGCCGAGCTGACCGTGGGCATGATCGTCGCCAGCCTGCGCAAGTTCTCCCGGTTCGCGGTCGCGCAGCACGACGGCCGCTGGGACCCGGCGCTGAGCCCGCTGATCGCGGGCAAGCGGGTGCTGATCGTCGGGTACGGCGACATCGGCGCCGCGGTCGAGCGCCGCCTGGCCGGCTGGGAGGTCACCATCGACCGGGTGGCCCGGCGCGCCCGCGACGGCGTGCACCCGATTGACGAACTGCCGCGGCTCCTAGCGGACGCGGACGTCGTGGTGGTGCTCGTGCCGGTCACCAAGGAGACTGTCCGGCTGGTCAACGCCGATTTCCTTCGCACCATGAAGGACGGCGCGCTCCTGGTGAATGCCGCCCGCGGGGTGATCGTGGACACCGACGCGCTGCTTGCCGAGCTGTCGGGCGGCAGGATCACGGCCGCGCTCGACGTGACCGACCCGGAACCGCTCCCCGACGGCCACCCGCTCTGGCAAGCCCCCGGGCTCCTGCTCACCCCGCACGTGGGCGGCGCGGTCTACGAGGCCGTCGACCGCGCTTACCGGGTGGTCACCGAGCAGTTGCGGCGCCTCGCCGCCGGCCAGCCGCTGCAAAACGTTATAGAAGGCAACGGATATTAACGGAAATTAACGCGACATCCGTTGGATGTTAACGGATCGGTCGTAGATATTGAACAAGTGGAAAGTTCCGAACGGACCGTGGTGACTCATGACGCCGAGCGCTGACTGGCGCCGCGCCGCGACCGCGGAGCAGGTGTCCGCGCTGACCCGGACCATCGACCCGACTGTGGCGCACATCGCCCGCGTCCAGGACTAGTGGCTCGGTGGCAAGGACCACTTCGAGGCGGACCGGGTCGCGGGCGACGAGGCGATCGCCCGGCTACCAGACATGGTCGCATCCGCAGGAATACCCGGGCCTTCCTCGGCCGCACCGTCCGCTTCCTCGCCGGGGAGCAGGGCGTCAGGCAGTTCCTCGACCTCGGCACCGGCATCCCTGCCGCGTCGAATACCCATGAGGTCGCGCAGCACATCGCGCCCCTCAGGCCACTGAGTCCTGTAAGACCAATGCGCCACGTGTTTTTCCGCATTCCCCCTGGCAGCGTCAAGATCATGAAGGATTGTGTTGTTATGAAGCCTTTTAGCGCGGGGGCACCAAAAACCCTTCCTGATCATGCCAAGGCGCTGGTCAGCAGGCCTACGCAGAGCTTCTAGAGAGTGAACGGATACCGTTTCGTTGTCATTAAACCGGACATTAGGTTCGATAGAATGCATAACTAGGACAAAGATTTAATCTTTTTGTAATCTCCCCTTCGTGGTTCTTTCGGCATCGCTACCTTGATCACGGGAGCGTCACGACGGACTATCGAGGAGGAGAAGAATGTCCCCCCGTTCTAGGTCCGCATGGCGTCGTAGGTTCCGTCGCAACAACAGGAAGACGCAGGTTGCGGTAACCGCGGTGGCATCACTCGCGGCGGTAGCGGTAGCAGTTGTCTGTATCTCGCTCGTCGACAATGGCGTGTCGTCGGTCAACCAGGCCGCGTTCGGCAACTGCCTCTCTACCGCGTCGGCTCAGGCATCGGACGGTCCCAGCGGGAACCCGAGCGCTGCCCCGTCCACCCCCTGCCCGTCAACGACGGCCACGACGCAAGCGGGCCCCAGGATTCCGGTGTCACCGAACACGTTCGACACCGGCCCGATCGCGACAACGCAGCTCGGTGACGTGGCGACCGATCCCGTCGACGGGACGGGCGCCGCCATCAACCTGGACCAGTCACCCGACCAGGCGACTCAATCG
This sequence comes from Trebonia sp., assembly GCA_036391275.1. Classification (GTDB taxonomy): domain Bacteria; phylum Actinomycetota; class Actinomycetes; order Streptosporangiales; family Streptosporangiaceae; genus Trebonia. The sequence goes on from DASWAE010000106.1 coordinate 5,610, forward strand.
GGCAACTGCACCCTGTCGGTGCCGTGGAACCCGCTGACCGCGCAGGGCCTGGCCACGCCGTACCGGCTCGGCGACGGCTGCTCGATGGCCAACCCGGCCCAGGAAGCCTTCGTCGAGGCGACGATCCTGTCGCCCAACGGCCAGGTCCAGGTGTACAACCCGCTGATCATCACCGAGGGCACCAGGCCCGCGGCCCGGCCGGTCGTACCGCGCATCCCCCGGGGCTCGCAGGTCATCCTCGACTTCGGGTTCAACGGCACCAACCTGCTGCTCACCGGCCCCGGTGCGTTCCAGGGCTCGAGCGGCTGCGTTGACGCCCTCGGCCAGTCGGTCATCGGCCAGGTCTCCGCCTGCAACGCGGTCGCCTTCTACACCTTGGCCAACAGCGAGATCGCGAAGGGCATCTTGAAGGTGCCGGCCCTCGGCACCGCGTCCGACGGCCAGCCCTGCCAGACCACGCGGGACTTCGCGCTCATCGACCAGGACCAGAGCGACAACATCTACTCGCAGTACCTGCTCACCGGTGACGGCCGGACGGCGCAGGCCACCCCGCGGAACAAGACGCGGCTGGGCGACGCGACGGTGCTGACCAACGGCAGCGACAACGCGCTGCTCGGCTACTTCGTCGACCCGGCCAACGGCTGCAAGACGTTCACCGCGAACGACATGACAAGCGCGAACGGCACCCAGTCGTCGCAGGCGCTTGACGAGCTGAGCGCCATGGCCAACCAGAAGGGCAAGGTCGCCGTCATCCCGACCAACGACGAGATGACGCTGGTGGGCGGCAACTACAGCATCGCCAAGACCAACGTGTACCGATCGCTGGTGGACCAGCCGCAGCTGGCCGCGAACACGGACCCGAACCAGGTCGCCGCCGCGTACTGCATGAACATGGTGAACATCGCGCCGGCGCACGACCAGCTCGACGCGTCAGCCGACGCGGGTACCGGCAGCCCGGTGCCCACGATCGGGAACAGCCTGGCCACGTTCCTTGGCAACCGGCTGTCCATGTCCTTCAAGAACCTGGGCTGTGACGCGTTCGGCCTCACCGACCCGGTGGACGTCACCGCCGACGGCAACGGCGTGGCCACGGCAGTGACCTACAACACCGCACAGCAGCAGGCCACCCTCCCGGCCCCCGCGGGCACCGCAGGCCAGGGCACGACCGGGACCGGCGCTCCGGCGACCGGCACGACCGGGACCGCGACCACCGGGACCGGGACCACCGGGACCGGGCAGCACCAGGCACCGACGTGGCTGCATCACCACCATCACCACCACTGGCAGGACCCGTCCGGCATGTGACGGGTCCCACGGGACAACCGGACGACAGCCGGACGACAGCCGAACGCCGGCCCGCGCGCCGACCATGGTCAGCGCGCGGGCCGGTACCGGCAAAGGCGGCACCTGCTTACGATGGGGGCATGACGCAACCTCACGCCGAGGCTGAACTCCGCCCGGTGATCGTCACAGTGGACGACGACCCAAGTGTGTCCCGCGCCATCGCCCGCGACCTGCGCAGGCGGTACGGCGAGCGGAACCGGATCGTCCGCGCCGAGACCGGTGAGCAGGCACTGGACGCACTGCGGCAGATGAAGCTGCGCGGCGACCAGGTCGCGGTCATCCTCGCCGACTACCGGATGCCCGGCCTCACCGGCATCGAGTTCCTCGAACGGGCGATGGACGTCTACCCGTACGCCCGCCGGGTGCTGCTGACCGCGTACGCGGACACGAACGCCGCGATCGACGCGATCAACCTGGTGGACGTGGACCACTACCTGCTCAAGCCCTGGGACCCGCCGGAGGAGAAGCTCTACCCGGTCATCGACGACCTGCTGCGGGCGTGGCGCAAGGAAGACCGCAAGCCGGTCAAGGAGGCCAAGCTGGTCGGGCACCGCTGGTCCGCGCCGTCCGCGGACCTGCGCGACTTCCTCGCCCGCAACCAGGTGCCCTACCGCTGGTTCGCCGCCGACACCGACGAGGGGCGGCGGCTCCTCGAGGCGGCGTCCGCCGACGGCAGGCAGTTGCCGGTCCTCATCACCGCCGACGGGGAGCCGCTGATCACCCCGACCCGTGCGGAGGTCGCGGCGAAGGTGGGCCTGGCGACCATACCGGAAAAGGAGTTCTACGACCTCGTCGTGGTCGGCGGCGGCCCGGCCGGGCTCGGCGCGGCGGTCTACGGCGCGTCCGAGGGCCTGCACACCGTGCTCATCGAGAAGTACGCCACCGGCGGCCAGGCGGGCCAGTCCTCCCGGATCGAGAACTACCTGGGCTTCCCCGACGGCCTGTCCGGCGGCCAGCTCACCGACCGGGCCCGGCGGCAGGCGGTCAAGTTCGGCGCCGAGCTGATCACCACCAGCGAGGTGACCGCGCTCGAGGTGAACGGCCCGGCCAGGACCATCAGGCTGAGCGACGGCAGCGCGATCGACGCCAAGGCGGTCATCCTCGCCACCGGCGTCTCCTACCGGCAACTCGACGCGCCCGGCTGCATGCAGATGACCGGCGCGGGCGTTTACTACGGCGCCGCCCTCACCGAGGCCGAGGGCTGCAAGGACCAGGACGTGTACGTGGTCGGCGGCGCGAACTCCGCCGGTCAAGCCGCCGTCTACCTGGCCAGGTTCGCCCGGTCGGTGACCATGCTGGTGCGCGCGCCTTCGCTTGAGGCCTCGATGTCGTACTACCTCATCCAGCAGATCGCCGGCATCGAGAACATCACCGTGCGCACCTGCACCGAGGTGACCGCGGTGGACGGTGACGGGCACGTGGAGCGGCTCACGCTGCACGACATGGCGGCCAAAACCACCGAAATAGTCGATGCCGGGCAGCTGTTCATCTTTATCGGGGCGGCACCGGGGACCGGGTGGCTCGACGGCGTGGTGGCCCGCGACTCACGCGGCTTCGTGCTCGCCGGCCCCGACCTGGAGCAGCTAGAGCAAGGCGATTCGGAGTACGGCTGGCCGCTGGACCGCTCGCCCTACCACCTGGAGACCAGCGTCCCCGGTGTGTTCGTGGCGGGGGACGTGCGCGCCGAGTCGGCCAAGCGGGTCGCCTCGGCGGTGGGAGAGGGCGCGATGGCAGTGATGTTCGTGCACCGGTACCTGGAGACCCTGTCATGACGGCGATAACCCCGTGCGACCCCGAAGAGCTGCGCACGCTCTTCCTGTTCGAGAAGCTCACCGACGAGCAGCTGGACCGGCTGTGCCGCGAGGGGCACATCGAGACGATCCAGCCCGGCCCCGTCTTCGCCGAGGGTGAGCCCGCCACCTGCTTCTACGTGCTGATCGAGGGCACCGTGGTGCAGAGCAGGCGGGTCGGCGAAGACGACGTCGAGGTCGGCCGGACCAGCCAGAGGGGCGTCTACAGCGGCGCCTATATGGCCTATGTCGGCGACCGGGTCCCACAGGTCTATGCCAACTCGCTGCGGGTGACCGAGCCGTCCCGGTTCTACGTGCTCGGCGCGGACTGCTTCGCCCAGATCATGAACGAGTGGTTCCCCATGCCGGTCCACCTGCTCGAGGGGCTGTTCTTCGGGGGTCAGCGGACCAGGGAGGTGCTCGGCCAGCGGGAGCGGCTGCTCGCGCTCGGCTCGCTGACCGCGGGCCTCACCCACGAGCTCAACAACCCGGCCGCCGCCGCGGTCCGCGCCACCTCCAGCCTGCGCGAGCGGGTCGCGGGCATGCGCCAGAAGCTCAAGATGATCGCCGGCGGCAAGTACGACAAGGCCAAGCTCGAGCCGCTCGTCGAACTGCAGCAGCGCGCGGCGGAACGGGTCGCCAAGGCGCCGTCGCTCGACCCGATGGAGACGTCCGACCGGGAGGACGAGGTCTCCGACTGGCTCGAGGACCACGGCTGCACCGAAGCCTGGCAGCTCGCCCCGGTCTTCGTGCAGGGCGGCCTTTACACCGACTGGCTCGAGGAGGTACAGGCCACCGTCGGCGACGACATGCTCGAGCCCGCCCTGCGCTGGCTCAATTACACGGTCGAGACCGAGCTGCTGATGAACGAGATCGAGGACGCGACCACCCGGGTGTCCACCCTGGTCGGCGCGGCCAAGCAGTACTCACAGCTTGACCGCGCCCCGTTCCAGGTCGTGGACGTGCACGACCTGCTGTCAAGCACGCTGCTGATGATGTCGGCGAAGCTCAAGGGCGTCAAGATCGTCAAGAACTACGACAAGACGCTGCCGAAGATCCCCGCCTACGCCGCCGAGCTCAACCAGGTATGGACCAACCTGATCGACAACGCGGCCTCGGCGATGCACGGCACGGGCACGCTGACGATCCGCAGCGCGCGCGACGGTGACAACCTGCTCGTCGAGATCGGCGACACCGGCCCAGGCATACCCAAGGAGATCCAGAAGCGGATCTTCGAGCCGTTCTTCACCACCAAGCCGGTCGGCGAGGGCACCGGGCTCGGGCTGGACATCGCGTGGCGGATCGTCGCCAACAAGCACCACGGCGACCTGCGCGTCGAGTCGGTACCCGGCGACACCCGGTTCACCGTCCGGCTCCCGCTGCAGGAAGCCCAGGAAGCCCAGGAAGCCCAACGGGCACAGGAATCCCACGAAGCCCAGGAGAACCCGGAGAGCTCATGACAGGACAGATCCCTGGCGTCGACCCGACCGTCGCGCCGAGCGGCACGGGCTGCGTCGAGTGCGAGGTGGCGGGCGGCTGGTGGCTGCACCTGCGCCGCTGCACCCAGTGCGGGCACATCGGCTGCTGCGACACCTCGCCGTCCCAGCACGCCACCGCGCACGCCAAGGAGACCGGCCACCCGGTGATCCGCAGCTTCGAGCCGGGGGAGAGCTGGTTCTGGTCGTACCCGAGCGAGGACTTCTACGAGACCGGCCCGGAACTGCCCGGCCCGCAGTGCCATCCGCTCGACCAGCCGGTGCCCGGCCCGGCCGGCCGGGTGCCCGCCGACTGGCGGGTCAAGCTCAACTCGTGAACGTCGTATCGCGCGGTTTCCGCGGCCGCGGCCGCGACGGCGGTGTCAAGCTGCCGCCGGGACAGTACCTGGAGCGCGGCTTCCCCGTGCTCCAGGCAGGCCCCACCCCGCCGGTGAACACGGCCACCTGGACGTTCACCGTCACCACGGAGACGGGCGATTCCACCCGCTGGGACTGGCGGCAGTTCACCGCCCTGCCCGCCGAGGACGTCACCGTCGACATTCACTGCGTCACTCAGTGGTCGAAGCTCGGCACGCGCTGGCGCGGCGTCTCGGTCGACACGCTGCTCGACGGTATCCAGACCAGCGCGGGCTACGTGATGGCCAGGAGCTACGGCGGCTACACGACCAACCTGCCGCTCGCCGACCTGCGCGACGGCAAGGCCTGGGTCGCCTACGAGTACGAGGGCAGGCCGCTGCCGCCGGAGCACGGCGGCCCGGCCCGGCTGCTCGTGCCGCACCTTTACTTCTGGAAGTCCGCCAAGTGGGTCACCGGCCTGGACCTGATGGCCCGCGACCGGCACGGCTTCTGGGAGGAACTCGGCTACCACGACTATGGTGACCCGTGGCGCGAGCAGCGGTACCAGGGCGACTGAGCTGGCTGGTCGCGACCGTCAAGGAAACCCGGGACGAGACCGCGACCGCCCGCACGCTGCTACTTGACGTACCCGGCTGGCCCGGCCACGTGCCTGGTCAGCACGTCGCCGTCAAGCTCACCGCCGCCGACGGCTACTCCGCGCAGCGCGACTACTCGATCGCCGGCCCACCGGAAGAAGAGCGGGTCGAGCTCACCGTCCAGCGCCAAGACGACGGCGAGGTGTCCGCGTACCTGGCCGGCATCGCCGAGCCAGGAGACCAGTTCGAGGTGCGCGGCCCCATCGGCGGCTGGTTCGCCTGGCACTCCGCCGACCCCCGCCCCCTGCTGCTGCTCGCCGGCGGCTCCGGCATCGTCCCGCTGATGTCGATGATCCGCACCCACGCGCAGGCCCGCAGCCAGGCCCCCGTCCGGCTGATCTACAGCGCCCGCACCCCCGCCGACGTCATCTACTCAACCGAGTTGACCGAACGGGCGAGCTCTTTTCTCCTGCTTCATCCTGAAGGACTGCCAATCAACAATGGTCAGGAGAAAAGAGCTCGTAGTGTTTCACCCCTCACCGTCACCTATCTCTACACCCGTGCCCCGCTGTCCATGCCGGATGATCGGCCCAGGAGCTACCCGGGCCGCATCACCGCCGCCGTGATCACCGAGGCGGCCTTCCCGCCCGCGGTCAACCCGGCGATCTTCGCCTGCGGCCCCTCCGGCTTCGTCGAAGCGGCGTCAAGTCTCCTCGTCGCGGCCGGCCACCCCCCGGGCACGATCAAAACCGAGCGCTTCGGTCCCACCTAGGGATAGACCGTTTCCAGGTAGGCGGCCACGCCGTCCTCGTCGTTGGAGCCGATGACGTGCGTGGCGGCGGCGAGCACGGCGGGGTGGGCGTTCGCGACGGCGCAGGAGGTGCCGGCCCAGGTGAGCAGCGGCAGGTCGTTGGGCATGTCGCCGAACGCGAGCACCGATTCCGGCCCGATCCCGTAGCCGGCCGCTAGCTCGGCGACGACCGTGGCCTTGGAGACCCCGAGCGCGGACGCCTCGACCAGTCCCTTGGCGTTCGAGTGGGTGGCGTCGACCAGGCCGCCGAGCCCGGGCAGCGCCAGCGCGAGCAGGTCGTCGCAGGAGTAGCCGAAGTGCCTGCCGAGCAGCTTGGACGCCGGCCGGCCGAACAGGGCGGCGTCATCGAGCCGGGGGATGGACGAGTTCACGTCCCAGCTGGCCGCCTGGTAGATGAGGTCGGCGGCGTGCCCGTCCGGGTACTCGACCGCGACACCGATGCCGGGCACGGCCGCCCGCAGCGCCGCCGCGGCGGCGGCGAGCGCCGGCGGCGGGATGAGGTGCAGCGCCGCGGCCTTCTCGGTCCGCATGTCGTAGCTGATCGCCCCGTTGGCGCAGATGGCCGTCCCCCGGTGCCCGAAGGCGGCCGCGATCGGCTTCATCACCCGCGGCGGTCGCCCGGTGACGAGCACGAACCGCGCCCCGGCCGCCTCGACCCGGGCGAACGCGGCCACGGTCCGCTCGGAGATCGTCCCGTCGCGCCGGATGATCGTCCCGTCAAGATCGGTCGCCACCAGCGACGGAAACGCGCCCACAGCCTATGAGCCTAATAGCGGAAAGGGATCAACGAACGCCATGGGGACGGAACTGGACGCTGATGCGCGGGCCGGCCGGGCGGGCCGACTTCGGCACGGCGTGCTCCCACGTGCGCTGGCAGCTGCCGCCCATGACGATGAGGTCTCCGTGCCCGAGCTGGTACCGGACGGTGCCGGCTCCGCGGGCGTCGCTGCCTTGCCCGGCACCGGCGCGGGGCCGCAGCAGCAGCGGTCGCGCCTCGCCGAGCGAGACGATCGCGACCATGGTGTCCTCGGTCGAGCCGCGGCCGATGGTGTCGCCGTGCCAGGCGACGCTGTCCCGCTCGTCCCGGTAGAAGCACAGCCCGGCCGTGACGAACGGCTCGCCCAGCTCGGCGGCGTAGTAGCCGTTCAGCGCCGCCCGGCACGCCTCGAGCGCGGGGTCGGGCAGCGGCGCGTTCTCGCCGTAGAAGCACAGCAGCCGCGGCACGTCGACCGTCCTGTCGTACATCCGCCGCCGCTCCGCCCGCCACGGCACGGCCTGCGCCAGCCGGGCGAACAGCGGGGCGGACCCGGTCAGCCAGCCGCGCTGCACGTCGACCCAGGCGCCGCGGCTGAGCGGCACGCGCTCCGGCCGCAGCGGTTCCGCCACGGCCTCGTCGCCGAGGTCGAGCAGCGACTCCTGCAGCGTAACGCTCATGCGAACATCCTATCGCATGAGGTACCAGCCGGCCGCATGCCCTCGTCAGGGAAATCTGACGAGGCTGTTTCATCAGGTCACAAGGATTTCGATAGTACGGACAGCCACTGAATTCTGCCCGGCGAACAGCCGTCCCGTGCGACGCGGTACCTGGATCGCGACCCATTTCTACCGCTTCCCCGTGAACTGCATAGCTAGGTAGAATTCATCGTGACCATGCGAGTGAGCATTGAGCCTGGCAACGATCTAGTCGGCCGGTTTGGCGACACGGTCGTGCTGATTTCCCGTAACGGCGCGGTCGATGCCAGCGCCAGCGAGCTTCTCGACCTCGTCGCGGACCTGGCGGCCAGCCCCGGTGAGTCCGCCACCGCGGTGGCGGCCCGGCTGGCCGGCTGGGTGCTCGGCAACCTGTCGGGGAACGTCGCCGCGTTCGGCATCGTGACGCCGGTACCCGAGGGCGCCGTCGTCTTCCTGCGCGGCCCGGTGCGCTGCACGGTCAGCGCCGGCGACGCGGTTCGCCAGCTCTCCGGTGAGCAGGCGCTGACCTGGGTCGACCAGATCGTGCCCGGCACGTTCGACTGGCTGGCAATCGGCGGCGCGGAAGGCGCGAGCGTCCAGGTAGACCCGGTATCCGACCTGCGCGCGGGCGTGATCCCCGGGCGGGGGTTCGTGCTGATCGGTGCGGCGGCCCCCGTCGCGGCGGCAGCGGCGCCTGGCTCCGCGCGGGACGCCGTCGCGAGCGAGGAGCCGCCCCAGGCCGCGCCCGCCGAGCTGGCGCAGCCCGAGCCGCCGCAGCCCGGGCCCGTGCCGCCCGAGCCGGTCCAGCCCGAGCCGGTGCGGCCAGAGCCCGCGGTGGCCGCGCAGCCCGCCCCCGACGGCGAGCCGGATGACTGGGCCGCGCCCGCGGAGCCGGATGACTGGGGCGCGCCCGGAGCGCCGGCCGCCCCGGTGGAGCCGGTGCGGCCCGCGGAGCCCGTCGTGTCACGGTCAGGCACCGTTGCGACCGGAGCGCTGGCCGATGAGGGCGAGTGGGGATCGGGCAACCACCGTCAGGCCGTCGCGGAGCCGACGATGACGGTGGCCCATCCGGGTGTCCTGCGCTCACCGGACGGCCAGTTCATCGTCCTTGACCGGCCCTACGTCCTCGGCCGCGAGCCCACCAACGACCCGGCGGTCCGCAACGGCGACGCGGACGGGTTCCGGCTGCACGATCCGGACAACGTGATCTCCCGAGTGCACGCCTATGTCTCGGTCATCGGCGGAACCGTGCTCGTCCGGGACGCGTCCTCGGCCGCGGGCACGTACATCGGCGCGCCCGGGGACCCGGAGTGGACCCGGGTGGGCCTGGAAGGGGCTCCGCTACCGCAGGGCTGGTCGCTGCGCATCGGTGAGCACATCTTCACCCTTGAGCCGGACGGCCCCGAAGCCTGATAAGGAACTAGACGGCCGTCCCGGGGCACTGTTCCCGGCCCCGGGACGGCCGTCGTCGTCACCCGGCAGCGAGCCGCGGCGCCCGGGCTGCCTCGCCGCGAATTTCGCCGCCATGCAATATTGCATGGCGAACCTTCGTAACTTGCTAAGCAGGCGAATTCCCGACTGCGGGAAACCGAACTCCGTAACAACAACACTGGCGGCGGGGCCCCGGCGTGGATGCCCGGCCCCGCCGCCAGTGCGACTAGTCGTTAGAGGGCGCGCACCTGCGCGGCCTGCGGCCCCTTAGGCCCCTGGGTCACGTTGTACTCGACCTTCTGGTTTTCTTCGAGACTGCGGTATCCGTTCGCCTCGATCGCGGAGAAGTGCACGAAGACGTCACCGCTACCGTCGTCGGGGGCGATGAAGCCATAGCCCTTGTCCGCGTTGAACCACTTTACGGTCCCCTGAGCCATTTTTGCTGTGTGTCCTTCTGGAAGTTCCCTGAGACCCGCGCACTTCACGCGGATCAGCCATGATGGCCGCCATCGTACGGAACCTGGGAGTCGATCGCCAATTTTTCCTGTCTTCAATGAAGGCGACCTGTAAGAGCATCGGCACTTACTTGAATCTGGGAGTGAATTGCGGTCGGAAAGCCCGCCAACGGCTAAGGCCAATCTACCGCATCCGGCGGTGCTGGTCGGTGTACTCCAGGTGGAAATTTACGCCGACCCGCGGCATCGCTGCCTGGCAAGTTATGCCAGAAATGTCGTCCCTGTCCTGGCTGACGCCACTTAGCCGCGGCGTCCCCGGCCTGCGGAATATCCGGAACGCCTGGATGATCCGGCAACGTTCCCGCCCGCCTGGGGCCGGCCGCCGCGCCCGGCGCTCGGCCGGAATGCCTGCCCGGCCGGCTGCGAACTCGTCCCCGGTCGCGGCCGCGCGGCACGCTCCCCGCGGTCACGGGCACGGCGCGGCCTGCCCTCCCATGGCTTGCCCACGCCGGGCCGGTCGTTCCTCGCCAGCCGGTCATCCGGCTGCACCAGTTCGGAGACCTTGCCCGTCACCGACACCCGGGGGGCCGGCGGCCCGGCGATCTCGGTGAGCACGTCCGACTCCGCATCCGCGGCGACCGCCGGGTGCGGGGTGATCTCGGCCTTGCGCATCAGCGCGGTGACATCGCGGGCCTGGGACTTGGTCTGCAGCGTGACGACCACGCCGTCCGCGCCGCCCCGGGCGGTGCGGCCCGAGCGGTGCACGTAGGCCTTGTGCTCGGCCGGCGGGTCGGCGTGGATAACCAGGTCGATGCCGTCGATGTGGATGCCGCGGGCGGCGATGTCGGTGGCGACCATGACCCGGGCGATGCCGGACGCGAACGCCGCGAGGTTCCGCGACCGCGCCCCCTGCCGCAGGTTGCCGTGGAGTTCCGCGGCGGGGATGCCGGCCTGGGTGAGCTGGCGGGCGAGCCGCTCCGCCCCGTGCTTGGTCCGGGTGAACACGAGCGAGCGCTTCTCGCCGCCGGCCAGCGCGGCGATCACCGCGACGCGGTTGGCGGCGTCCACGGTAAGCACGTGGTGCTCGATCTCGGCGGGGGAGGAGTTCTCGTCCACCGAGTGCAGCACCGGGTCGCTGAGGAAGCGCCGCGCGAGCACGTCCACGGCGGCGTCGAGCGTGGCGGAGAACAGCATCCGCTGGCCGCCGTCCGGGGTCGTCTCGAGCAGCCTGCGGACGACGGGCAGGAATCCGAGGTCGGCCATCTGGTCCGCCTCGTCGATGACCGTGATCTCGACGTCGGCCAGGTCGCACTCGCCCTGCCCGATCAGGTCGGCGAGCCGGCCGGGGGTGGCGACGACGATGTCGGTCCTGCGCTGCAGCGCGTTCACCTGCGGGCCGTAGGAGACCCCGCCGTAGATCGTGGTGACCCACAGGTTCATCGCCTTGGCCAGCGGCTTGAGCACCATGGTGACCTGCGCGGCGAGCTCACGGGTCGGCACGAGCACCAGGCCGCGCGGCCGGCCGCTCGCGGTCGATCCGCCCGCCAGCCGGCTGACCAGCGGGAGCGAGAACCCCAGGGTCTTGCCGGAGCCGGTGCGCGCCCGGCCGAGGATGTCGCGGCCCGCCAGCGCGTCGGGCAGGGTGGCCGCCTGCACGGGGAACGGCGCGGTGATGCCGTCGGCGTCAAGGACGTCAACGAGCGCGGCGGGCACGCCAAGTTCGGCGAAGCTCGCGGCGGGTTCTGTCAGGGAAGACTCGGGCGCGGAAGTTTCGAGCGCAGGGCAGCGCTCCGCGGGCATGGCACTCAACGGGTAAATCGTCTCCAGGACTCGGGTGGTCGCGCTGACTCAAGCGGTCATCAACCCGCTGGCCTGCGTGGACTGCTGGCACCACGCCTATGCAAACCGATGTCCGTGGATCCGATTCGGCACACTGAGCGACCTACGCTCCCGTAAGTCTACGTGACCGGCGAGCCGGCCGCGCACTCCGGTCGCCCGGACGCCGAGCGCGGCTCCCGAGCGTCAGGCCGCCGCCGTGGCGGCGGTGACCGTCATCCGCGCCGCGATCCCGGCGACCAGCCCCGCGGCACGGTCCAGGTCGGCTGCGTCCGGGCAGACGGCGCTGACCACGCCGAGCGCGCCCGCCCCGGGGAACACCACGAAGGCCTGCGCCTGCCCCGTCGTCACCTGGCGCCCGCCGCGCTGCTCGGTGACCGTGCACCGGACCTGTAGCGCGGGATTGCCGTCAGCGGTGCTGAACTCCTCGATCATCGCCGCGCCCGCCGGGTGCCTGGCCCGCAGTATCGCCCTGAGCTCCTCGGCCGGCGCGGTGCCGGGCGCCGGGGCGAACGAGGTGACGGCGATCGCGACGAGCACCACCGACTTGCGCTCCCCGTCGGTGGCGCAGCCGAACCCGGACCAGGCGGCCCACTCGCCGTCGGTGTCCAGGGTGACCATGTCGTCGGGCACTCGTGCGGTCATCCGGAACGGGTGGGGCGTAACACCGAGTACGTCCATTTCGACACCGGCCTTCCGGCTGTCTTCCCGGGCGCCTCGCACCTGCTCGCGCACGGGTTTCCTCACTACATCAGGTAAGACGTTTTACGCTGCCGAATAGTTCAAACCTTGAATAGTTCCTGTGGGTTACCTCTGAAAGCCGGCGGCGCCACGCCACCGTGCTGGCTACTCCCCGACCTCGACGGGGGTACCGGCGGTGATCCTGAGCAGCTCATCGAACGAGGTGGGGAACACGGCGTGCGGATGCCCGGCCGCCGCCCACACCACGTCGTACTTCGCCAGCCAGGCGTCCACCAGCGTGCGGATCGGCGCGGGATGACCGACCGGCGCGACGCCGCCGATTACCTGCCCCGTCCAGGCCCGCACCGACCGGGCATCGGCCCTGCCCACTGTGGCGGCGCCGACGAGCGCCGCGACCCGCGCCGTGTCCACCCGGTGCCCGCCGCTCGTCATCACCAGCAGCGGCGCGCCGTCCGCGTCGAACACGAGGCTGTTGGCGATCGCGCCCACCTCGCAGCCGAGCTGCGCCGCCGCGGCCGCCGCCGTCGGCGCCGAGTCGGGCAGCACCAGCACCTCGCCCGGCACGCCAAGTTCCCTTAGTACGCTCGCGAACCGCGAGGCATCCACCACCGCCACGCCCCCACGCTACCGCCCCGGCGCGACCCGGACGGCTTCAGCGCCCCTGATAAGGGGATCTCGATCCGCAGCGGGCCGCCGGCGGCGTGCGCGTCCAGCCGCCGCCGCACGCAGGAGGCGCCCGCCGCGTACTGAGCGTCGTACTCCGCCGGGCCGAGCACTGACCGGGCCGCCGCGGCCGCCTGCTGGTGGAACTCCTCCATGATCGCGGTCCCGCTGAACCGCACGCTGCCGCCGCGTTCCCACGGCGGGTCGGCCGCGCCGAGCAGCCACGCCGTCTGCGCGTCACGGTGAACCCCAAGTCCGCGGTCCGTTCAGGTACAACCGCGCATACCTGGTGCGCCCATGGCGCGCGTTCTCCCGTTAACTACCGACAAATGCCGCCGCGCGACCCTGGCGTGCCGCACCTATCGCGCGGCCGGCCCGCGCCACTAGATATAAAGGTACGGACCAGCGGCCACGGATTCCCGGAGGACCAACATGCGCGACGCCGCCCTGCTCGGTGCCAGGCTCCTTCTCGGCGGTTACATGGGCATCCATGCCAGCCAGAAGCTGCTCGGCAAGTTCCACGGCCCCGGCCTCGAGGGGATCAGCAAGGTGTTCGAGGCCAACGGCCTGTACCCCGGCCGGGAGATGGCGCTGGCCGCGTCGGCGACGGAGATCGCCGGCGGCGTGCTCACCATCACCGGCATCGCCGACCCGGCGGGCCCGCTCGCGGTGGCCGGCGCCATGACGGTCGCCGCCGCCTTCAACCGCGAGCGCGGCCTGATGGCGGCGCGCAACGGCGTGGAACTGCCCGTCGTGTACGCCACCCTCGCGCTCACCCTGGCCGCGACCGGCGCCGGCAAGTACAAGATCGGCCCCTCGATCCCCGGCCGCCTGGCCGCGGTCGGCGCGCTCGTCGGCGGCGTCGCCGCCGGCGCGCTCGTCGCCAAGATGGTGACAAGCAAGCCGGTCCCGGCCCAGCCCGTCACGGAGCCGGCCGCCGCCCCGCCGCCATCCGCAGCGCCGCCCGCCGAGTCATGAGAACCCAGGCAACATCCGGAACGGGAGCTTGATGAGCGCGGAACCCGACGCGTGGTCGGTCAGCGTGCTCGACGTTGACGCGTACCTGAAGCGGATCGGCTACTCGGGCCCGGTCAAGCCGTCCGAAGGGACGCTGGACGCCCTGTACCGCGCGCACCTGGCCGCGATCCGCTTCGAGAACCTCGACGTCTTCCTGCGCGGCTCGGTGGACGTGTCACTCGAGGCGATCCAGGACAAGATCGTCTACCGGGGCCGCGGCGGCTACTGCTACGAGCAGGCGCAGCTCTTCGGCGCCGTCCTCGAGCGCCTCGGCTTCGGGGTCGAGCGGCTGCTCGCCCGGGTGGGGCCGGACGGCGGGGCCGCCGCCCGCCCGCGCACCCACCTGACCCTGCGGGTACGCGCCGACGGCGGGGTCTGGCTGGCCGATCCTGGCTTCGGCTCGTCCCCGCCCGCGCCGCTGACGCTGCGCCGGTACCGCTCAGGCGGCCCGCAGGAGGTGGACGGCTGGCTCTATGAGGTCGTCCCGGATGAGGAGCACGGCGAGGAGGTGTGGAAGCTGCGCGAGCACCAGGCCGGCCAGTGGGTCACCCTGCACCGCTGGACCGACGCCGTGGTGCAGCCGGTCGACGTGGTGCTGTCCAACCACTACACGTCCACGCACCCCGACTCGTGGTTCACCTGGCAGCCGGTCATCGTCAGGCGCACCCCGGACGCGATCACCTCGATACTCGGCCGCACCTACACGGTTACCCACGCCGGCTACACGAAGACCCGCGCCCAGCTGACCGACAGGGAGTTCGCCGCGGCGCTGACCGGGGAGTTCGCCCTGTCGCTCACCCCCCAGGAGCTGGCGGCCGCGGTGGCCGCGCCGACCGGGCACGACCGGCAGCCGGTGGCGGGGGTGGCCCCGGGCACCTGACGCCACTGCCAGCGGCCCGCGTCATCCCTGTTCAGCCGGCGCGACGGCGCCGGCGGAGCCGGGTGCTTGCTGGTGCAGGGCCGAGCGCAGCCGGGTGAACCCGGGCAGCGCCCAGGCGACCAGCAGCGCGCCGGCGATGCAGGCGAGGCCGCCGGAGACGACCGACACCGTGTCGCCGAAGGCGTTCGCCACCGCGCCCGCCTCCAGGTCGCCGAGGCGCGGGCCGCCGGCGACGACGGCCATCTGCACGCCCATCAGCCGCCCGCGCATCCCGTCGGGCCCCGCGAACTGGATGATCGTGTTCCTGAAGACGGCGGACACCACGTCGGACCAGCCGGCGACCGCGAGCAGCAGCAGGGCGAGCGGCAGCCAGCGCGCCACGCCGAACCCGGTGATCGATGCGCCCCAGGCCAGCACCGCGACCACCACCGCGAGGCCCTGGCGCCTGACCCGGCCGACCCAGCCGCTGGTCAGCGCGCCGAGCAGGGCGCCGGCCCCGGGTGCGGCGTAGAGCAGGCCCACGGTGGTGGCGCCGCCGCCGAAGACGGTCGCGGCCAGCGCGGGGAACAGCGCCCGGGGCATGCCGAACACCATCGCGTTGACGTCGATCAGGTAGGCGCCCTGCACCGGCTGCGAGCGCCGCACGAACCGCAGCCCCTCCACCGTGGACCGCCATCCGGGCCGCGCGGGCGCGGTTCCCCGTTCGGCGACGACCGCCGGCTGCGGCGACATGGTGAGGACCGCGGACATCGCGAGCAGGAAGGTAGCCGCGTCGATCCAGTAGATCAGGTGCACCCCGGCCCCGGCGAGCAGCAGCCCGGCGACGGCGGGCCCGACGATCGCGCCGCCCTGGAACAGTGACTGGAAGATCGCGTTGGACGCGGGCAGCAGCCCCATGCCGACGAGGCCAGGCAGCATCGCGTTCCGCGCGGAGCTGTCGATGCCGCTGAGCGCCGCCGTGACCGCCGGGAACAGGAACAGCGGCCACAGCTGGGGTCCGAAGTCCGCGTTGAGCGCGAGCGCCCCGCTGCACAGCGCGCCGGCCGTCTCGACGACGATGAGGATCCTGCGCCGGTCCACCGCGTCCACCAGCGACCCGCCGAGCAGCGAGCCGAAGATCAGCGGGAACAGCTGCGCCAGCGAGACCAGGCCGACGACGAGCGAGGACCGGGTGATCGCGTAGACCTGGAACGGGACGGCGACCGTGGTGAGCTGGTTGCCGAGGACGGACACCCCGAGCCCGGCGACGAGCGCCCGGTAGTCCCGCGACCGGCGCAGCGGGGTGAGGTCGAGGAAGATCCGCCTGCCGAGGGTCCGTGGCGCTCGCGCACTCATCGGTTACTCGTCTGACCAGGCATCATTGCCAGGATAACCCAGCAAATGGTGCAGCCCGCAGGGGTGCTTCGCCGGTCAGGCCTCCCGGTGGGCGCCCGGACCGGGGGTGACGGTGCCGATGCGCGGCCGGGCGAAGCCGGCGGCGCTGAACGCCGCCTCGACCGCCGCGGTCAGCCGCGGCACGCGGGCCGCCTCGATGAGCGTGATGGCCGATCCGCCGAAGCCGCCCCCGGTCATCCGGGCACCGAGAGCCCCGGCCGACAGCGCCGCCTCGACCGCGAGGTCGAGGGCCCGCGTGGTGATCTCGTAGTCGTCGCGCATCGACTGGTGCGACGCGGTCAGCTGGCGCCCGACGGCGGCCAGGTCGCCCGCCTCCAGGTCGGCGACCGTCGCCTCGACCCGGGCGTCCTCGGTCACCACGTGCCTGACCCGGCGGAACGTCTCCGCGTCAAGCACGGCCTCGGCCCTGGGCAGGTCCGCGATCCCGAGGTCGCGCAGCGCGGGGACGCCGAGCCGGGCCGCGCCCCGCTCGCAGGAGGCGCGGCGGGCGGCGTAGCCGCCGGTGGCGTGCGCGTGGCGTTCCCCGGTGTCGGTGAGGACCAGCGTGAGGCCCGCCTGGTTAAGCCGCAGCGGCACGGCCCGGGCCCGCAGGCTGCGGCAGTCGAGGAACACGGCGGCGTCAGCCTGGCCGAGCAGGGACGCGTACTGGTCCATCACCCCGGTGGGCGCGCCGACGATCTCGTTCTCCGCCCGCTGGCCTGCCCGGGCCAGTTCGGCCGGGCTCAGGTCGAGCCCCCACAGGGCGGCGAGCGCGCCGGCCGCCGCCATCTCAACCGCCGCCGAGGACGACAGCCCCGCGCCGGCCGGCACGTCCGAGTGGATGAACAGGTCGGCCCCCGCGGCGGCCGGCACGTCGCGGACCTGTGCGAGGGCCCACGCGACGCCGAGCGGGTACCCGGCCCAGCCGTCGACGGCGCCCGGTGCGATGTCCGCCGCCCGGAAGGTGACAACGGCCTCCGGCGCGAAGGTGGAGCGGACCGTGATGACGCCGTCGTCCCGGCGGGCGGCGGCGACGGCGGTCCGCCGGGTGATGGCGAACGGGAGGACGAAGCCGTCGTTGTAGTCGGTGTGCTCGCCGATCAGGTTCGCCCGGCCCGGCGCGGACCAGGTCACGTCCGGCTGGCGGCGGTAGGCGTCCGCGAAGGCCCGGACGGCGAAGCCGGCCACCGCCGCGGGATCCGTCGCCCCTGTGCTGCCCATCAGTCCTCCTCGAGCACCCGGCTACTGCTGGGACCCTACCGCCTTCGAATGCCGGCTGACTCCCACCCTCACCGCCCGCTGGCCAGCACCGCCCGCTGGCCAGCACCGCCCGCCGGGTGCCGTGCGGCGGCGGCCCTTCCGGCCGCCGCCGTCCCGCGCGGTCAGACCTGGGCTGCGTTGCCGAAACTGTGGTGGCTATCCGGAGCCAGGACGACCCAGACCTGGCCACGGGCGAACAGCATCCGCTGGCCGTCCGGGAGTGTGTAGGTGGTGCCGCCGTCCCCCGAGGGGCGTGACCAGCGCACGGTGAACTCCTTGCCGTCGCGCAGGATCACGGCCTTGCCGGAGCCAGTGGACTTCGCATACGGTGGCCGCCCGCCGTATTCCTCGAACCGTGAGGTGGCGATCTGCGTGTACTGGATGATCACGGTGGTGCCGCCGAGCTGCCCGCCCTCGGTGGCCATGGCAGGCGCGCCGTCGATCCAGGCGAGCCACCGCCTGTCCTTCGCCGACCAGCTGAAGGTGTAGGACGCGGCGGGGTAATGCACCGAGTACGACCTGGCCGGCTTCCCGCCCGGCGGCCGCGCGCCGAACCTGAAGCCGATGTCCCGCGCCTTGCTTACGTGCCTTGCCTCGCGGAGGAGCTGCGGCGCGCTGGCGTACAGGTTAGACGGGGCGGCCCGGCCGAAGTCGCGGTAGTAGCCGCCGACCTGGAGCGCGTACAGGTCGGCGACCGACGCCCGCTCGATGAACGGCACCAGGTGCGGTGTCGCGCCGGACCAGGCGAAGGCGGGCCGGCCGAACTGGAGCAGGATGTCGAGATCACTTTGCCTGGCGCTGCGCACCGGGCCGACGACCTTCGGGATGTGCGACGAGTACACGGCCATGAACCGGGTGAGCCCGCCCTCGACCGGGATGACGTACACGATGTCGGCGGATTGCAGCCCGGTCTGCGGCCGGGCGTTCACGATGTTGTCGATCTTCACCGCCAGCACCGGCCCGAGCGCATGGACCGGCTTCCCGGTGAACGGGTCGAGCAACGGTCCCCGTGGCCGCGTGGCCGTGGGGCTCGGGGTGGCCGTGACGTGCGTGCGCGACGGGGCGGCCTTGGGCGGGGCGGGCTTGGGCGGCGCTGGGCTGCCGCTCAGCGTGACGGCCAAGGTGACGCCGACGGCGATGACCGCCGCCGCGCCGCTGGCCGCCGTGGCGGCCAGCCACCTGCGCCTCGCCTGCAGCAGCACCATGCTCATCGCGCCCAGAGGCCTGCTCATCGGCCGCCTTTCGTTACCGGGTTTCCACGAGGACTTCCCCGCCGCCGGGGCGGAGATTCCCCGGAATCAGGTAATTTGCTCGGTTCTACCTATTTAGCGCCGGGGCTCGCGCTGATGTGACACCACCCGATTTGTCGTCGCGGCCAACGCGGGTCCGCGACCATGCGGATAGCCTGCTTTCATGCCGGCCGAAGACGCGTTCCGCCTGGTACGTCACCCCCTAGGGTGGCAGCTCGCCCTGGCGGACGTGCTGCGCCTGGTGCGGGATGACGCGCACCCCGTGGCGCTCAGCGGGATCTGGGCCAGCCGCAGCGACGTGGTGGCCGCGCAGCCCGTGCTCGTGCGGTCCGCCCCCGGGCCGCTCAGCGACGTGCTCGACGCGCCCTGGCCGGCGGGAGCTTGCGCCCCGGACGGGGTGGCCGGCGCGGAGGGCGCCGACGGCGTCGACGGCGCGGACGGCGCGGACGGCGCGGCCGCCGCGTTCGGTGGCGGGTGGATCGGCTACCTCGGGTACAGCGCGGGCGGCGAGGCGCTGCCGCCGGCCGGCCCGCGCGCCCTGCCGGCCTGGTGGTTCGGCTATTACGACCACGTGCTGCGCCGGACGAGGGCAACAGGGGAGTGGTACTTCGAGGCGCTGTGCACGCCGGGCCGCGAGGACGCGCTCGAAGGCCGGCTCGCCGAGCTGGCCCGCCGTGCCGCGACGCGGGCCGCGGGCCCGCGTGACTACGCGTTCGGCCCGTTCCGCCTGGTGCCCGGGGCGGATCGGCACCAGGAAGCGGTCCGCCGGGCGGTGGAGTACATCCACCGGGGCGACATCTTCCAGGCCAACATCACGCTGCGCGCCCAGGCGGACTTCGCCGGCGACCCGCTCGACGCGTTCTGCCGCGGCGTGACCGAGCTCGACCCGCCCTACGCCGCCTTCATCGGGGTGTCCGCCCCCGGCGCGGCCCGGGTCGCCGTCGCGTCCCTGTCGCCCGAGCTGTTCCTGCGCCGGGCCGGCCGCACCGTCGCCTCCAAGCCGATCAAGGGCACCGCGCCGCGCGCCGCCGACGCCGGCCAGGCCGCCGCGCAGCGCGCCGGGCTTGAGGCCTCGGCGAAGAACCGCGCGGAGAACGTGATGATCGTCGACCTGGTCCGCAACGACCTGAGCCGGGTCTGCGTGCCGGGCACGGTCACCGTCCCCGTGCTGCTCGGCCCGGAGCCGCACCCCGGCGTCTGGCACCTGGTCTCCACGGTGGCCGGCACCCTCAGGCCGAACGCGGGCGACGGCGACCTGATCCGCGCCGCGTTCCCGCCAGGCTCGGTGACGGGCGCGCCCAAGGTCCGCGCGCTTGAGATCATCGACGAGCTCGAGGCCAGTCCCCGGGAGGCCTACACCGGGGCGGTCGGGTACCGCTCGCCGGCCGCGGGCCTCGAGCTGAACGTGGCGATCCGCACCTTCGAGTTCGCGGCCGGCCAGGCCTGGCTCGGCGCGGGCGGCGGCATCGTCGCCGACTCCGACCCGGCGGCCGAGTACGCCGAGTGCCTCATCAAGGCGACACCGCTGCTGACCGCGGTCGGCGCCGGCCTCGCCCCCGCCGCACCGCCCGCGGCGGACGCGGGGCTCGAGTCCGCGGCGTGGCCCGCGGCGGCCGCGCGCTACCCGGCGAGCGCCCTGCTGCCGCGCCCGAGCGCCGGCGTCTTCAGCTCGCTCCTCGTCACCAACGGCGAGACCCGCGGCCTGGCCGCCCACCTGGCCCGCCTCGAATCGAGCGTCCGCGCGCTCTACGGCAAGGACCTCCCCGCCTCGCTCGCCGCCCAGCTGGCAACCTGCCTGGCCGCCCGCCCGTCCGGCCGCCTGCGGCTCACCGTCCGCCCAGTCGGCGGCCCCCTCCAGGCCACGGTGGAGGTCATACCGCAAACCTCCCCGTCCCCGTCCCGCTCCATCACGCTGCGCCCGGTGACCGTTCCCGGTGGCCTCGGCGCGCACAAGTACCGGGACCGGCGGCTCCTCGCCGAGCTCACCGCCCGTGAGCGGCTGTCACCCGCGCAGCAGCTGCTGCTCACCGACGAGACCGGCGAGCTGCTCGAGACCGACCGCGCCAACGTGTTCGCGGTCATCGACGGCGTGCTGCTCACGCCGCCCGCCGACGGCCGCCTGCTGCCGGGTACCACCAGGGCCGCGGTGCTGCGCGCCGCCCACTCCCACGGCATCCGGGTGGGCCAGAAGCCGCTCACCCTCGATGAGCTGGCCGAGGCGACCGAGGTCTTCGTCACGAACGCGGTTGCGGGCGTCATCCCGGTCACCGCTGTCGAGGACTCCTGGCTCCGCTGGCCGCCCGGCCCGGTCGCCGCCGCCCTCGCGACCTCCCTGGCCGCCCGCCCCCCGGATGCCCCAGCGGCCCCGCCGCATCCGGCCCATGAGCGCACCCGTAACGGCCCAGGGTTCCACCGGCACAGCTCTATTGGCCCGGGGTTCCCCCGGACCGTGAACGATATGGCCCAGGGTTCCACCGGGCCAGCACGCGGCGCGGCCCGGCCGCTGGTGATCCTCGTCGACAACTACGACTCCTTCACCTGGAACCTCGCGCACCTCTTGGACGCCGCGGGTGCCCGCGTTGAGGTCATCCGCAACGACGAGGTGACCGCCGGACAGGTGGTCGCGGCCGCGCCCGCAGGCGTGGTGATCTCTCCCGGCCCCTGTGCCCCGGCCGAGGCGGGCATCAGCATCGCCACGGTGACCGCCTGCGCCGCGGCCGGCGTCCCGCTGCTCGGCATCTGCCTCGGGCATCAGGCGATCGGCGCCGCGTTCGGCGCGGACATCATCGCCGCGCCCCGCCCGGTGCACGGCATGGCCTTCCCGGTGACGCACGACGGGGCCGGCGTCTTCGGCGGCCTGCCGAGCCCCTTCCAGGCGACCCGTTACCATTCCCTCATCGTGGACGAGGCCACGCTGCCGCCCGGCCTGCTGGTCACGGCGCGGACCGGCGGCATCCCGATGGCGCTCAGGCACGCCAGCCGCCCGGTCGAGGGGCTCCAGTTCCACCCGGAGTCGATCCTCACCGCCCACGGCGCCGCGATCATCGCCAACTTCATCGCGATCGCCGCCCGTGCCCGCGCCGCTGACCTCGTATGAGGTGGGTCACCACCGGCCGGCAACCGTTGGACAGGAACTAAGGTTAGCCTAACCTTGGTTCCGTGACCTGGGCTGACAGCGTGCCGAACCTGCTAATCGGGCCCCTCGACTCGCACATCCGGCTGGCCAACCCGCGCACGCCGCAGACCGCGAACCAGCGCCCCCTGCGCGGTTCCTACAACTACGACCTCGGCATGGACCTGAACGGCAACCTGCAGGCGGGCCACATCTTCATCGCCTGCCAGCAGGACGTGGAGCGCCAGTTCGAGACCGTGCAGCGGCGGCTCGTCAACGAGCCCCTCGTGGACTACGGGCAGCCGTTCGGCGGCGGCTACTTCGTCACCCTGCCCGGCGTCCGCGACGCCAGCGACCGGTACGGCAAGAGCCTGCTCGCGCAAGCGCAAGGCTAGCGTGCCGCGCCCCGGGCGACCGCGAGGAGACGGGCGCCCTCGGGCGGCAGCGGGTCGAGGTCGTGCCGCCAGACGGCGGTCATCTGCCGCGTCAGCGGCGGGCCCGCGACCTCGACGGCCACCAGGCGGCCGAGCACGAGGTCATCGCGGACGGTTAGCCGGCTGAGCACGCCCGGGCCGACACCCGCCGCGATCGCCGACCGCACGGCGGCGCTCGTGCCCAGTTCCATCGCGATCCGCGCGGTCAGCGGCGGGTGCTGCGCGGCCAGATGGTCGGTCAAGGTATCCCTGGTGCCGCTGCCTGCCTCGCGCATGACCAGGGGCGTCGCGGCGACCTCGGCCAGCGGCAGCGGATCGTGGCGGCGCGCCCACGGATGCCCCGGCGCGGCCACCACGAGCATCTCGTCGTCCCGCAGGTGCGCTGTCACGAGGTCGGCCGGCAGGTGCGGGGTCTCGATGAACCCGAGCCGCACCTTCACGTCCCTGACCAGCTCGATGACCCCGGTGGAGTTGGCCACGGTCAGCTCCACGACGGTCGGGCTGCTATCCGGCGCCTGCCCGGTGCCTGTCAACTCTGCGCCTGCCAACCCTGCGCCTGTCAACTCTGCGCCTGCCAACCCTGCGCCTGCCAACCCTGCGCCCGCCAGCTCCGCGGCGGCCTGCTCGATGCCGCGCAGCTCGACCAGCCAGTGCGGCACCAGGTGCTCGGCGATGGTTTGGCT
The DNA here is from genome assembly GCA_036391275.1 of Trebonia sp. Taxonomy (GTDB): domain Bacteria; phylum Actinomycetota; class Actinomycetes; order Streptosporangiales; family Streptosporangiaceae; genus Trebonia. The sequence continues at coordinate 28,532 of DASWAE010000106.1, forward strand.
GGCGGCGATGGATAGCCGGTGCGACACCCCGGACCTGATCGACCGCAGCCCCGCCTCGAGGCGGTCGGCGGCGTCGAGCACATCCTCGGCCCAGCCGACGATGAGGCGCCCCTGCTCGGTGAGGTGCGACCCGGTCGGCGTGCGGGCGAGCAGGGTGACGCCCATCGAACGCTCCAGGGTGCGCATCCGGGCGGACAGCGCCTGCTGTGAAACGCCCAGGACCGTCGCTGCGGCGGCGATAGACCCCTGCCTGCCCGCCTCGCGCAGCGCCCGCAGTGCGCCCAGGTCATGCACCGTCTGGTTCATCGTCGCCCCGTCCTCGGTCGCTGCTCGATACAAGGGTAACTTGTACCCCCACAACACCCGCTTCCTTCTCGCAGGTCAGCTGATTGGCGACCCTGGAACGGCCATGACTGTGCTGCACCAGCCCCCCGCCGCGCGCGAGCCGCGCCCCGCCGCCGCGCCCAGCGTCCCGCGCACCGACCCGGCGACCACGGGCACCGCGACCACGGGCACCGCGACCACGGGCACCGTGAGCGCGGTCACCGCGAGCGGCACCGCGGCAAGCGCCGCCGCGCGGCAAGCGCCGCTTCGCGAGCGGGCGCGCGTCACCGCCCCCGGGCTCGCGCTCGCGCTGGCCGTCGCGGCGGCGGCGACGGTCGTCGGGCAGCACGTGCCCCTCGTCGGCAGCGCGGTCCCCGGCGCCGTCATCGGCGCGGCCATCGCCATCGCCGTCAAGCCGGGCGCGCGCCTCGCACCCGGCCTGAAGTGGGCGAGCAGCACCGTCCTGCAGTGCTCGGTGGTCCTCCTCGGTGCCCAGCTGTCGATCGCCGAGGCGGCCCCGCTGCAGCACCTCTCGGTCTTCCTCGTCGCGGTCGCGCTGTCGGCCATCGGCCTGTCCACCAACGTGGCCGCGCTGCGCAAGGCCGGCCCGCGGCCGCTGCTGCTCGGCGCCCTGCTGTGGGTCACGGTCGCCGCCGCCAGCCTCGGCCTCCAGGCCCTCACCGGCACCCGGTAACCGCGACCCACCGTGAAGCGGCGCAGATCACACTCTTCACCGCCCGGGCGCCGCAGTACCCTTGGCCGGGTGATGAGCGAAGCCACCGAAAGGGGCGCGGCGCGGTGAGCCGCGCCCAGGTGTTCCAGACGACGGACGAGGCGGTGGCCGGGATCGAGGACGGCTCCACCGTCCTGGTCGGCGGCTTCGGGCTCGCCGGGATGCCGTTCGACCTGATCGACGCGCTGATCAGGCAGGGTGCCAGGGACCTGACCATCGTGTCGAACAACGCGGGCAACGGCGACGTCGGCTTGGCCGCCCTCCTGAAAGCAGGCCAGGTCAGGAAGGTGATGTGCTCCTTCCCGCGCCAGGCCGACTCCTGGGTCTTCGACGGCCTGTACCGCGCGGGCAAGATCGAGCTCGAGGTGGTGCCCCAGGGCAACCTCGCCGAGCGGATGCGGGCGGCCGGGGCGGGCATCGGCGCGTTCTTCTGCCCCACGGCGGTCGGCACGCCACTGGCCGAGGGCAAGGAGACGCGCGAGATCGACGGCCGGGCCTATGTCCTGGAGTACCCGATCAAGGGCGACTACGCCCTCATCGCCGCCCACCGCGCCGATACCCTCGGCAACCTCGTCTACCGCAAGACCGCGCGCAACTTCGGCCCTGTCATGGCCACCGCCGCGACAACCACGATCGTCCAGGTCAGCGAGGTGGTCCCGGTCGGCGCGCTGGACCCGGAGGCCGTCGTGACCCCGTCGATCTTCGTCGACCGGATCGTCAAGGTCGAAGCCAGGAGCTACACCGTGCGGGGAGCCCGCTGATGCCCGGCCAGGCGCGAGAGCACGCCGCCATCGAGCACACGGACCGCGGCCCGCTGTCCATGGACGAGCTCGCGGCGGTGATCGGCCACGACATCCCGCCCGGCTCCTACGTCAACCTCGGCATCGGCCAGCCCACCAAGATCGCCGACTACCTGCCCGCCGACGAAGACGGCACCCAGGCCGTCATCCTGCACACCGAGAACGGCATGCTCGGCATGGGCCCCACCGCGACCGGCGACCAGGTCGACCCCGACCTGACCAACGCGGGCAAGGTCCCGGTGACCGAGCTGCCCGGCGCGGCCTACTTCCACCACGCCGACTCGTTCGCGATGATGCGCGGCGGCCACCTCGACGTCTGCGTGCTCGGCGCCTACCAGGTCGCCGCCAACGGCGACCTCGCCAACTGGCACACCGGCAAGCCGGACGACATCCCCGCCGTCGGCGGCGCGATGGACCTGGCGACCGGCGCCAAGGACGTCTACGTGATGATGACGCTGTTCACCAAGAAGGGCGAGCCGAAGCTGGTGCAGCAGTGCACCTACCCGCTGACCGGCCTCGCCTGCGTCAGCCGCGTCTACACCGACTACGCCGTCTTCGACATCCAGCCCGACGGCGTGCACGTCCTGGCCACCTACGGCATCACCCTCGCCGAGCTCCGCGACCGGGTGAACGTCAAGCTGCTCGGCTGACGTGGCCGCCCCGCTCACCGCGGTGTCAGCCGGAACGCGCGTGCCCCCGCCATCCAGGCCAGGTGCAAGTCGTCGGGCTCCGGGTTGCCGGACGCGTCGAACCCGATCTTGTTGAACTTCGCGAACTGCCGGTTATCCCGGCACATGGCCGCGTACGCGGCGGTGACGTCCGCCTCGCCGGAGTAGACCCGCACGTCGGCCTGGCGCAGCCGGCCCTTGAGGCGCAGCTGCACCGGCTCGCCGGTGCGCAGGTTCCTGCCCCAGCCGAAAGGCGTCCCGATCAGCAGGTCGTCCCCTTGCCGCGTATAGGCGACCGGGACCGTGTAACGCCGTCCCGACTTCCGCCCCGTGATGTACAGCGTGACCAGCCTGCTGCCCACGGCGCGCGACAGCAGCGGCGCGCGCAGCAGCCCGCGCACCACGCGGTTGGCCAGCCCCTGGATCGCCATCGTCTGCGCCCGCGGGTCCGGTATCGCGCTTGACTCGGCTATCTTGCCACTTACCGGTTGGTCGGCCATCGGTCGTGTCCTTTCCCGTGTTACCTCGGTCCGTTCCGGATCGTCATCGGGTATGACGGAAGGGAGCGCGGAAAGGTGACAGTGAACAACACGGACTGGCAAGCGGACTTCGCGGCGCACGGTTTCGAGGAGCACCGGGCGCACCTGCGCTCGGTCGCCTACCGGATGCTCGGCTCGCTGACCGAGGCGGAAGACGCGGTGCAGGAGGCATGGCTCCGGCTGTCCCGCGCGGACACAGGCAACGTGCGCGACCTGCGCGCCTGGCTCACCACGGTGGTGTCCCGCGTCTGCCTTGACATGCTCCGTTCCCGGGCCTCCCGCCGCGAGGACTCGCTGGACTCCGGCGTGCACGTGCCCGACCCGATCGTCACCCGGGTCGATGACGACCCGGCCGAGCACGCGATCATGGCCGACTCGGTCGGTATCGCGCTGCTCGTCGTGCTCGACACGCTGTCACCCGCGGAGCGGCTCGCGTTCGTGCTGCACGACGTCTTCGCCGTCCCGTTCGAGCAGATCGGCCCGATCCTGGACCGGTCGCCGGCCGCCGCCAAGCAGCTGGCGAGCCGCGCCAGGCGGCGCCTGCGCACCGCCCCAGCCCACTCCGCCGTCGGCCATGCCACGAATCACGCGGAGGGCCAGGCGGCCGGCGATACCGGGGAGCAGGCCGCGGACCAGGCCGGGGAGACGATGACCGGCTCGCCCGGCGAGTCGGTGGCCGGCGCCGTGCGCGGCGTGACCGCCGACCTCAGCCGGCAGTGGGCCGTGGTCGATGCCTTCCTCGCCGCATCGCGGGCGGGTGACTTCGAGCGGCTGCTCACCATCCTCGACCCGGACGTGGTGCTGCGGGCCGACGCGGGCACCGGCCCCTTCGGCCCGTCGACGCTGGTCCGCGGCGCCCGCGAGGTGATCGCGAACGCCCGGCGGTTCGCGCCGCTCGGCCGGTTCGCCCGTCCGGTCCTGGTCAACGGCGGCCCCGGCTTCCTCGTGGTCCGCGACGGCGAGCCGCTCGCCCTGATGGCGGTGACGGTGCACGCCGGCCGGATCACCGAGATGGACGTCCTCGCCGACCCCGACCGCCTGGCCCGCCTCGACCTGACTGCGGTGCTGCCTTCAGCTGAGCAACCTTCAGTCGAGGATTAAGGGGGCGAATGCCCTGCGAATGCGCGCTGTCACGGCGTCCGGGTTGCTGAAGAGGTCGCGCCAGGTGAAGTGGACGACCTTGTAGCCGAGGTCGCGGAGCCGCTGGTCCCGCTCCAGTTGCCGGACGGCGCGCTGCGGGTCGGCGTACTTCATGGCGCCGTCTGCTTCGGCGATCACCCGGCGCCCGGGCCAGCAGAAGTCGGCGCTGTACCGGAAGTCCGCCCCGGTCACGGTGTACTGGAGTTCTGGCGGGTCGAGGCCGTGCTCGTGGAAGATCACCCGGGCACATGACTCGAGGACGGATCCGGCGCGCGGGTCGCTGAAGTCAACGGCGCGCCGGGCCCGCCGGATGCCGGGCCACCCGCCGCACGCGTCGCAGGCGGCGATGAGCGCTTCTTTGGTGGTGAAGTCGGTGAGGCCGGCCCGGTTCGTGCTGAGGTTCCCGCGCAACGCGCAATCGGCGGTGACGACGCCCGACATAAACGACGAGGCGCGGGCGATGTCCACGACGGTCCGTGGCACGGTAGTGACTCGCACCCCGAAAAGCGTGGTCACATGGGCGCCAGGGAGTTCCGCCGTGTGGAAGGCAACCCCGTCCGACTTGGGGCGGTTACAGCGCCTAGTCGGCGGCCTCGTCAAGGTCACCACTGCTGGAGCCGCGGGGTACACGTCAAGGCCGTGGATGAGGGCGGCGGAGTGGTGACTTACCACGCTGTCCGCGCCAAGCGTGGTATAAGCGGCCACGGCCAGCAACGCGTGGCTGCGCTCGGGGCTGGCTTTCGCCCATTCGGCGGCAGGCTTGGTCGCGTACGCCGCGCGCCGTACACGGATCAGGTCCCCCGACCGTATCAGCGAGCGTAGTTGTGGCTGGCTCAGCCCGGCTGCACGCCAGCCAGCCACGCTGGCCACCCGAACTTTACGGACAGCATCTGGAAGATCGCTATTTGTCACCATTTTATGATGCCAGGACACTCGCGATGGGAGTACCCGCGAATGCGGCGGCGGGGAACTCCGGCGCCTCCGCCTCGACCCGGCTGGCGCGCGCCTTACTTTGCATAGCTGGTGACCACTAACCAGCACCTTTGCATAGCTCAGAACCACGACGGCGTCCGATTTATGGGGAATTTCTAGTCACCAGCTATGCAAAGGTGCCCGACGGTGGTCACCAGTTATGAAAAGGTGGGTTCCTTGCCATGAGCGCTTGGTCGACTTTGGAAGCCGGGAAGGCGCGCCGAAGGCTGAGCTGAAGGAGTCGCCGGTGTTCGCGCTGGCTGTCGTGCTGACCGTGTTGCTGCTGCTTGAAACGCTGCCCTCGGCGGTTGTCGGGCTGGCCCGCGCCCGGGTCGGGCTGCGGCGGCTGGACGACCTCACCCGGCTCGGCGTGCTCGACGGCCGGAACCTCTGGGTTCCCCTCGTGCTCGGCGCGCTGCACCTGGCGGGCAGCGCGGCGGTCATCGCCGGGCTGTTTGCCCCGGTGGGGGGACTGATCGGCGGCGGCCTTGAGGCGGGCGTGTTCTGCTGGGTGCTGTCCCGCCAGCTCGGCCACGGCGACCGGGGCCGCGCCCTCGGCGCCTACCTGCTGTTCACCGCGCTCGCCCTGGCCGTGCTGGTGGTCAGCGCGTTGCGCCTTTAGGCCGCCGGGTCGGGGTAGCCGGCCTTGCTGCAGTCGGTCTCCGCCTTGACCGCGAACTGCTGCGCGAACGCCGCGTTGGCCTGCTTGTCGCCGTTGAGCCCCTTGCCCTGGTTCCGCAGCCCGACCGAGACGTTATACAGGTCGGCGATCAGCGGCTGCGTGGTCGCCTGCTTGTAGGCGCTGATGGCCGGCGCGGCGGGGCCGGTTGAGTCGTCCCAGGACCAGAACGCGTTGCACGCCTGCGCGTTCCCCGACTTCGCGGACCGGCCACCGGACGTGGCCGCGACCACGCCCGCCCCAACGACGACGATGGCGATGGCAATGAGGGCGATGTTCACCACGCGCCTGGGGTTCTTCATGGCGTCTCACCTTCCTCCGGCCATGCAAGGGCATGCGCAGGATAACAGTGCGGAATGATCAGTGACATGAGTGCGGAAGACTCCACCACCGATCCCTTTGCCCATGCCGGGCAGAGTGCCGCCGCGCTGCGCGAGCGGGCCGGCATCGACAGCTTCGACGCCGCGGTCGTGCTCGGCTCCGGCTGGCAGGCCGCCGCGGACGCGATCGGCCAGCCGGAACTCGAGGTGCCGCTGGCGGACCTCGGCGGGTTCCCGCAGCCGGGCGTCAAGGGCCACGCGGCCTCCGTCAGGTACGTGAAGAAGGGGCAGCGGCGGGTCCTGGTCTACCTCGGCCGCGTGCACATGTACGAAGGGCACGATCCGCACGCGGTGGTGCACGGCGTGCGCACCGCGATCGCGGCGGGCTGCCGCACCATCGTGCTGACCAACGCGGCGGGCGGCATCAACCCGGGCTACGCGGTCGGGGAACCGGTGCTGATCAGCGACCACATCAACCTGACCGGGCGCTCTCCGCTCGGGGGCCACCTGCCACCGCACGTCCCGTCGCGGTTCACCGACCTGACCGACGCGTACTCCGGCCGGCTGCGCGCCCTGGCGCGGGGACTCGACCCGTCGCTCGCCGAGGGCGTGTACGCCGGGCTGCCGGGCCCGCACTTCGAGACGCCGGCCGAGATCAGGATGCTGCGCGCGGCGGGCGCCGACCTGGTCGGCATGTCCACCGTGATGGAGGCGACCGCCGCCAGGCACCTCGGCGCCGAGGTGCTCGGCATCTCCATCGTCAGCAACCCCGCGGCGGGCCTGTCGGACGAGCCGATCAACCACCAGGACGTGCTCGCCGCGACCGGTGCCGCGGCGGCCCGGGTCGGCGCACTGCTCGCCGAGCTGCTCGCCCGATGACCGGCCAGGCAACGGGCGCGGAAGGCACCCTCACGGCACGGGCGGCCGCCTGGCGCGACGCCGACCCGGACCCGGAGACCAGGGCGGAGCTCGACGCGCTGCTGGCAACGGGGGACACCGCGGCGCTCGCGGAGCGCTTCGACGGCGCGCTTGCCTTCGGCACGGCCGGTATCCGGGCCGCGTCCGGCGCCGGCCCGCTGCGGATGAACCGGATGGTCACCGCCCGCGTGGCGGCCGGCCTGGCCCGCTACATCGCGGCCGCTGACCCCGAAGCGGCCGCCGCTGGCATCGTCATCGGCCACGACGCCCGGGCCGGCTCAGCGGTATTCGCCACCGACGCCGCCCGGATCCTGTCCCGGGCCGGCGTCCGGGTCGCCATGCTGCCCGGCCCGCTGCCCACCCCCGTGCTCGCCTTCGCGGTGCGGCACCTGCGGGCCGCCTACGGCCTCATGGTGACCGCCAGCCACAACCCGCGCCAGGACAACGGGATCAAGCTGTACGTGCGCGACGGCGGGCAGCTGCTGGCGCCGGCCGACGAGGCGATCGCCGCCAGCATCGACGCGACCGACCCGCTGCGACTGCCCGCGGGCTGGGCGGAGGGGCCGTTCGAGTGCACGCCCGCCGACGAGGCCGCGGCGGCCTATGTCAGGAACGTGGCCGCGGGCGGCCGCCGGGTCCCCGGCGCCCCGGAGCTCAAGGTCGTGCACACCGCGCTGCACGGCGTCGGTGACGCCACGCTGCGGGCGGTGCTCGCCGCGGCGGGCTGGCCGTCCCCGGTAGCGGTCGCCGAGCAGCGACAGCCCGACCCCGCCTTCCCGACCGTGCCCTACCCCAACCCGGAGGCGCCGGGGGTGCTCGACCTGGCGCGGCAAACCGCCGCCGAGACGGGCGCCGACCTGGTAATCGCCAATGATCCCGACGCTGACCGGCTGGCCGTCATGGTTCCGGAAGCAGGCGCACCAGGCGGCTGGCGGGCGTTCACCGGGGACGAGCTCGGCGCGCTGCTCGGCGACGCTGTGCTGGCCCGCCTGGCCCGCCTGGCCCGCGGCGAGCCCGGCCGCGCCGCGGCCAAGCCGCCGGTCGTCGCCACCACGGTGGTCTCGGGCTCGCTGCTGCGCCGCCTCGCGCAGGCGGCCGGGGTGCCCTGCGTCACCACGCTGACCGGCTTCAAGTGGATCGCGCGGGCGGCCGGCGCCGACGCCGAACTGGCCTTCGGCTACGAGCAGGCACTCGGCTACGCCGTCCGGCCGGACCTGGTGGCCGACAAGGACGGGATCAGCGCCGCGCTCCTGGTGCTGCAGTGCGCCGCCGAACTGGCGGCAGCCGGTACCACGCTAGCGGGGAGGCTCGAAGAGCTCTCCCTGGCGCACGGCGTGCACGTCACCAGGGAGCGGTCGGTGCGCGCGGCCGGCCCGACGGGCCTGGCCCGGCTCGCCGAAGCGGTGGCCCGGGTCAGGAAGAACCCGCCGCGCCTGCTCGACGGGCAGCCGGTCACGGTAACCGACCTGCGTGACGGCGCCGGCGGCGTGGCGGACCTGGCGGGGGGCCTGGCCGAGCGCGCCCCCGGTCAGCCCGTCCCGCCGGCCGACGTGCTGATCTGGCACGCCGGCGACCACGCGCGGCTGATGATCAGGCCGAGCGGCACCGAGCCGGTGCTCAAGCTCTACGCCGAGGCGGTCCGCCCGGTGCGGTCACGGGCCGAGCTCGCCGTCGCCCGGGCTGCTGCCATCGAACAAGCGGAACGGATGCTGGCAGCTGCCACGGCCCGCCTTGACTCCTTATACCCGGGGGGACGACCCCCCGTACCCCCCGGTGCGCGTCCGATCGCAAGCGATCGTACCGGACGCGCGAAAGCGGCGGCGGACCCTGTAACCCCCCCGGTGCGCGTCCGATCGCAAGCGATCGTACCGGACGCGCGGCTAATACCCGGGGAAGTGCCTTTCGCTCGCCGCGCGGGCGGCGGCGAAGCCGGGCTTGATCACCGTGTTGATCAGCCGCAGCCGCTCGTCGAACGGCGCGAACGCGCTCTTCATCGCGTTGATGGTGAGCCATTCGATGTCCGTCCAGCCGTAGCCGAACTCCCGGGCGAGCAGCGCGAACTCCGAGCTCAGCGAAACCTGGCTCATCAGCCGGTTGTCGGTGTTCACCGTGACGCGGAACTGCAGCTGGCGCAGCAGCCGCAGCGGGTGCAGCTGGACCGACGGCGCCGCCCCGGTGTGCACGTTCGACGACGGGCACATCTCCAGCGGGATGCGACGGTCGCGGACGTACGTCGCCAGCCTGCCCAGGCTGACCTCGCCGTCGGCGTCGATCTCGATGTCTTCGGCGAGCCGGACCCCGTGGCCGAGCCGCTCGGTGCCGCAGTACTGCACCGCCTCCCAGATCGACGGCAGGCCGAACCCCTCGCCCGCGTGGATCGTGATGTGGAAGTTCTCCCGGTGGATGTACTGGAAGGCATCCAGGTGGCGGCTCGGCGGCCAGCCCGCCTCGGCGCCCGCGATGTCGAAGCCGACCACGCCGTTATCCCGGTACCTGACCGCGAGCTCCGCGATCTCCGTCGACCGCGCCGCCGTGCGCATCGCGGTGAGCAGCGCGTACACCACGATCGGCCGCTTGACGCTGCCCGCGCGGAACCCGTCGAGCACCGCCCGGACGACCTCGTCGAGTGACAGGCCGCGCTCGGTGTGCAGCTCGGGCGCGAACCGGACCTCCGCGTAGACGACCCCGTCGGCGGCCAGGTCCTCGGCGCACTCCTGCGCCACCCGGTGCAGCGCCTCCGGGGTCTGCATCACGCCGACCGTGTGCCGGAAGGCGTCCAGGTAGAGGTTCAGGTGACCGCGGCTCGCCCCGGCGGCGAGGATCTTCGCCAGGTCGACGGGATCGGCGGACGGGAGGTCCCGGTACCCGGTCTCCCGGGCGAGCTCGATGACGGTCGCCGGGCGCAGGCCGCCGTCCAGGTGGTCGTGCAGCAGCACCTTCGGCGCGGTGCGGATGTGGTCAATCGTCAGGCTCACGGGCGACTACGCTCCAACGTCGTCGAGGACCAGCGGAACCTCCGGTGGCGGTTCGCTGCCGATCGTAATCACACCGGGCGCGTCCAGCGCCTCGATCGCCGCGGCGAACCTGGCGGGGTCATCGGCGCGCAACTCGAGGATGGCCTGCCCGGCCTGCACGTAGTCGCCCGGCTTGGCCAGGCAGAGCACGCCGGCGGTGTGGCTCACGGCATCCTCCTTGCGGGCGCGCCCGGCGCCGAGCCGCCATGCCGCGACGCCGACGGCGAGCGCGTCCAGCCGCGTCACCCAGCCGGAACCGGGCGCGGGCAGCACCGCCCGCTGGTGCCGCGCCTGCGGCAGCGGGGCGTCCGGGTCGCCGCCCTGGGCGCGGATCATCGCGGCGTACGTGTCGAGCGCGCGGCCGCTGCTGATCGCCTGCTCCGGGTCGGCGTCGATGCCCGTGAGCTCGAGCATGGCCCGGGCCAGGGCGTAGGTGACCTCCATCAGGTCGGCGGGGCCCGCGCCGCGCAGCGCCTGGACGGCCTCCTCGACCTCGACGGCGTTGCCGACCGCGCGGCCGAGCGGGGTATCCATGCGGGTGACGAGCGCGCGGGTACGCACGCCGTGCTCGGTGCCGAGCGCGACCATGGTGCGGGCGAGCTCGACGGACCGCTCCCGCTGCTTCATGAAGGCGCCGGAGCCGGTCTTGACGTCGAGCACCAGGGCCTGGGTGCCCTCGGCGATCTTCTTGGACATGATCGAGCTCGCGATCAGCGGGATCGACTCCACCGTCCCGGTCACGTCGCGCAGCGCGTACAGCCTGCGGTCCGCCGGCGCGAGGCCCGCGCCGGCCGCGGCGATCACCGCGCCGACCGTGCCGAGCGTCGCGACAAGCTCCTCGTTGCCGAGGCTCGCCCGCCAGCCGGGTATGGACTCGAGCTTGTCGAGGGTGCCGCCGGTGTGCCCGAGGCCGCGGCCGGAGAGCTGCGGCACGGCGGCGCCGCAGCTCGCCACCAGCGGGGCGAGGATCAGCGAGACCTTGTCCCCGACGCCGCCGGTCGAGTGCTTGTCGACCGACGGCCTGGCCAGCCGGGACAGGTCGAGCCGGTCGCCCGAGGCGATCATCTCCCCGGTCCAGGCCCGCAGCTCAGCGCCGGTCAGGCCGTTGAAGTAGATCGCCATCAGCAGCGCGGCCATCTGCTCGTCCGCCATCTCGCCGGCGGCGTAGGCGGCGAACAGCCAGCCGATCTCCGCCTCCGTCAGCGGCCGCACGTTGTCCCGCTTGAGCTGGATCAGCGTTACCGCGTCAGGCATCGCGGCGGGCGGACAGGTCGGGGGCGGCGAAGGCGGCGGGCAGCAGGTCGCCGAGCGGCACCGGGCCGCCGGCCGTGTCCACGAGCAGCGCCGCGCCGCCCGCCTCGAGCAGCAGCTGGCGGCAGCGGCCGCAGGGCAGCAGCGGCGCGCCGTCACCCGCGACGACGGCGACCGCCACGAGCGCCGGCGGGGCCGTCTCAGGCAGGGCGGGCGGCGCGGTGGCGTGCAGGGCGGAGACGAGCCCGCACTCGGCGCACAGCGTGAGGCCGAACGAGGCGTTCTCCACGTTGCAGCCAGTCACCACCCGCCCGTCCGCGGTCAGCCCGGCAGCGCCCACCCGCAGCCGCGAGTATGGCGCGTACGCGCGCCCGGTCACGTCGGCGGCGGCCGTCCGCAGCGCCGGCCAGTCGATGATCATTTAAAAACCATGCGACAACTTGGCCACGCGGGCAACCCATGACGCGGCGCGGCGCGGGCAGCAGCGCGTTCCCGTTAACGGAACGTAAACAACTTCGACATATGCAAATATAAATCGGGCCCGCCGTCCGCTGAATCGGCACTAACAGTCGCAATTCTGCAACGACATGCCGTCAGGGCCGGAGAATGTCTTCCCAGCGGGCATCAGCGGGAATTAATCTTCCGGCAGTCTAGGCTGGGGGAGGTCTCGTCTCGCCTGGGCACCGGCACAACTCGTCCAGTGGAGGAGACGGTGAAACATTCCGCGTTGATGGCGGCCGCAGCGGCGGTCGCGGCGAGCCTCGTGATCGCCGCGTGCGGCAGCAGCACGTCAAGCGCACCTGCGGCTACTACTACCACGTCGGCGGCGTCGTCCGCGCCGGCGACCTCAGCGAGCGCGTCGGGCACCGCGTCGGCGGGAGGCTCGTCGTTCCTCGGCTGCATGGTCACCGACACCGGCGGCATCAACGACAAGTCGTTCAACCAGTCGGCCTGGGCGGGCATGCAGGCGGCGGCGGCCGCCAACCCGAGTATCCAGGTGAAGTACCTGCAGTCCACCACGCAGAGTGACTACGTGCCGAACATCAACACGTTCCTCGGCGAGCACTGCGGCATCATCGTGACCGTCGGCTTCCTGATGGCCGCCGCGACGGAAGCCGCGGCCAAGGCGAACCCGAACCAGCCCTTCGCGATCGTCGACTGCTCGTACGCCTCCGGCTGCCTGACCGGCGCCAAGCAGAGCAACATCGACCAGCTGACGTTCAACACCGTGCAGGACGCCTTCCTCGGCGGTTACCTGGCCGCGGGGATGAGCAAGAGCGGCAAGGTCGCCACGTTCGGCGGCATGCAGTTCGGCACCGTGACGATCTACATGGACGGGTACGCGGACGGCGTCGCGTACTACAACAAGAAGCACGGTACGCACGTCCAGGTGCTCGGCTGGAACGCGCAGACCCAGAAGGGCGAGTTCACCGGCGACTTCACCAACCAGACCAAGGGCCAGACGGTCACCCAGACCTTCATCAGCGAGGGCGCGGACGTCATCTTCCCGGTGGCCGGCAACGTGGGCCTCGGCGCGGCCAAGGCCGTGCAGCAGGCCAACGCGTCCGGCGGGAAGGTCAGCATGGAGTGGGTGGACGTCGACGGCTGCGTCAGCGCGGCGCAGTACTGCAAGTACTTCCTCACCAGCGTGACCAAGGGCATCGCGACCGCGGTGCAGACCGCGGTGACCTCGGCGCAGTCGGGATCCTTCAAGGGCGGCACCTACGTCGGCACGCTGGCCAACGGCGGCGCGGTGCTCTCGCCGTTCCACGACTTCGCCAGCGTGATTCCCGCCTCGCTGCAGGCCGAGCTGAAGACGGTCGAGGCTGGCATCAAGGACGGCTCCATCCCGACCCCGACCAAGAGCCCGGTCTAAGCGCGGTCGAACACCCGTGGAACTTGAGCTCAGGGGCATCACCAAGAGGTTCGGCCTGCTCGCGGCGAACGACAGGATCAGCCTGTCGGTGGCCCCTGGCCAGGTCCACGCCCTCCTCGGCGAGAACGGGGCGGGGAAGACCACGCTCATGAACGTCCTCTACGGGCTGACCCAGCCCGACGAGGGCGAGATCCTGATCGACGGCGCGCCGGCCAGGTTCGGCTCGCCGCGCGACGCGATCGCGGCCGGCATCGGCATGGTGCACCAGCACTTCATGCTGGTGCCGGTCTTCACGGTCGCGGACAACGTAACGCTCGGCATCGAGGAGGCCGGCCGGGCCGGCCTCCTCGACCGGCGCAAGACGCGCCGCGACGTCGCCGACCTCTCGCACCGCTACGGCCTCGACGTCAACCCCGACGCGCTCGTCGAGGACCTGCCGGTCGGCATCCAGCAGCGCGTCGAGATCGTCAAGGCCCTGGTCAGGCAGGCCAAGGTGCTGATCCTCGACGAGCCGACGGCGGTGCTCACCCCGGCGGAGACCGAGGAACTGTTCCGCATCATCCGCCAGCTCAAAGACGGCGGCACGTCGGTCATCTTCATCTCGCACAAGCTCAAGGAAGTCCAGGCGATCGCCGACACCATCACGGTGCTGCGCCGCGGCCAGGTCGTCGGCGCGCGCACCCCGCCGGTCACCGAGGACGACCTGGCGGCGCTGATGGTCGGCCGGAACGTGCAGCTGCGGGTCAGCAAGGACCCGGCCAAGCCGGGCGAGGTGGTGCTCGACGTCGACCGCCTGACCGTCGCCGACGCCGGCAGCCTGCCGGTGAACGGGCTGTCGTTCCAGGTCCGGGCGGGGGAGATCCTCGGCGTCGCGGGCGTGCAGGGCAACGGCCAGACCGAGCTGTGCGAGGCGCTCATGGGGCTGCGGCCCACCGCGGGCGGCTCGGTCACCGTGGAGGGACACGACCTCACCCACGCCTCGCCCCGGGCCAGGCTGCGGGCCGGCGTCGCCTACGTGCCCGAGGACCGCCGGGAAGACGGCCTGGTCGGCCCGTTCTCCGTCGCGGAGAACCTCATCCTCGACACGTACGACCGGCCGCCCTACTCCGCGGGCATCAACTTGAACCTGGCCTCGATCCGCGAGAACGCGGCCGCGCGGATCGAGGAGTTCGACATCCGCACCGGGTCGGCCGCCACCGCCGCGGGCACCCTGTCCGGCGGCAACCAGCAGAAGGTCATCCTGGCGCGGGAGGTGGGCCGCGAGCACAAGGTGCTCATCGCCAGCCAGCCCACCCGCGGCCTCGACGTCGGCTCCATCGAGTTCGTCCACAAGCGGATCATCCAGCAGCGCGACCACGGCGTCGCGGTGGTCATCGTCTCCTCCGAGCTCGACGAGATCTACGCGCTCGCCGACCGCATCGCGGTCATGTACGAGGGCAAGATCACCGGCTTCCGCTCACCCGACGTGGCCGCCGCCGAGCTCGGCCGGCTGATGGCCGGGGGCACGGACAGCACCGGCGTGCCCGGCGCCGTCGTTGACGCCGACGGCGTGCTCCGGGTGGCCGACGGCAGTGCACCAGCCACGCCGGATGTGCCCGCCTCGCCTGATGGCCACGCCGCCCAGGATGCGCCGGCGACGCAGGACGGGCCGATCACGCAGGAGGAAGCGTGACTACCCCGCCGTCCGCGCCCGCCTCACCGGAGCCCCCCTCACCGCAGACGGGGCCGTCCGCGACCCCGCCTCCCGCCGGGGAAGCGGGGCCGCCGCCGGCCGACGACCGCTCGTTCAGCCAGCACCTGCGCGACGCCATCCAGGACAGCACCGTCACGGTCACCGTGCTCGCGCTTGTCGCCGCCGTCGTGCTCGGCGGGCTGCTCACCGCGTTCACCAACAACGCCGTGCTGCACGCGTGGAGCGACTTCTTCTCCGCGCCAGGTAACGCGATCGCGAAGGCCTGGGCCGCCGCGGCCGGTACGTACGTCGCGCTGTTCAAGGGGTCGGTGTTCAACCCGCACACCGTCTCCGCGCTGTTCCAGCAGGCGTCGATCTCCACCGCGATCCACGACGGCTACCTGTCCGCCGTGTTCGGCCCGCTGTCGGAGACCGCGGTCCAGGCGACCCCGCTGATCCTGGCCGGGCTCGCCGTGGCGCTGCCGTACCAGGCCGGCATGTTCAACATCGGCGGGCAGAGCCAGTTCATCGGCGGCGCGATCATGGCCGCGTGGCTCGGCTACGCGGTCAACCTGCCGTTCTTCGTGCACGTGGTGGTGTGCGTGCTCGGCGCGTTCGTCGGCGGCGCGGCGCTCGGCTGGCTAGCGGGCGAGATCAAGGCGCGCACCGGGGCGCACGAGGTGATCGTCACGATCATGCTCAACTACGTCATGCAGTACTTCCTCGCCTACCTGCTCTCCTCGCAGTCGCTGATGCAGGCGCCCGGCGGGTCCAACAACATCACCAAGGCGATCACGTCGAACGCGCACCTGCCGCTGCTCGCCGGCACCCACCTGCGCATCAACGCCGGCTTCCTGATCGCGCTCGCCTGCGCACTCGGCGCGTGGTGGCTGCTCAACCGGACCACGACCGGGTTCGAGTTCCGCAGCGTCGGCGCCAACGCCAGCGCGTCGCGCGTCGCCGGGATGAGCGTGGAACGCAACTGGGCCCTGGTGATGCTGATCGGCGGCGGGCTCGCCGGGCTCGCGGCGGCCACGACCATCCTCGGTACCGACTTCACCCTCAACCCGCAGAGCTACGGCACCTACGGCATCGACGCGATCACCGTGGCGCTGCTCGGCCTCGGCCGGCCGGGCGGCGTGGTGGCCGCGGGCCTGCTGTTCGGCGCGCTGCACGCCGGATCGCCTGGCATGCAGACCGCCACCGGCACGCCGGTGCAGATCGTGCAGGTCATCCAGGCGCTGATCGTGCTCTTCGTGGCCGCGCCGCCGCTGGTGCGGGCCGTGTTCCGGTTGCGCGCCGCCCGGGCGCGCGGCGTCAGCACCAGCATGTCGAAGGGGTGGAACGCTTGACCGCCGCTGCCTCGGGGGCTAAGTCAGGGGCTACGTCAGACCGGCTCCCAGTACTCCTGTCACCGGGTCCGGCCGACCGCGCCGGGACCTGGGGCGGCCGGTTCGCGGCGCCCGTCACCTACCTGGTGTTCGGGCTGATCGACATCCTGGTGTTCGGGCTGCACGCCAAGGGCGATGTGACGTTCTCCTTCACGCCGCAGTTCGCCAAGGTGACGGTGCCGAACCTGACCGTGGCCGCCGCGGCCACCTGCTATGCCTGCGGGGCGTTCACGCTGGCGCTCGCGGCCGCCCGGCTGCTCGACGTGCTCGGCACCTTCCGGCTCGGCCGCGCGCCGCGCCGGGTGGTCATCGGCGCGGTGCTGTTCCTGTTCGTCGTCGCGCTGCTCGCCTGGGCCGGCGGCGGTCAGTCCATCCCGGTCGGCGTGGTGAACCTGCTCGCCGGCACGCTCAACGTGTCCATCCCGATCATGCTCGGCGCGCTCACCGCGGTGGTCTGCTCTACCTCTGGCGTGATCAACATCGCCATCGAGGGCCAGCTGCTGCTCGGCGCGTTCTGCGCGGCGATCGCGACGAGCGTCACCGGGTCGCTGTGGCTCGGGCTGATCTGCGGGGCGGCGGCCGGGGCACTGGTCGCGGCGGTGCTCGCCGCGTTCGCGATCGCCTACCGGGTGGACCAGATCATCCTCGGCGTCGTGCTGAACACCCTGGTCCTCGGCCTCACCGGGTACCTGTACAACGCGATCATGGTGCCGTACGGCGACACGCTGAACAACCCGAACACCTTCAACCCGGTGAAGATCCCGCTGCTCGGCGACATCCCCATACTCGGGCCGGTCTTCTTCGACGCGTCGGTCTTCCTGTACATCACCTACGTGCTGCTGATCGCCATCCAGGTCGGGCTGGCGCGGACCCGGTGGGGGCTGCGCACCCGGGCGATCGGCGAGCACCCGGTGGCGGCCGACACGGTGGGCATCCGGGTACTGGCCCTGCGGTACCGCAACGTCATCCTCGCCGGGCTCATCGCCGGGATCGGCGGCGCGTACTTCACCATCGGCTCGGTCGGCTCGTTCGGCCCCGACATGTCCTCCGGCGAGGGCTACATCGCGCTCGCCGCGATGATCTTCGGGCGGTACACGCCGTTCGGCGCCATCGGCGCCGCGCTGCTGTTCGGCTTCACCACCCAGCTGCAGTCGATCCTGTCGAGCATCAACGTGCCCATCCAGTCCAACCTGCTGCTGCTCACCCCGTATGTGGTGACGATCATCGTGGTGGCCGGCCTGGTCGGCAAGGTCCGCGGCCCGCGCGCCGAGGGCGTGCCGTACGTCAAGTCGTGATGCTCCGCGGGCCGTTGCGCCCGCCGGAGCCCGGTCATAGCTTTAGCCATAGCGACCAGTGACGACCAGGTAAGGGGGACGAGATGACCATCGTGCGAGCGGCTCTCGTGCAGGCCCGGTGGACCGGCGACAAGGAGAGCATGATCGCTCACCATGAGCAGCAGGCCAGGCTGGCCGCCGCCCAGGGCGCCAAGGTGATCTGCTTCCAGGAGCTCTTCTACGGCCCCTACTTCTGCCAGGTGCAGGACGCGGCGTTCTACGAGTACGCGGAGCCGGTCCCCGGGCCGGCCACCGAGCGGTTCGCCGGCCTCGCCGCCGAGCTCGGCATGGTCATGGTGCTGCCGGTGTACGAGCTCGAGCAGCCGGGCTTCCTCTACAACACCGCCGCGGTGATCGACGCCGACGGGACGTACCTGGGCAAGTACCGCAAGCACCACCTGCCGCACCTGCCCGGCTTCTGGGAGAAGTTCTACTTCCGGCCGGGCAACCTCGGCTACCCGGTGTTCGACACCGCGGTGGGCCGGGTCGGCGTCTACATCTGCTACGACCGGCACTTCCCCGAGGGCTGGCGGGCGCTCGGCCTGAACGGCGCGCAGATCGTGTTCAACCCCAGCGCGACCAGCGCGGGCCTGTCGATGCACCTGTGGCAGCTTGAGCAGCCGGCCGCGGCGGTCGCCAACGAGTACTACATCGGCGCGATCAACCGGGTCGGCACGGAGGAGCTCGGTGACGACGACTTCTACGGCACCTCCTACTTCGTCGGCCCCGAGGGGCAGCTGGTCGGCGAGGCGGGCGCGCGCGACAAGGAAGAGATCGTCATCAGGGACCTCGACCTGGACCTCATCGACACCGTCCGCAACAAGTGGGCGTTCTACCGCGACCGCCGGCCGGACGCGTACGCCGACCTGGTCCGCCCGTAGCGGAGAGGAGCCCTCATGCGCACGCTGATCCACGGCGGGACCGTGGTGAACCCGACCGGGCCCCAGCCCGCCGACGTGCTGATCGACGGCGAGACGATCGCCGGGGTGCTGTCCCCGGCGGTCGCGTCGGAGCTGACCGCCGACGAGGTGATCGACGCGGCCGGCTGCTACGTCATCCCCGGCGGCGTCGACGCCCATACGCACATGCAGATGCCGTTCGGCGGCACCACCGCGAGCGACACCTTCGAGACCGGCACCGCCGCGGCGGCCTGGGGCGGCACGACGACAATCATCGACTTCGCCATCCAGACCCCCGGCGAGGCAGTGCCCGAGTGCCTGGAGCGGTGGCACCAGAAGGCCGCGGGCAACTGCGCCATCGACTACTCGTTCCACATGATCCTCGGCGGGGTCTCCGGCGAGTCGCTCAAGGCGATGGACTACCTGATCGAGCACGAGGGGGTCAGCAGCTTCAAGCTGTTCATGGCCTACCCCGGCGTCTACTACAGCGACGACGGGCAGATCCTGCGGGCCATGCAGCAGGCCGCGGGCAACGGCGCGGTCATCATGATGCACGCGGAGAACGGGATCGCGATCGACGTGCTCGCGGCCCAGGCGGCCGCCCGGGGCGACACCGCGCCGCTCTACCACGGGCTCACCCGGCCCGCCGCGCTCGAGGCGGAGGCGACGCACCGGGCCATCGCGCTCGCGCAGGTCGCGGGCGGCACCCCGCTCTACATCGTGCACATGTCCGCCTCTGAGGCCCTCGCCGAGGTCAGCGCGGCCCGGTCGCGCGGCGCGAACGTGTTCGCCGAGACCTGCCCGCAGTACCTGTACCTGACGCTCGAGGACCAGCTCGGCGCGCCGGGCTTCGAGGGCGCCAAGTGGGTGTGCTCGACGCCGCTGCGGTCCAAGCACGAGCCGCACGCGCGCGACCTGTGGCGCGGGCTGCGCACCGACGACCTGGCGGTCGTCTCCACCGACCACTGCCCGTTCTGCTTCAAGGACCAGAAGGAGATGGGCCGCGGCGACTTCAGGAAGATCCCGAACGGGATCGGCGGCGTCGAGCACCGCATGCAGCTCATCTACCAGGGGGTAGCCGACGGCCAGCTGTCCCTCGCCCGCTGGGTGGAGACCTGCGCCACCACGCCGGCCCGGATGTTCGGCCTGTACCCGCGCAAGGGCGTCATCGCGCCCGGCTCGGACGCCGACGTGGTGGTCTACGACCCGGCGGGAGTGACCAGGCTCGGCGTCGAGACCCACCACATGAACATGGACTACTCGGCATACGAGGGGCGCGAGGTGGCCGGGAGCGTGCGGACCGTGCTGTCGCGCGGCACCCGGGTGATCGACGGCGGGCGGTTCCACGGGCGGGCGGGCCACGGCCAGTACCAGCGGCGCGGCCTGTCCACGTACCTGCGCTAATTCAGGGGGCTAGCGGTGGATTTCGGTGTCGTCCTGCAGACCATCCCCCCGGCTCACCGGGTGGTGGAGTACGCGCGGCAGGCGGAGCTCAACGGCTTCGGCTACGCGTGGACCTTCGACTCGCACCTGCTGTGGCAGGAGCCCTACGTCATCTACAGCCAGATCCTGGCGCAGACCCGCAAGATGATGGTGGGCCCCATGGTGACCAACCCGGCCACCAGGGACTGGACCGTGACCGCGTCCACGTTCGCGACGCTGAACGAGATGTTCGGCAACCGGACCGTCTGCGGCATCGGGCGGGGTGACTCGGCGGTGCGCACGTTGTCGGGCAAGCCGTCGTCGCTCGGCACCCTGCGCGAGGCCATCCACGTGATACGGGAACTGGCCAACGGGCGCGCGGTGCAGTACGGGGACGCCACCATCCGGCTGCCGTGGGCGTCGGGGAGCAGGCTGGAGGTGTGGGTCGCCGCCTACGGCCCGCGCGCGCTGGCGCTGACCGGCGAGGTCGGCGACGGGTTTATCCTCCAGCTCGCCGACCCCGACATCACCCGCTGGACCATCGCCGCGGTGCGCGAGGCGGCGGCCGCCGCGGGCCGCGACCCCGCGGCGGTCAAGGTCTGCGTCGCCGCCCCCGCGTACGTCGGCGACGACCTCGCCCACATGCGCGAGCAGTGCCGCTGGTTCGGCGGCATGGTGGGCAACCACGTCGCCGACATCGTGGCCAGGTACGGGACCGGCGGGCAGGTGCCGGCGGCGCTAACCGACTACATCGCCGGGCGGCAGGGCTACGACTACAACCAGCACGGGCGGGCGGGCAACACCCACGCCGAGTTCGTGCCCGACGAGATCGTCGACCGGTTCTGCGTCCTCGGGCCCGTTGAGCACCACGTCAAGCGGCTGAATGAGCTGCGTGACCTCGGCGCCGACCAGTTCGCCGTGTACCTGCAGCACGACGGCATGGACCAGACCCTGGCGGCCTACGGCAAGAGCGTCATCCCGGCGCTCAACCCGGCGGGCCTCGCTCTCTGGTGACCTGATTGCCAGTGCTTGACGGGGCGGCCCTGGACGGGCCGGGCGCCGGCGTCCTCGTTACCGTCGGCGACCTGGTCGAGGACGTGGTGGTGTGGGCCGGCGGGCCGGCCAGGCACGCGACGGACAACCACGCGGTCATCCACCGCACGCGGGGCGGCAGCGCGGCCAACGTGGCGGCGTTCGCGAGCGCACTGGTGCCCGTCCGGTTCATCGGCTGCGTGGGAGCCGACCCGGCCGGCGACATGCTGTGCGCTGAGCTGGCCGGACACGGCGTCGACGTGCGGGTGCAGCGGCGCGGGCGGACCGGGACGATCGTCGTGCTCGTCGACGGCGACGGCGAGCGCACCATGTACCCCGACCGCGGCGCCGCCGCCGAGCTGGCCGGCGTGCCGGCCGCCTGGCTCGCGGATGCGGCCTTCCTGCACGTGCCGTCGTACGGCTTCGCGGCCGAGCCCGCCGCGTCCGCCGTGCTCCGGCTGGTCGCGGACGCGGGCCGGGCCGGCGTGCCCGTCTCCCTTGACGCGTCGTCCGCCGGCCTGCTCGGCGAGTACGGGGCCGCCCGCTACCTGGACCTGGTGGAAGCAGTCCGGCCCGCCATCTTCTTCGCCAACGCGCACGAGGCCCGGCTGCTCGGCGTCGAGCGGCCGCAGTTCGCCAAGACCATAACCGTCGTCAAGAACGGCGCCGCGCCCACGATCGTGACCGTGCCCGGCGACGTCCCGCGGGCTGTACCGGTGCCGCCAGCGCCGCCGGCTCGCGACTCAACCGGGGCCGGGGACGCGTTCGCCGCCGGCTTCCTCGCCGCCCGCTTGCGCGGCGCCGACCCGGTGGCAGCGGCGGCGGCCGGTCATGAAATAGCCCGTTCCGTACTGTTCTCCCCCGGTGCCACCGTCCCGGCCCCGGTCACCGGTGGCGACGCGGCAGCGCTTCCGGCATTCCCCCGCCCGCCATGATCGTCGTGGCCCGTTGGGC
>DASWAE010000107.1:0-2758 GCA_036391275.1 Trebonia sp.
GGCTGACCCGGCGCACCCGGTCAGCAGCGGAGTCCGCACCCTGCTGCTGCCGTGGGTGGTCAGCCCGCTCGCCGTCGCCGCGGTACTCGAGGAGTCCCTGCTCGCCGGCAACTGGGGCGACCGCTGGGAGGTGGCGGCCGCGTTCGCGCTCATCGCCATCCTGAACGCGGTAGCGGGGATCGTGCTCGGCCCGATCCTCGGCCGCACGCACGACAACGTGCTCGAAGTCTTCTCCCGGCTGCTCGGCATCCTGCTCGCCGCCGTCGGTGTCCAGCTCTTCCTGGTCGGCCTGACCACCCTCGGCGTCATCCACCCCAGCCACTAGGGCGTGCGCTTGGCGCGCTCGCCGACGGCGACCTTTGCCGACGGCGGCCAGTGCCGACGGCGGCCAGTGCCGATGGCAGCCAGTGCCGATGGCAGCCAGTGCCGACGGCAGCCTTTGCCGACGGCGGCCAGCGCCGAAGAGGGCCAGTGCCAGCGGGGCGGCGATTAGCAAGGGGGCAGCGAGACTGTTGGGACCTGTGCGGCCCCTGGGTTCCTGCACCTGACCTAGTAAAGGCACCTTGCATGAAGTCTTTTCGTGTCGTGAAGGCTTTTAGGTGTTATCACACGAAAAAGGCTTCATGATCATGGAGGTGACCGGCAGCGATGTTGTTACCGAGGCCGGTGATGCTCGAGGTGTTCGCCACATGACGCTTCTGGGCGCCCTCGTCGCGCTCCCGCGTCCGCAAGCTACGAGCCCCGCACCGTGCGAGCTCCATGTGACCAGCGTGAAACCGGTCGCCCTTACCGGAAGGTGAACCCTGCCGCTCGCGGGGCGCAGCCCCGCACCGGGGGATCCGGGGGGTCGTCCCCCCGGGCAAAATGCTGCGAGGGCGCCCGCTCGCGCTTTTCGCGAGCGGGCGCCCTCAACCGAGTAGCCCCGACCGGATTCGAACCGGCGTTACCGCCTTGAGAGGGCGGCGTCCTAGGCCTCTAGACGACGGGGCCGAGATAGTTGCCGAGGGTTCCGCATCCCCGGCGAGCTACACCATACCGCCTCTTGGTGAGTGGAGCCAACACGAGGGCACGCGGCCGGCGAAAGCGCCGGACATATCAGGATTCAGCAGCTAGGCGGGCGGCGGCGGCCACCAGGTCACCGTTCCCCGCGGCGGGCGAGCCGTCGGGCAGGACCTGCGTGTCCTCGAGGCCGACCCTGATGTCCTGCCCGTCGGCGATGGCGGCGCGCAGCACGTCCCAGGTGGCCAGGTCATACCCATGGCGGACCTGGCGGGCCGTGATGCCGTGCGTGGCCAGTTCGGCGGCGGCCGCCGCGGCGGTCGCGACGGCGTCGGCGGGCACCCGGCCGGCTGGCTCCATCAGCACCCAGAGGATCCGGTCGCGGAAGCCGCTCGCGGCGAGCAGCCGCGCGTCGCCGGCCGCCCACACGCCCGCCTCGATCCCGATGCCCAGGCTGGTGAGCAGGTCGGCCAGCTCGCCCGTGCCCGGCTCGTTCATGTTGACCGAGGCGTAGTCGGGCCGGTCCGCCCCGGTCCACCCGGCTACCAGGTCAAGCCGCCGCTGAACGTTCCCGTCCACGGTCCAGATGCCCGTGGTCACCCCGACGGGCAGGCCGGTCGCCGCCCGGACCGCCGCCACCGCCGCGAGCACGTGCTCCGGTTCGAGGGTCTGCTCCCCCGCCGGATCCCGCGGGTGCAGGTGGAGCGCACCGGCCCCGGCGCGCTGCGCCGCCTGCGCCTCGCCCGCCAGCTCGGCCGGGCTGAGCGGGACCCGCCGGTGATCGGCCCGTGTCGTCCCGCCGTTAAGAGCAGCCTGAATGAGCACCATGCCTCCCGGAGCAGCACCGCTCCCCCAGGCATGCCCGCACTTTGGCCCTCGCGAACACCAGCGGGGCCACAGGGGACGGATCGGCAGCCAGCGGGCATACCCGGCGAAGCGACCGTTCGCGTTCGCTCTGGTGCCCAGGATTCGATACACTACATCGGCGCGGTACGGAACGCCCGTGGGCTACGAGGTGTCCGGTTCGTGCTGCTATTGGGGTATAGGGTAATTGGCAGCCCGACAGATTCTGGCTCTGTTAGTCTAGGTTCGAGTCCTGGTACCCCAGCAAGACGATGACGGCCCCGTGCGGCAAGCACGAAGGGCCGTCTCGCATTTTCTGGGCAAGTGTGCGCCGATTCCCTGGTGAGGCGTGCGCCGCGGGTGAGGCGTACGCCGCTTCGCTGGGTGAGGCGCGCACCGCTCTCCGGGTAAGGCGTGCACCGTGGGTAGCGGCGTACCTCGAGACCCGTCCGGTGACGTGAGACGCGGTGGGCGGGCGCGCCGTCGCCCGCCCACCGCATCGCCCCCGGTACCAGGGGTATGTGCCGGCAGGAATCGCCGGCGGTTACTCGGGCTCCGCCACGAGGTGATCGGGTTCGAACTCGTGCAGGGCGGGCGGCTCGAGTGCGACCGCCACCTGGGACTTGCCGCTGGCCACGGCGCGGCCGCCGCCAAGGACCGCACGCAGGTCGCGCTTGACCACCTGCTCGGCATGGGTCAGCTCGTCAAGGATGCTGGCCGTGGCGAGCGTGGTCGCCGGAGCATCGCTCGCCAAGATCTCCGCGGCGCCCGCGCTCGCGCCGTTCGCGGCGACCGCTACCGGGTCGAGCGGCGCGTGCTGCCACTTCTTGTGCAGCTCCGGCACCGCCGTGAGCAGCATCTTGGTGTACTCGTGCTGCGGGTTGCCGAAGATCTTCGCCGTCGCGCCCATCTCCAC
>DASWAE010000108.1:0-2378 GCA_036391275.1 Trebonia sp.
ACGCACTCGCGGGCCACGCCCGTCGCCTCGGCGGCGAGCAGGAGCCTGGCCAGGTCGGTCAGCACCTGTCGGCCACCAGGCACGACCTGCGCGGCTGCGCCGTCCAGGCTGACCCGGGCGGCCCGCCGGGCCGGATCGATGTTCGCCGGGACCTCGACGGACACCCCGCCCGATCGGCAGTCCACGATGGCGACGTCGTCGCCGGCCCCCACGACCAGGACGTCGGCAAGGTGCCCGCCGAGCACCACGCCCGCCGAGCCTGACGCGATGCCGTCGGCAACGCTCACGTCACCGCCGAGCGCCACCGCGCCGCGCACCGAGCCGTCGGCCAGCCCTGGCAGCAGCTTGGCCTGCGCGTCTGGCGAGCCGACCGCGGCGATCACCGCACTCGCCATCACGGTGGGAATGAACGGGCCAGGCGCGATCCCCCGGCCCATCTCCTCGGCCACGATGACAAGCTCAGGCAGTCCGAACCCGGACCCGCCATGCTCCTCGGGCAGGTGCAGCCCCAGCCAGCCGAGCTCGCCTAGCTCGCTCCAGAAGGCCGGGAGCTGATCTGACTCGGCCTCAAGCAGGGCGCGGGCAGCGGCGCGGGATCCGCGGGCGCTGAGGAAGTCGGATACGGTCTGGGCGAGCTCGCGATGCTCGTCGGTGATAGCGATAGACATGGACAAACAGTACCCTCTATTAACGAGCCGGGACAACGGGTGCGGGCGAGGCGGGATGATGAGCTCTGTCGACTACGACGAATTCGGGATGCTGAGGGATAACGCTGCCGAGGCCGGACTCGCGCTGACCAGCATTCCGGCCGTCACCCGCCGGTCGTACGACGTCGGCGGTGGTCAGCTAGTCAGCGCGATCTCCTGGGGCGACCGCGATCCTGAGCTTGTCCTGCTGCACGGCGGCGGGCAGAACGCGCATACCTGGGACACGCTGCTGCTCGCCCTCGGCCGCTCCGCGCTCGCGATCGACCTGCCCGGGCACGGGCACTCGGACTGGCGTCTCGACCGCGACTACGGTCCGTGGCGCAACGCCGACGCCGTCGCCGTCATCATGGCGGAGGCGGCCCCGGCCGCGGCGGCCGTGGTCGGCATGTCACTCGGCGGCCTGACCGCGATCCGGCTGGCCGCTGCCAGACCTGATCTGGCGCGCCGGGCCGTGATCGTGGACGCGACGCCCGGTACGGGCGAGGCGACCCGGTCAATGAGCCAGCGGGACCGCGGCGCCGTGGCGCTGATTGGCGGTCCGCCGCAGTTCGACAGCTTCGAGGCGATGGCGGACGCGGCGGCGGCGCTGAGCCCGCACCGGCCCCGTGCCGCGGTGGAGCGCGGCGTCCGGCACAACGCTGTCGCGCGTCCCGACGGATCGTGGTCCTGGCGGTACGACCTCTTCGGCCCGCTGCCGCCCGCCGCCTTCGAGTTCTCCGCGCTCTGGCAGGACGTCGACGCGATCAGCGTCCCGGTCATGCTCGTATCCGGTGGCAGGTCGCCCTACGTGACCGAGGCCGACGTAGCCGAGTTCGGCCGCAGGCTGCCCGGGCTCCGCGCCGAGGTCGTGGCGGACGCTGGTCATGCCATCCAGGGCGACCAGCCTCTCGTGCTGGCAGGCCTGATCGAGGACTTCGTCTTCGGCGGATGAGCCAGGGGAGCTCAGTCAGTCAGCGGGCTCGGGCGCCTGGTGCCGAGGCGGAATAGCGATTCCTGCGCGATGCCGGCGGCCAGAGTGCCATCCCGGCTGAAGATCCGGCCGGTGTACATCCCGCGACCGCCGGCGGTCGACTCGGGCAGCAGATCCATCAGGACCCACTCGTCGAGCGCGATCCGGCGGAAGAACCACACGGCGTGGTCGATGCTGGTCACCGGGCCGATCTTGTCCATGCCGGGAACGCTCGCCAGCCCGGTGAACATGTCCGAGACGTAGGTCAGCGCGCAGGCGTGCAGGGTCTCGCTGGTCAGCGGCTCCCTGGCGCGCATCCACACCCGGGACGGCCAGTCCTGGCCCGCCGTCGCCTGGGCCGGCACCCGTACGTCGATGCCGAGCAGCCGGACGCGGTCGGAGATGTCGATGACGTCGTCGGGAGGGGCAACGTCGGGCATGGAGTGCGCCTGGTAGTCCGGCCCGTCCTCGGCGACATGAAACGAGGCGGCCATGTTGAAGATAACCACGCCGTTCTGCACGGCGATGACCCGCCGGTTGGAGTACGAGCGCCCGTCCCGGTCCCTGTTGACCATGAGCAGCACGGGGCGGGACGGGTCGCCCCGGCTGAGGAAGTACCCGTGCAGCGAGTGCGGGTGCCGCGCGGGGTCGACCGTCTCGGCGGCCGCCCGCAGTGCCTGGGCGGCGACCTGACCGCCGTACAAGCCGAACCGGTCACTGGA
>DASWAE010000109.1:0-29150 GCA_036391275.1 Trebonia sp.
AACGTGGACCGGACGATCCGTTCGGTCAAGCGTCACATGGGGACCGACTGGTCGGTCGGCATTGACGGCAAGAAGTTCACCCCCCAGCAGATCAGCGCCTTCGTGCTGCAGAAGCTGAAGAGGGACGCCGAGGCCTACCTGGGCGAGAAGATCACCGACGCGGTGATCACCGTTCCGGCGTACTTCAGCGACGCCCAGCGGCAGGCGACCAAGGAGGCCGGCACCATCTCGGGCCTCAACGTGCTGCGGATCATCAACGAGCCGACTTCGGCGGCCCTGGCGTACCACCTGGAGAAGGAGGGCGCGGCCAAGATCCTGGTCTTCGACCTGGGCGGTGGCACCTTCGACGTGTCGCTGCTCGACGTCGGCGACGGCGTGGTCGAGGTCGAGGCGACCAGCGGCGACAACCACCTCGGCGGCGACGACTGGGACCAGCGGATCGTTGACTGGCTGGTGCAGGACTTCAAGTCCGGCTACGGCATCGACCTGGCCAAGGACAAGATGGCGCTGCAGCGGCTGCGCGAGGCGGCGGAGAAGGCCAAGATCGAGCTGTCGCAGTCGATGGAGTCGCAGATCAACCTGCCCTACATCAGCCACGGCCCGGACGGCCCCCTGCACCTGGACACCCGGCTCACCCGGGCCGAGTTCCAGCGGATGACCTCCGACCTGCTCGACCGCTGCAAGGGCCCGTTCCAGCAGGTCATCAAGGACGCCAACACCAAGCTGAGCGACATCGACCACGTCGTGCTCGTCGGCGGCTCCACCCGGATGCCCGCAGTCGTGGACCTGGTCAAGTCGCTGACCGGCGGCAAGGAGCCCAACAAGGGCGTCAACCCGGACGAGGTCGTCGCCGTGGGCGCCTGCCTGCAGGCCGGCGTGCTCAAGGGCGAGGTCAAGGACATCCTGCTGCTCGACGTGACCCCGCTGTCGCTGGGCATCGAGACCAAGGGCGGGATCTTCACCAAGCTCATCGAGCGCAACACCACGATCCCCACCAAGAAGTCGGAGATCTTCACCACGGCGGACGACAACCAGCCGTCGGTGCAGATCCAGGTGTACCAGGGCGAGCGCGAGATCGCCGCGTACAACAAGAAGCTGGGCATGTTCGACCTGACCGGCATCGCGCCGGCCCCGCGCGGCATCCCGCAGATCGAGGTCGCCTTCGACATCGACGCCAACGGCATCGTGAGCGTGTCCGCCAAGGACCTGGGCACCGGCAAGCAGCAGTCGGTGCAGATCACCGGCGGCTCGGCGCTGAACAAGGACGACATCGAGAAGATGGTCCGCGACGCCGAGCAGTACGCCGAGGAGGACCGCAAGCGCCGTGAGGAGGCGGAGGTCCGCAACCAGGCCGACACGCTCGTCTACTCGACGGAGAAGTTCCTCGCCGAGAACGACGAGAAGGTCCCCGCGGACGTCAAGGCCGAGGTGAAGGACGCCATCGCCGACCTCAAGAAGGCCATCGAGGGCAACGACATCGACGCCATCAAGACCGCCAGCGAGCACGCCGCCACGGTCAGCCAGAAGATGGGCAGCGCCATCTACGCCGCGGCCCAGGCCGAGCGGCAGGCCTCCGGCGAGTCCGACGGCGCCACCTCCTCCCACGCCCCGCAGGACGAGGACGTGGTTGACGCCGAGATCGTCGACGAAGGTGAAGGCGGCGCCGCCTGATGACAGCACCTGAGGAACCTGGCATGGGGCCGGTGATCCGCGACAACCGCAGGATCGACCCGGTCACCGGGCAGGCGAGAAGGGGCAAGCACGCGGCTTCCCAGCCGGCCGGCACCATGGGTGCCGGCCGGCCCGGGGGGCCCGGTGCGGCGCGGTACGGCAAGGCGGGCGAGGACGCCAGCTCCCCGGCGGAGGAAGTCACCCCGCCTGAGGGCGAGGCGACCCCGGCCGCGAGCGCGGGCGGCGGCGCTCCGTCCGCCCCGGCCGAGCCGGCCCAGATCAGCAAGCTGCAGGGCCAGCTGGCTGAGCGCACTGCCGACCTGCAGCGACTCCAGGCGGAGTACGCCAACTACCGCAAGCGGGTGGACAGGGACAGGGTCACGGTGCGCGAGCTCGCGGTCGCCGGCGCGCTGTCCGAGCTGCTGCCCGTCCTTGACGCCATCGGCCAGGCACGCGACCACGGCGAGCTGTCCGGCGGCTTCAAGTCGGTGGCCGACTCGCTCCAGGCGGCGGTGGGCAAGCTCGGGCTTGTCAGCTACGGCCAGCGCGGCGACGCCTTCGACCCGAAGATCCACGAGGCGCTGACGTACATCGACTCCGCCGACGTGACCGAGGATACCTGCGTGGACATCTTCCAGCCCGGCTACAAGGTAGGCGAGCGGATTCTGCGGCCGGCCCGCGTAGCGGTCGCGGCCCCGGCCACCGGGCCAGACGGAATCGGCAACACGGCCGACTGGCCATCCGGCGAAGACAACAACTAAACAGCCCAGCGAGGCCAGATGAGCGCGAAGGACTACCAGAAGGACTACTACAAGACGCTCGGTGTGCCCAAGACCGCGACGGCCGCCGAGATCAAGAAGTCCTACCGTGAGCTCGCGCGGAAGTACCATCCCGACGCGAACAAGGGGAGCACCGACGCCGAGGAGCGCTTCAAGGAGATCACCGAGGCATACAACGTGCTCTCCGACGCCAAGCAGCGCAAGGAGTACGACGAGGCGCGCTCGATGTTCGGCGGGTTCCGCGTGCCCACGGGGAGCAGGCCCGGTCCGGGGGGCACCACGTTCGACCTTGGTGACCTCTTCGGCGGCAGCGACGGGCTCGGCGACGTCCTTGGCGGTATCTTCCGCAACCGCACCGGCACGGCAAGCAGCCGGGCACGGCGCGGCGCGGACGTGGAGACCGAGAGCACGCTGTCCTTCGGCGACGCGATCGACGGCGCGACCGTGTCGCTGCGGCTGACCGGCGAGGGTCCCTGCCCGGTCTGCGGCGGCACGGGCGCGAAGTCGGGCACGGTGCCCAAGGTCTGCCCGGACTGCCACGGCACCGGGCAGCAATCGAGGAACCTGGGCGGCTTCGGGCTCTCCGAGCCGTGCAAGACCTGCCGGGGACGGGGCCTCGTGGTCGACAATCCCTGCCAGGCATGCAGCGGCAGCGGACGGGCGATGAGCTCGCGGACTATCCAGGCGCGCATTCCCGCCGGGGTGGCGGACGGCCAGCGGATCAAGATTCCCGGCAAGGGGGCTCCCGGCGAGCACGGCGGCAAGGCAGGCGACCTGTACGTGCGGGTGCACGTCAGACCGCACGACGTGTTCGGCAGGAGCGGCGACAACCTGACGGTCACGGTGCCCGTCACCATCACCGAGCTGGCGCTCGGCGCGGACATCAAGGTGCCGACGCACCGCGGCCCCGCGGTCACCGTGCGCGTCAAGCCTGGCTCGGCCAACGGGACGGTGATGCGCGTCGCCGGCCGGGGAGTCCGCCGCAAGGACGGGACCATGGGCGACCTGCTGGCCACCCTTGAGGTGACGGTGCCGCAAGACCTCAGCAGCAAGGCCAAGTCCGCGCTTGAGGACCTGCGGATCGCCACGGCCGCCGGGCCGGACCCGCGCGAGGAGCTCCTCCGCCGGGCACGGCAGGAATAGCTGGTTTCAACCGATCGACCGGGATGGAAGGAAGGAGATGGCATGAGCAGACCGTACGAGCTGTCCGATGACATGCCCGTGTATGTCATCTCCGTGGCCGCAAGCCTGTCCGGCATGCATCCGCAGACGCTGCGCGGCTACGAGAGGGTCGGCCTGGTGACGCCACGGCGCACCTCGGGTGGCGGCCGCCGCTACTCGATGCGGGACATCCTGACGCTCCGGCAGATCCAGCGGCTCTCCCAGGATGAGGGGATCAACCTGTCCGGGATCAAGCGCATCCTCGATCTCGAGCGAGAGCTTGAGCAGACGCGGCTGATGGCGGCCGAGCTGCACGCCGAGCTGTCCGTGCTCCGCAACGAGCTGGAGTCAACCCGCGCGGTGGCCGCGCGGCTCGCCGAGCTGCGGCGCTCGCAGACCGTCAACCCGGCGGCCGCGCTGGTGCCGGTCCGGTCGTCGACCAAGGTGACCTTCTGGCAGGCCGGTCCCAAGCACGGCGAGCAGCACGCCGCGGACGACTAACGAACACCGTTCTTTTGATGATCCCGGCTTCGTGAAAGCTGATGCAAGAGCCAAAAGAACAGTGTTCGAAGTTAATAGCGATCCAGGGGGATCAGATTCATGGCTTACAAGAGAACGACCAAAAGCGAGGAAGCGATCGGCGCGGCCATCCAGCAGGCTACGGCGGATGGTAACCCCCAGGTCGAACCGGTACACCTGCTTCTCGCGCTGCTGCAGCAAACGGATGGCATGATCCGCCCGGTGTTCGAAAGGGTCGGCGCGGACCTGAACCAGGTGCGCGCGGAGGCGGCGGCGCTACAGCACAAGCTCCCGCAGACCCACGGCGCCGCGGCGAGCCGCCCGGACGGGTCACGTCAGCTGCTTTCCGTGCTCAACACCGCCGAGGAGCTGGCCAGGGAGATGGGAGACGACTACCTCTCCACCGAGCACCTGCTCGTCGGCCTGGCGACCGGCAACGGCCCGCTGGCGAGGGCACTGCAGCAGGCCGGCGCGACGCCGGAGGCGCTGACCGACGCCATCAAGCAGCTACGCGGCGGCACCCGGATCACCACCCCGGACCCGGAGAGCACCTTCCAGGCGCTTGAGAAGTTCGGCGTCGACTTCACCCAGCTGGCCAAGGACGGCAAGCTCGACCCGGTGATCGGCCGCGACTCCGAGATCCGGCGCGTCGTGCAGGTCCTTTCCCGGCGGACGAAGAACAACCCGGTGCTCATCGGCGAGCCCGGAGTCGGCAAGACGGCCGTCGTGGAAGGCCTCGCGCAGCGCATCGTGGCGGGCGACGTGCCTGAGTCGCTGCGCGGCAAGCGGCTGATCTCACTTGACCTGGGCAGCATGGTCGCGGGCGCGAAGTACCGCGGCGAGTTCGAGGAGCGGCTGAAGGCCGTGCTCAACGAGATCAAGGCCAGCGACGGCCAGGTCATCACGTTCATCGACGAGCTGCACACGGTCGTCGGCGCCGGCCGCGCCGACGGGGCGATGGACGCGGGCAACATGCTCAAGCCGATGCTGGCCCGCGGCGAGCTGCGCATGGTCGGCGCGACCACGCTGGATGAGTACCGCGAGCGGATCGAGAAGGACCCGGCCCTTGAGCGCCGGTTCCAGCAGGTCCTGGTGGGCGAGCCGTCCGTCGAGGACACGATCGCGATCCTGCGCGGGCTCAAGGGCCGGTACGAGGCGCACCACCAGGTGCAGATCTCCGACGCTGCCCTGGTCGCGGCGGCCGCCCTGTCCGACCGCTACATCACCGCCAGGTTCCTGCCCGACAAGGCCATCGACCTGGTGGACGAGGCCGCCTCCCGGCTGCGGATGGAGATCGACTCCTCCCCCGTTGAGATCGACGAGCTGCGCCGCGCGGTGGACCGGCTGAAGATGGAGGAGCTAGCGCTCTCCCGTGAGTCCGACGCGGCGAGCATGGACCGCCTGGAGAAGCTGCGCGCTGACCTGGCAGACAGGCAGGAGCAGCTCACCACGCTGACCGCGCGCTGGGAGCAGGAGAAGTCCGGGCTGAACCGGGTCGGCGAGCTCAAGAAGAGGCTCGACGACCTCAGGGGCCAGTCCGAGCGGGCCAAGCGCGACGGAGACCTCGAGGCCGCCTCCAGGCTGGACTACGGCGAGATCCCCGCGCTCGAGAAGGAGCTTGAGCAGGAGACCGCCAAGGCGGCGGCGAGCGAGGAGCCTGCCGAGGCCGCGGTACCCATGGTGAAGGACCAGGTCGGACCGGACGATGTGGCCGACGTCGTGTCGGCCTGGACGGGAATCCCCGCCGGGCGGCTGCTCGAGGGCGAGACCGGCAAGCTGCTGCGCATGGAGGAAGAGCTCGGCTCCCGGGTGATCGGCCAGGCGAACGCCGTGCAGGCGGTGTCCGACGCGGTACGCCGGGCGCGCGCCGGGGTGTCCGACCCGGACCGGCCAACCGGGTCGTTCTTGTTCCTCGGGCCGACCGGAGTCGGCAAGACGGAGCTGGCCAAGGCCCTCGCCGAGTTCCTCTTCGATGACGAGCGGGCGATGATCCGCATCGACATGAGCGAGTACGGCGAGAAGCACTCGGTCGCGCGGCTCGTCGGCGCCCCGCCCGGCTACGTCGGCTACGAGGAGGGCGGTCAGCTCACCGAGGCGGTGCGGCGGCGTCCCTACTGCGTGGTGCTGCTCGATGAGGTGGAAAAGGCGCACTCAGAGGTCTTCGACGTGCTGCTCCAGGTGCTCGACGACGGACGGCTCACCGACGGGCAGGGACGGACCGTGGACTTCCGCAACACGATCCTCATCCTCACCTCGAACCTGGGCTCGTCCTTCATCGCCGATCCCGCCCTGGACGACCGGGCGAGGCGCGAGGCGGTGATGGCCGCGGTTCGCGCCGCGTTCAAGCCGGAGTTCCTCAACCGGCTCGACGATGTGATCGTCTTTGACTCGCTGTCCACGGCGGAGCTGACCCGCATCGTCGACATCCAGGTGGCGCGGCTCGGCAAGCGGCTGTCCGCGCGGCGGCTCACCCTGACGGTCACCCCGGCCGCCAAGGACTGGCTGGCGCTTACCGGGTTCGACCCGGTGTACGGCGCCCGGCCGCTACGGCGGCTCGTGCAGTCGGCGATCGGCGACAAGCTGGCGAAGGCGCTGCTGACGGGGGCAATCGCGGACGGCGACGAGGTGATGGTGGATCTCGACCAGAGCGCGGACGAGCTCACCGTGAAGGCGGCGGCTCGGGTCTAGCGAGACGGGTGGGTCTTGTCCAGCATGTGGTCGTAATCGTCCTCATCGAGGCCAAGGTCCACCCGGATCCGGTAACGGAGGCGGAGCAGCAGCTGAAGCTCGGCGTCGTCGCCGAGTTGTATGCACCGCTCGACCCCGGACGTGGCCCAGTCAAGCGCGCCGCGCAGGTCGCCCTGCTCGGTGAAGAGCTCGGCGAGCAGGTCGCAGGTGCGCGGCGTGGCCGCGTCGCGGTCGGCGGTCAGCGCGGTCAGCATCACCTGGGCCTCGCCGTCCCGGCCGAGGTCGAGCAATGCCCGGACCAGGGGAACTCTGGGGTCGGCGAACGTGACGCCGCCGTCCTCGATCGCGGCGGAGAACTCATCCGCCGCCCGCCGCGGGTCGTCGGCGCTCATCCACTGCTCGCCAGCCCGCAGGTGAAACTCAGCGCGCAGGCCCGGCTCGGCCTGCTGCGCCAGTTCGCTCATCTGAACGGCGGCCCGCACATGGTTGCCAGTACGTGCCGCCTGGAACTCGATCTCGTCGAATTCTTCGACGCTCGCCATTCTTCCCACGCTACCCCAGCGGCCCTTCTCAATTCCTACGATTTTCGTCCACAGCGAGTGCGGTCTAGCGGCGTGCCCTCTCAAGTGCGTCCCAGAAACCGCGGCGAAGCGCGTGCCGCACCTCGTCGTGCAGCAGGAAGTCGATCGGCAGGGCCGATCCTTGCAACAGCCTCGCCTCAAGGTCAGAGGGCATCCTCGGCTTCCTGGCGAGCACGGCCTCGAGCCACAGGGCCGGGGCGTCCCGCGCCACTGACTCACCGAACGCCTGGCCTTCCTCGTGTGCGGACTGCACGGCGTCGCCCAGCGAGACACCGGGCGCACTGCCCGGGTAACCGCCAGGGCTGACAAGGCTAATGAGGCCGGACGGCGCGACGGCATCCTGCTGTCCGCCCGGGACCGGCGCGGGCAGCGGAGGCACCTGTCCGCCGGGCACGACCGGGCGCATGGGGGCTGGCTGCGCATAGGGCAGCACGGGCTGCCCGCCCGTTGGCTGGCCGCTCGACTGCTGGCCGCCCTGGAACTGGCCACCCTGAACCTGGCCGCCGGGGAACTGGCCGCCCTGGAACTGGCCGCCCTGGAACTGGCCGCCAAGCGGCCGGCCGCCGGGCGGCTGGGCTCCCGACTGCTGTGCTCCCGGCTGCCTGACCATGACGACCTCCGCCGCAGTGGGCGCTGGCGGGGCGGGCGGCGTGTTCGCCGGCGCGGGCGGTGCGGGCGGCCCGGCGGGGGCCGCGTCACGGGTGGGCAGCCGCCGGATCTGAGCCGAGCCGGCGCCGACGGTACCCGGCGGCACGGGGATGGCGACGGGGGCCGCGTAGATGTCCTGGCGCACCGCTGGCAGCGGCGTCGGCGCCGGGTAGTCAGGGGCAGGCGCGGGAGCGTAGTCGGGTGCGGTCCCGTATTCGGCGGCCGTGCCCTGGTCGGTGGCCGCCCGGGGATCGGCGGCGGGCGGGTACTCCGCGGGTGCGCCGTAATCTACGGACGCGCTGTAGTCCACGCTGGCGCTCAGGTCTGGGACGGCGCTGAAGTCGGCCGCCGGGGCGGCATCCGCCCGCTGTGGCTGGGGCTGGTCCGGCTGCCCGGCTTCCGGCGCCTGCGCGGCGTCGCCCGGCTGCTGCTGCCCAGGCTCCGGCCTGCCCTGCGGCGCGTACCCGACGACGCGTCCCGCCGCGGGCACCTTGCCGTTCGCGCTGCTCGCGTGGTGGCCGTTGCCGTTTATCGCCGGGTGGAGCGCGAGCGGCCCGGCATCGGGCTCGTCCGGGCGCGGCGGCTCCGCCCCGGAGATCAGCTCAACGTAGGGCCGCAGGTGGGCGGCGCTGATCTCCACGATGTCATCGCACTCCTGCCGGAGCGAGCGGGACGCCGCCCGGCTGCCCTCAAGGTCGATGTGCAGCAGCGTGGCCCGCAGGCCCATGTCCTGGACGTCGGCGATCACCTGCGCGAGGTCTTCCTCGGCGCTGACCACCACCACGTCGCTGACGGCCCTGTTCCGCGCCAGCGTCGTGAGGTCCCTGCGGATCTCGCTTTCGACGCCCTCCCGGCGGCCCGGCCGCGTCTTCGCCACCCGGAGCTTGACGCCGGGCAGGTCGGCCAGGGTCTCGTGATCGGCGGTCCGGCGGCCCTCGACGGTCGCCTCGTACCAGTAGCAGCGCAGCAGCGGCAGCCTGGTGCGCTCCACGGCCAGGCTGCCGAACAACTGCAGCAGCCCCGCATAATCCCACGACACTGACTCACGGCGGCGCGTGCCATGCACCGCCATAGCACCGTCCGCTAGCACATAGCCCGCGTCCACGAACAGCACGCAGCGATCCATTCCACACCCGCCTTTCACAGTGCGAGAACATGCCAGCTCAAAGACCGCATAGACGCAGCCGTCGTGATGTCCTCCGCCCCCTCTAGGGTAATAAAGCGCACCGCTCCCGATGGCCGTTCCGCAGGAACTCACGCCGTGTAACGGTCCCGTATGCTCTGGAGACGTGAATGATCGTGACGCACTGCTGGCCGGGATCAAGGCCAAGGGAATCGTGCACGGCGACTTCGAGCTGTCGTCGGGCGGGCACGCCACCAGCTACGTGGACCTGCGCCGGGTAACGCTCGACGGCCGGCTCGCGCCGCTGGTCGGGCGGGTGCTGCTGAACGCGACAGCGGACCTGTCCTACGACGCGGTCGGCGGGCTGACGCTCGGCGCGGATCCGGTCGCGACAGCCATGATGCATGCAGCGGCCAGCCGGGGCACCCCCATCGACGCGTTCGTGGTGCGGAAGGCAGGCAAGGCCCACGGGCTGCAGCGGAGGATCGAGGGACCCGACGTGCGGGGCCGCCGGGTGCTCGCGCTCGAGGACACCTCGACGACCGGCAACTCCGTGCTCGCCGCCGTGGACGCGCTGCGCGAGGCGGGCGCCGAGGTGACCGGGGTCGCGGTCATCGTCGACCGCGGCGCCAGGCAGAAGGTGACCGACCGCGGCCTGCCCTACATCGCGGTCTACGAGCTCGAAGAACTCGGCGTCGAGCTGCCGGCTGCCAGTCCCGCTGGGGGCTAGCGGCGGATCCGGTGGCTCGTGGGAGCGCCGCCGTCGCGCGCCGCGCGCGCGGCGGCCTCCCGCCGGAACTCACGGAGCCGCAGCACCACGAACGCGATGAGCGCGACGATCACCACGCCCGCGAGGACGTAGGTGGCCTGGGTGAGGCCGTGGTTGACCTTGGTCCACTCGCCGCCGAGGCTGTAGCCGATGCAGGACAGGACGATCACGTAGACCGCGGTGCCGATGAGGCTGAGGACCCCGAACCGCAGCGGCGGGATGTCCACGATGCCCGCCACGATCGACGCGAACGCCCTGACGAAGGGCAGCATGCGCGCGACCGGCAGTGCCCAGACGCCGCGCCCGACGAGGAACCGCTCGGCGCGGGCCACGTCCGCCTCGGTCACGAGCACATACCGGCCAAGGCGGTGCACCAGCGGACGGCCGCCGACCCGGCCGACGCCGTACGAGATGTAGGAGCCGACGAGCTCCGCGAGCGTCCCCAGGACGATCACCAGCGCCAGCGACGGATGCTGGGTGGTGCCGGAAATGGCACCGGACGCGACCGCACCCCCGAGCAGGAACGTCAGCTCAGACGAGATCGGCACGCACATCGCCTCAAGCACGCCGAACAGAATCACCGCATAGATGGCGTGCGAGATGAGGAAGCTCTCCATGGGCACCTTTGTACCCCATCGCGGGCCCGGCTCAGACCACTTCCGGTGGCACCGACCTCTGAGAACGCGATGAATTCCGGCAAGCCGCAAGCCAGAGCCGGTCTGCGGCGCCCGCGGCCCGGCCACTAGAGTTCTGCTGAGCCAACTTATACAGGAGTTATCGCCATGCCGATCGCGACCCCAGAGATCTACGCGCAGATGCTCGACCGGGCCAAGCAGCGGGGCTTCGCCTACCCGGCCATCAACGTGACCTCAAGCCAGACGCTGAACGCGGCGCTCAAGGGCTTCGCCGACGCCGAGAGCGACGGGATCATCCAGATCTCCACCGGCGGGGCCGAGTACCTGTCCGGCCAGTCGGTCAAGGACATGGTCACGGGCGCGACCGCGCTCGCCGAGTTCGCGCACGTGGTCGCCGGCCGGTACCCGGTCAACGTGGCGCTGCACACCGATCACTGCCCTAAGGACAAGCTCGACGGCTACATGCGCCCGCTGGTCGCGATCTCCGCCGAGCGAGTCAAGAGCGGCAAGGACCCGCTGTTCCAGTCGCACATGTGGGACGGCTCGGCGGTGCCGCTCGAGGAGAACCTGGCGATCGCCAAGGACCTGCTCGCCAGGTGCGCCGAAGCCAAGATCATCATGGAGCTGGAGATCGGCGTCGTCGGCGGCGAGGAAGACGGCATCGTCGGCGAGATCAACGAGAAGCTGTACTCCACGACGGAGGACGCCCTGGCCACGGCGGAGGCCCTGGGCCTGGGCGAGCGCGGCCGGTACATCCTCGCCGCGACCTTCGGCAACGTGCACGGCGTCTACAAGCCGGGGCACGTCAAGCTCCGCCCGAGCGTGCTCAAGGACATCCAGGACGCGGTGGGCGCCAAGTACGGCCAGGAGAAGCCGTTCGACCTGGTCTTCCACGGCGGCTCGGGCTCGGCCGAGTCAGAGATCCGCGAGGCGATCGGCTACGGCGTGGTGAAGATGAACGTCGACACCGACACCCAGTACGCGTTCACCCGCCCGGTCGCCGGCCACATGTTCGCCAACTACGACGGCGTGCTCAAGGTGGACGGCGAGGTCGGCAACAAGAAGGCTTACGACCCGCGCACCTGGGGCAAGTCGGCCGAGGCGGGCATGTCGGCGCGCATC
Source organism: Trebonia sp. (assembly GCA_036391275.1). GTDB lineage: Bacteria > Actinomycetota > Actinomycetes > Streptosporangiales > Streptosporangiaceae > Trebonia. The sequence continues at coordinate 11,697 of DASWAE010000109.1, forward strand.
ACCCAGGCCTGCCGGGACCTGCTGTCCGCCGGGACCAAGCTGTCTTAGTCGTCATCCGAACGGGAGCGTGTTTCACCTTTCCGTCCGATGACCCTGGTCCGCTCCCTGCTTCAAGCAAGAGCTACCGCTTCAGTTCCTCGTAGGCTTCCTTGCTGCTGTCGGCCAGGAATGTCCAGCAGCGCTGTTCTTCGTCGAACTCATCGATGTCGCCTGCGGCTCTCGCTAGCGCGGCTAGGCAGCGGAGGAAGCCTCGATTGGGCTCGTGGGACCACGGGACCGGGCCGTGGCCTTTCCAGCCGTTCCTGCGCAGCGCGTCGAGGCCGCGGTGGTAGCCGGTGCGGGCGTAGGCGTAGGCCTCGACCGGGTGGTCGGCGCTGAGCGCGCTCTCGGCCAGCATCGCCCAGGCGAGGGAGAACGAGGGGTACCTGGCCGCGACCTCTACCGGGGCGGCTCCCTCGGCCACGAGTGCCTCGGCGCCCGCCTGGGATGGCAGCAAGGTCGCGGGGGGCTCGCCGAGCAGGTTCACGTGATCGGTCATGAAGGTGAGTCTGCCAGATGGCAACGCGGTCAAACGCGGACTAGGTTCCACCTGGGGGATTCGGGTACCCTCTGTACGCAAGAGCCCCTGTCGCGCTTGCGCTGCCAGGGGCTTTCGTCGTGTGAAAGGCGTGAAGACAATGCCCGCGATCGTGCTGATCGGTGCCCAGTGGGGCGACGAGGGTAAGGGCAAGGCGACCGACCTGCTCGGGGACCGTGTCCAGTACGTCGTCAGGTACCAGGGCGGCAATAACGCCGGGCATACGGTGGTGATCGGCGATGAGAAGTACGCACTGCACGTCTTGCCGTCGGGCGTGCTGTCACCGCACGTCACGCCGGTCATCGGCAACGGCGTGGTCATCGACCCCAAGGTGCTCTTCGAGGAGATCGACAACCTCGAGGCGCGCGGCGTCAGCTGCGAGCGCCTGCTGGTCAGCGCCAGCGCGCACCTGATCATGCCCTACCACCGCGCGCTGGACAAGGTCAGCGAGCGGTTCCTCGGCAACGCCAAGATCGGCACCACCGGCCGTGGCATCGGGCCGACCTACGGTGACAAGATCGCCCGCGTCGGCATCAGGGTCCAGGACCTGTTCGACCCCGGCATCCTGCGGCAGAAGCTCGAGCTGGCGTTGCGGGACAAGAACCAGCTCCTCACGAAGGTCTACAACCGCCGCGGCGTGGACGCGAACCAGGTCGCCGACGAGTACCTGGCCTACGGCGAGCGGATGCGGCCGTACGTGGCCGACGTGGGCCTGGTGCTCGGCAAGGCGCTCGACAACGACGAGACCGTGCTCCTCGAGGGCGCGCAGGGCTCGCTGCTCGACATCGATCACGGCACCTACCCGTTCGTCACCTCGTCCAACCCGACCGCTGGCGGGGCATGCGTCGGGGCAGGCGTCGGGCCGACGCGGATCGGCAAGGTGATCGGCATCGTCAAGGCGTACACCACCCGGGTCGGGTCGGGCCCGTTCCCCACCGAGCTCAAGGACGAATGGGGCGAGTACCTGCGCAAGACCGGCGGCGAGTTCGGCGTGACCACCGGCCGCGCCCGCCGCTGCGGCTGGTTCGACGCGGTGATCGCCCGGTACGCCACCCGGGTGAACGGTGTCACCGACTTCTTCGTCACCAAGCTCGACGTGCTGTCGTCACTCGACAAGGTGCCCGTCTGCGTGGCGTACGAGGTCGACGGCAGGCGCTACGACGAGATCCCGATGACCCAGACCGAGTTCCACCACGCCAAGCCGGTGTACGAGTACCTGGACGGGTGGTGGGAGGACATCTCCCACGCCCGGTCGTTCAACGAGCTGCCCAAGGCGGCGCAGAACTACGTCAAGGTGATCGAGGAGCTGTCCGGCGCGCCGGTCAGCGCGATCGGCGTCGGGCCGCGGCGCGACCAGACCCTCCAGCTCCGGCCTCTGCTGTAACAGCTGACCCGGCAGTATCAGGGGACAGCGGCCAAGGGGCTCATGAACACCGTCCGAGAGTCGCTCGATCATGATCATGAAGCGTTTTACGTGCGATAACACCGAAAAGGCTTCACGACACCACAAGCCTTCATGATCTTGGCGCCTTCGGAGCCGGTGCGGCGGCATCAGGCGGATCACGGGGCTCGTGTTTCTCAAGGCCTGCTTCGCTAAAGGCTTCGCCGTGGTTGCGCGGGGCTTGCGGGGGACGCCGCGTCACGTCGGGCGTCCGATAAGTGCGATCGGCCGCCCGAACGACGCGGCTTTCGCCCGCGGCGCCCCGCGCTTCCCCTGGTCCCCGGGAGCCGCAGGTCCAGGGGGTAGGCTCGCGGAACGTGCGAGTACTTGTCATTGGCGGGGGCGGCCGGGAGCACGCGATCGCGCGCGCGCTGAGCGCGGACCCGGATGTCAGCGAGCTTCATGCGGCGCCGGGGAATCCCGGTATCGGGTCGCTAGCGGAGCTGCATGCTGTGTCTGCTAGCGATCCGGCGGACGTGGTGCGGGTCGCTCGACGGGTTGCGGCGGAGCTTGTCGTGGTCGGGCCGGAAGCGCCGCTCGTGGCCGGCGTGGCGGACGGGCTGCGCGCTGCTGGGATCCTGGTCTTCGGGCCTGATGCCGCTGCGGCGCGGATTGAGGGGTCTAAGGCCTTCGCCAAGGAAGTCATGATCGCCGCGGGCATACCCACCGCTCAGGCGCGAACCGCCAGCACTCCCGGCGAGGCCGAGGACGCGCTGCGGGCGTTCGGGGCGCCGTATGTCGTCAAGGACGACGCGCTCGCGGCGGGTAAGGGCGTTGTCGTGACGGAGGACTTCTCCGTTGCCATGGCCCATGCGGCGTCGTGCGGGCGGGTGGTGATCGAGGAGTTCCTCGACGGGCCCGAGGTGTCGTTGTTCGCGGTGGCGGACGGTCGGACGGCGGTGCCGTTGCTCGCGGCGCAGGACTTCAAGCGGGCGCATGACGGGGACCTGGGGCCGAACACCGGGGGGATGGGGGCCTACGTGCCGCTGCCCTGGGCGCCCGACGGGCTGGCGGACGAGGTCATGGCGACGGTGGTGCGGCCCGCGATCGATGAGATGGCGCGGCGCGGGACGCCGTACCGGGGGCTGCTGTACGCGGGGCTCGCGCTGACCGCCAAGGGGGTCAAGGTCGTGGAGTTCAACGCGCGGTTCGGCGACCCGGAGACGCAGGTGGTGCTCGACCGGCTGGCGACCCCGCTGGCCGGGCTGCTGCACGGCTCCGCGGCCGGTGACCTGGGGACCATGCCCCCGTTGAGCTGGCATCCGGGCGCGGCGGTCACCGTCGTCATCGCCGCCGCGGGCTACCCCGGCGGCCCGGCGAAGGGCGACGTGATCGCGCTCAGGGAACTCCCCGCGGGCATCAACGGCTACCTGCTGCACGCGGGCACCGCCCGCCGCAGCGCCGACCTGGTGACCGCGGGCGGCCGGGTGCTCAACGCCGTCGGCTCGGGACCCGACCTGGCGGCCGCGCGGGACGCCGCGTACGCGATCGCGGAATGCGTCGAGTTCCGCGGCGGCTGGTACCGACGCGACATCGCCGAGCGGGCAAGCGGCGGCTGACCTGCCGCAGCGGGTCAGCACGCTAGAACTGTTCTTTGATCTCGTCTTCGTCTTCACCATCACGCAGCTCACCTCCTACCTCGCGCGCGACGTGACGCTGGCGGCCGCCGGGCGGGTGCTGCTCGTCTTCGGCCTGCTGTGGTGGATGTACGGCGGCTACGCGTGGCTGCCGAACGTTCCGTGCCCTTGGGGCGGCGCTGGCGCTCACAGCGTGGCCGCTTGCCGTCACCGTCGGCGCGGCGGCGGGGATTGCGCTGCTCACGGCCGTGGTGGCGGGCGCGCTCGCGATGGAGGGTCGTGCCGGGCACGATACCGTTGAGACATGATCGACAGGTACACGCTGCCGGAGATGGGCCGGGTCTGGTCCGAGGCCCACAAGTACGAGCTCTGGTGCCAGGTAGAAACCCTGGTACTCGAGGCGCACGCGCGGGCGGGGACAGTGCCTGCCGAGGCGGTCGGCCCGGTCCGGGCCGCGCCACCGCCCACCCCGGAAGCGGTGGCAGAGGTAGAGGCGGTTACCGAGCACGACGTGATCGCGTTCCTCACCGCCTGGGCGGACAATACCGAGCCGCGTTCGGCCGCCGCCTACGTCCACTACGGGATGACCTCCTCCGACCTGCTCGACACGGCGCTCGCCCTGCAGCTCGCCGAGGCGACCGACATCATCCTGGCGAAGGCGGGCCGGCTGGTCGCGGTGCTGCGCGAGCACGGGCTCGCGCACCGCGGCACGCTACGCTCCGGGCGGACCCACGGCATTCACGCCGAGCCCGACGTGTGGGGGCACCGGGTGGCCGACTTCGCGTTCGCCGCGGCCAGGTCAAGGGACCGCGTCCGCCGGGCTCGCGAGGCGGTCGCGGTCGGCAAGCTGTCCGGGCCGGTCGGCAGCTACTCGAACATCGACCCGGCGGTCGAGGCGGCGGTGATGCCAGCGCTCGGGCTGCGCGCGGCCGATGCCGCCAGCCAGGTGGTGATTCGTGACGGGATCGCCGAGTGGGTGTCCGCGCTCGCGGTGCTCGCCACCGTCTGCGAGGCGATCGCGCTCGAGGTGCGGCACGGGCAGCGGACAGAGGTGCGCGAGCTCGCCGAGCCGTTCAGGACCGGGCAGAAGGGCTCGTCAGCGATGCCGCACAAGAAGAACCCGATCCGTTCCGAGCGGATCTGCGGGCTCGCCCGCGTGGTCCGGTCCTACGTGACACCCGTCACCGAGGGCATACCGCTCTGGCATGAACGAGACATCTCACACTCGAGCGTAGAGCGCATCGCGCTGCCGGACGCCGCGATCGCGACGGACTACCTGCTGCACCTGACCACCGGCCTCGTTGAAGGCCTCGTGGTGGACGCCGCCCGGATGCGGGCCAACATGGACGTCACGCACGGCCTGCTCTACTCGTCATCTGTCTTGCTCGAGCTGGTGTCAAGCGGCCTGTCGCGGGAAGACGCCTACGCGCTGGTGCAGGCAGCGGCGATGGAGACCTGGGACACGCAGACGCCGTTCCGTGATTCTCTGATCGCCCAGGGTAAGAAACGGAACATGGTACTGGATGAAGTGGCCCTTGACCGGGCGTTCCGCGCGGAGGACTACGTGGCGCGGCTCGGGCATGTCTTCGACCGGCTCGCGGCGCTCTCCTGAACCCCTTACAGGGTGGCATACTGGACACGGCGTACGCACAGGCGTGCACTTGAGGCACACCGTTCTCGAAGTTTCCCCTCGGACAGGAGCTGCATCCACATGACCAAGGGCACCGAGATCAGCTACCGCGTGCGCGGCCGCGCCCCCCTGCACGGCACGGTCTTCGTCCAGGGCGCCAAGAACGCGGCGCTCAAGATGATCGCCGCGGCACTGCTGACGGACAAGGGCCGGACCGTGCTGCGCAACGTCCCGCCGATCGAGGACGTGCGGCGCGCGGTCGAGCTCGCCCAGGCGATCGGTGCCCGCGTTGAGTTCCACGAGGCGGAGCGGACCCTGGTGGTGGACGCCTCCACGCTGACCTCGCCGGTGCTGCCCGCCGAGATCGCCCGGCGTTTCCGCGGCTCGGTGCTGTTCGTGCCCGCCCTGCTGCACCGCTTCGGCGAGGCGGTCATCGAGGGAATCGGCGGCTGCAACCTGGGGAGCAGGAACCTCGACTTCCACTACCGCGGCTTCGCCCGGCTCGGCGCGACCGTCGACGAGGGCGAGGCGGTCATCCGCATCACCGCGCCGGACGGCCTGCGCGGCGCGCACCTGTACCTGGACACGCCGTCGCACACCGGCACGGAGAACCTGATGATGGCCGCGTCGCTCGCACCGGGCACGACGGTCATCGACAACACCGCGCAGGAGCCCGAGGTCCTCGACATGATCGCGTTCCTCAGCAAGATGGGCGCGGAGATCAGCGGCGGCGGCACCGGGTTCATCACCGTGCACGGGGTTTCCGAGCTGACCGCGGTCGAGCACACGGTGATGGCCGACCGGATCGACGCCGGGGTGCTCGCCATGGCCGCGGCGGCCGCGGGCGGCGAGATCAACCTGGTCGGCGCCCACCTGGATCACCTTGGCGTGGTCCGCTGGAAGCTCGAGCAGATGGGCGTTGAGTTCGCCGCCAACGGCGCGGTGCTCCAAGTGCGCAGGGAGAAGCCGCTGCGGCCGATCAACGTGATCACTAGCCCGTTCCCCGGGTTCGCCACCGACCTGCAGTCGCCGATCATGGCGCTCGCGACGATGGCCGACGGCGCGAGCTACGTCCGCGAGACGATCTTCGACGGCCGGTACACGCTGGTGCCGGAGCTGAACAAGATGGGCGCGAAGATCGAGATCGACAACAACGTGGCGATCGTGCACGGGCCGGCGGAGCTGCACGGGACCGAGGTGGTGGCGCACGACCTGCGCGGCGGCGCGGCTCTCATCCTGGCGGGCCTTGCCGCCCAGGGCGAGACCGTCATCTCCAACGGCTACCTCATCGACCGCGGGCACGCGGCGATGGCCGAGCGGCTGCGCTCGCTCGGCGCCGACGTCTCCGTCGAGGCGCACGACGCCGAGCTCGTCACCACTTAGCCTTCCCTCCGGCTGAGCGGCGGCCGTCCAGCGAAGCGGTGCTACCCCTTGTGCGGGAACGCGCTCGCCAGCGCGAGGAACGCGTCGTTCGCCGCGGGCGTGCCGATCGAGACGCGCGCCCCCTCGCCGGCGAACGGGCGGACGGATACCCCGGCCGCGTCACACGCCTCGGCGAAGGCCGTGGTGTGTTCCCTTAGCCGGAGCCAGACGAAGTTCGCCTCGCTCTCCGGGACGGTCCAGCCGACGGCGAGCAGCGCCTCCCGGACGCGGTCGCGTTCCTTCACGATGACCTCCACCCGCTCGAGCAGCTCGTCCTCGGCCCGCAGGGAGGCCACTGCCGCGGCCTGTGCGACCGAGTTGACGGAGAAGGTCAGCATCGTCTTCCGCACCGCCGCGGCCACCGGCTCGTGCCCGATGACGAAGCCGACGCGCAGCCCGGCCAGGCCGTAGGCCTTGGAGAAGGTGCGCAGCACGGCCACGTTGGGGCGGTCACGGTAGAGGTCGATGCCGTCAGGGACGCGCGGGTCGCGGATGTACTCCCGGTAGGCCTCGTCGAGGACCACCAGGCAGTCACCGGGAACCCGGTCAAGGAAATCGGCCAGCTCCGGCTCGCGGACCACGGTGCCGGTCGGGTTGTTCGGGTTGCACACCAGGATGAGCCTGGTGGCCGGAGTGATCGCCTCAGCCATGGCCGCCAGGTCATGCTTCTCATCGCGGAGCGGTACCCTGACCGACGTGGCGCCGGCCAGGTCGGAGAGCGGCGGGTACGCCTCAAACGAGCGCCAGGCGTAGAGCACCTCGCTGCCAGGGTCGCTGACGGCCTCGATGAGCTGCTTGAGTACCCCCACGGAGCCGCAGCCGACCGCGATGTGGCTGGCCGGCACGGCGAACCGCTCGGCGAGAGCCCCGGTCAGTGCCTCCGCGCCGTTGTCCGGGTAGCGGTTGACAGCGCTCGCCGCCTCCGCGATGACCCCGAGTACCGACGGCAGCGGCCCGTAGGGTGACTCGTTGGAGGACAGCTTGTGCGCCTCGCCCGCGGCAGCGACGGGCGCCTTGCCCGGCTTGTACGCGGGGACGGTGTCAAGCACCGGGCGGAACCGGGGTGAAAGCTCACTCATGCCTAATAGATTAGGCCAGTGACTTGGCGCAGGGACCTGCGCGAGGATTGTCGAGCCGAGCCCGGACGCCGCGGCGCCCGCACAGGCCGATGACGCTCGGACGAGGCTCCACATCATCTCCTAGCAGGCGGCCGACCCGGTCAGGCGAACCAGGGAGGCTCGCGCTATGCCGCTACCCGGCAGCACATGCCCGCAACCACGGTCAGCGCAGGCCGTCCCGCAGTCCGTGGTTAGCAGCCCCGGCGTGGCGGCCGCGCCCACATAGGAGAACCACGCCGGCGAGAGGTCGAACCGGCGCGCCGATGACGCGAGCCGCAGCGGCGGCCCGTAGTAGGAGTCCCGCGCGTCCTCGCCGGCGTACCAGCCCGCGTGCAGCGGGCGGAGCCGATCCCGAAGCGCCGGGAAAGATAGGCGAACGCGGCGCCCCGGGGCGCGGCCAGCCACTTGTAGGCGCTGCAGACGAGCACGTCGAAACGGGTCGCGTCGACCGGCAGCCAGCCAACCGCCTGGGTGGCGTCGACGCACACCAAGCTGCCGTGGCGACGAGCGGCGGTCACAATGTCATCGACCCGCGCGATCTCCCCGGTGGCCGACTGCACGAGGCTGAACGTCACGATCGTCGTACGGTCGTCAATCGCTTCGGCCAGCTTGGCTGGCGGCACGGTCTCGACCGTCACGCCCCGGTCCGCGTGCACTAGCCACGGGAACAGATTGGACGTGAACTCGATATCCGGAGCAAGAACGCGGGCTCCTTCGGAGAGCCCGGCGGCTACCGGTGCCAGGAGCTGCGACACCTGGGCGCCGACCGCGACGTCCTCGGTGGGCGCGGCGAGCAGCCGGGCGAACGCCGCCGCTTGCGGATGGCCTCACGTTTGCGCTGATCAGGTGGCGGTGGAGGTGGGATTTGAACCCACGGAGGGGTTGCCCCCTCACACGCTTTCGAGGCGTGCGCCCTCGGCCACTAGGCGACTCCACCGCGGGTGAGCATACCTGACGCTCGGGCAAAACGGCGACTCGGGTGTCACCTGCGCTCGGCGAAGAACCGCGTGAGGACCGCGAGGCAGTCGTCGGCGAGCACGCCGCCGATCACCTCGGGCACCGGGGCGAGCCGCTGATCACGGACGACGTCCCACAGGGAGCCCACCGCGCCGGCCCTCGGGTCCGCCGCGCCGAACACGAGCCTGGCCAGCTGGGCGGTCGTCAGCGCCCCGGCGCACATCGTGCACGGCTCAAGGGTCACCACCAGCGTCAGGCCGGCGAGCCGCCATCCGCCAACCGCGCGCGCCGCGGCCCTGATGGCGACGAGTTCCGCGTGCGCGGTGGGGTCACCGTCCGCCTCGCGCCGGTTCCGCCCGCGCGCGAGCACGGTCCCCGTGCCGTCCAGGACGACCGCGCCCACCGGCACGTCCCCCGCAGCGGCGGCGGCGTCCGCCTCGGCGAGCGCGATCCGCATCGCGGGCTCGAACGTCGCCAGGTACCCGGTGACCGGTTCGCCCGCCACGGCGGCAGCGGCCTGTCAGGCGCCGAGCGCGATGTCGAGTGCGCGCTCCATGGCGGGCCCGAAGCCGAGCCGGACCGCGATGGACTCCACCGCGTCCTCGACGTGATCCCAGGGATCGTCGTCCGAGTCGAAGTCCAGGCGGCTGCAGATGGCCGCGAGGTCCATTTCGTCCAGGCCGAGGTCGGCGAAGATGGACAGGTCACCGACGGGGAGTACCTGGTCCAGGTCGTCCTCGTCGGGCACGGGGATCTCCAGGTAGTCGAGCACCTGCTCGGCCAGGGGATAGTCGAGTGCCGCGCCGATATCCGAAAGCAGTACGGAAATCTGGTTGCCAACTACCCTTATTGCCACGAAAAAGTAGTCATCGATCCCTGCGAGGCCTATCGTGCCGGCGATGCTGGGCTGTTGTCGCAGCACCCGGATGAACCCCTTCAGGTCATCGGTCACCGCTACCGGCAGGACGTCAGCGTCCCAACCCTCGTCCTCACGGAAGACGACGATCGCAAAGTCTGTCTCGTTTACCTCAGGCATCGCCACAGTACGAAGATACCGCTGCCGGGGAGGCCGGCGTGGTTGCTTCTCTCGTGCGCGAGGCGACGTCATACTGCCTCGCGAGGTCCGCGCATTCCACGACGCGCTCGTGCGTAACGCCGGCGCTTAGCGGGCATACTTGGTCCCGGACGGGCACGGCCAGCGCCGTACCCCCTTGGACATGGTCGGCCAAGTGGAGTTACGGTCTAAGATTAGGGGACTGGCATGATGGAGCAGTCTGCGCTTCCAGGGAGGCGGCAGTGAAACCTAAGCAGATACTCACCTATTTGCTCATAGCCTTCGTCATATGGTGGGTCATCCAGCAGCCGGCCAGCGCCGGTCACCTGGTGCACAATATCGGGTCGCTGCTTAGCCAGGCCGCCCACGGCATGTCGAACTTCGTGGCGTCGATCTGAGGTTAGCAATGGGTCTTAGGGTCGTACCGAACGAAACGGTCCCGGCCGCGGTTTACCGGGTCCTCCTGCCCCACGAGCGGCGGGTGATCACTGTTCGGTTCCACCCTGCGGTCCTGATCAGGCCGGCGGCCGAGGCGCTCGGCGGGCTCGCGCTGGCCGGCCTGGTCTCCACCATCGTCCATCTCGACAGCACCGTCCTGCTCGTCGTGTGGCTTTTGTGGCTCATCCTCCTCGTTAGGCTGCTTTTCAAGATCTACGCCTGGCTCGAGGATTACTTCGTAGTAACGTCCGCCCGGCTGCTGACCTCCGGCGGCATATTCAAGAAGTCCGTGAGCATGATGCCCTTGGCCAAGGTCACGGATATGCGCTTCGAACGGTCGCCAATTGGACGGCTGTTCGGCTTTGGCACGTTCATCGTCGAGTCGGCCGGCCAAGACCAGGCGCTCCGCGTAATCGATCACCTGCCCTATCCCGAGCAGCTCTACATCGAGGTATGCGGCCTGATCTTCAAGGACCCGGGCGCGGGCGACGATTAACCACCCAAAGCAGTAAAAGTCCAGCGGCGCTAATAGCGGACGCCGGCCGTCTGCCCAGGTCAGACGGCCGGCGTCCGTTATATGAGCTGCGCGCTTAGCGGCCCCTCACCCATTCGGCCGCTGCGATAGCGGAGCCGCGTGCGCCCGCCATGTCCAGGTCTGGGACGGTCATGATTTCCGCGACTTCGGCCTGCTCGACATAGAACATCGTGTTCTCTTTGACAGTAGCGACAAACCAGTCACGGAAGTGCGGTGCCGCCTCAACCACCCCACCGCCAACGAAATACGTGTCCGGATCGGTGAACTTGGCCGCAATGGAGAAAACCCGTCCGATGGCCATCGCCTGCTGCCGGAAGATCTCCAGTGCCATCTTGTCGCCGCGCTCGGCGTAGCCGCGAACCAGCTTGGCGCCCTTCGCGATATCAACCTGAGCGAGCTCGTGGCCGGGGAACCTAGTCAGCCAGTAAGGCAGCAGGTTCCTCACGATCCCGGTCAGCGAGGCGATCGACTCCGCGTCGCCGTCCTGCCCGCAGTTGCAGGACGGGGCGGGCTGACCGGGCTCGAGCAGGCCGGTCATGGGGATCGGCATGTGGCCAAGCTCGCCGGCCATCCCGACCGCGCCCTTGACGATGTGCCCGTCCTGGATCACGCCACCGCCGAACCCGGTTCCGACGATCGCGGAAACGGAGCTGTGCGACTGGGCCTGCGACCCGTGCCGCATGTAGTGCGCGTACAGGGCAGCCGCGTTGCCGTCGTTGTTATAGAGCACCGGGATGCCGAGCCGCTCCTCAAGGGCCGCCCTGATGTTGAACTTGGACCAGTCGGGATGACCGAAGTTCGTCGCGCCGCCGGTCGCGAGGACGCCGTCCGCGCTCGCCGGGCCGGGCGTGTCAAGGCCGACCGCCCGCACCTTCGCCTTCGGCACCCCGGTCATTGCGAGCACCTTGTCGAAAGAGTCCACGAGCGCCGTGATGGCCTTGTCCGGTCCCTCTCGCACCAGGCTGGGCAGCTCGGCCATCTCGGTGACAAGGAACCTGCCGGCGGAATCAAGCACGGTCCCGTTGTTCGCCGTGCCCCCGTTGTCGATGCCAACGGTGACCCAATCACCCGATGCCAGCATGAACCCTCCTTAACCCTGGCGATGTCCCCAAGACGGTACCGCAGTGTCACCCCAGGCGGGAGAATCCTCTTAACCTGCGGTTACGGGAGCGGCTGCGGACGGCTCGGCTCCTCTTTAGCGTCATCGGGCAGCGGCCCGCGCGCAATACCAAGCCGAGGCAAACCTGGCCACCTGTCAGGGGTGGTGACCGGTCGCCAGGAGCTTACGATGACATTCCGCCTGCTGGTAGAAGGTTACGGTCATTTCCGGGGCGGCCCCATGGGCAGGCGCAAACGCTCTGGGGCGCCGACCGCTGCGCTGTAAGCGAACAGCCGTCGCGCCGCACGCGGGTCTCCGCCGGGCGCGGCGCGGCCAGAGCTAGCCGGCTCGATAGCAAGCGCCATCCGCTTTGCCGAGTACGGCCGGCTACCGGTACGCTGATCGACACCGCGCCCATCCGGCTCGTCCGGCAACGCGGTGATGGAGGATTCGCCTAGTCCGGTCTATGGCGCCGCACTGCTAATGCGGTTTGGGAGTGATCCCATCCGGGGTTCAAATCCCCGATCCTCCGCCCAGCTAACCGGCAGTTTCCGTGATGTTTTTCGAGTCTGCGCGGCTGCCGGTTTTGTCATCTCATGTCCGGGTTGCGTGGCCGGTGCGTGGCCATCCGCGCTCGCTGAGACTTCTCTCCCCCTGCTCCTTATTACTAGGCACCCGTGCAGCTGCGCTGCCGCACGGGCCTTTGGCATGCCCGGATTCCGAGCCCTGCCGCCCCCTTAACCAAACGGGCCGCCGCTCGGGAGTCCGCCGCGGCGACGGCCCTCGATCCCAAACGGAAGCAAGCCGATTGGAGACCTGAAGTGACCGTGACAAACAACGCCGGGAACCGCGGCGCCTACGATGCGCAGCTGGCCGGGCGGGCCGCCGAGTTGCTGCCCGGCATCGGCACCGCTGAGCGCCTCGAGTTGCTCGGCCTGATGGATCCGGACGACATCCGGACGTCCCTGGCGTGGCTCGCCGCAGCCCACCCCGAGATCTTCGACCACAGCCTGGTCCGCGACCGGGCGCTCGTCGGGCGGCTCGAGGAGCGTCGCGACGAGGCCTATGAGGATGAGGACGACCTGCAGCCGTACTGCAAGGAGTGCTCTTCAACCATCGGCATCTTCATCGGCCACGGCGACGCCTGGCTGGCGGGCGCCACACAGCATGGGCCGCAAGACCCGGGGGTGGCGCGGCGCGGTGATCGCAGCCGAGGCGTTCGCAATCCTGCTCGCGTTCGTGCTCATAGCCGCGCTCGCCCCGTGGTGGGCGTGGCTCTTCGTCGCCACGGTCGCCATGCCACCGCTCGCCCGTAAGGGCAGGCCAGCGCACCGGCCCATCATCCAGTCGGCAGTGACGACGCCGCTCGCTCGCCGCTATCGTCAACGCGAAGACGAAGATCGCGTCCGGGCTTGACGTGCTGGAATCCCAGGTCTACTTCACGCGCGACAAGCAGTCCGAGCGGCGCCACACGCTGCGCGTCCTCGACGCGGACCCGCTGGCCGAGCCAGCGGGCCGGACGCCGCTGCTCGACTGCAAGCAGCGCTCCATCTGGCGCAAGGCCCCGTTCGGGCTCGACCAGTTCGGCCGCAAGGTCTCGTTCTGCCTGCTGTGGATCTCACTGCTGATCGGCGCGCAGCCAAGGCGCGGCAAGACGTTCGCGGCCCGGCTGATCGCGCTGTTCGGCGCCCTGGACCCGTTCGTTGACCTCTGGCTGATCGACGGGAAGTCCTCGAGGGACTGGCAGCCGCTCCGCCTGGTCGCGCACCGGTTCATCCAGGGCACCCACCCGACCAAGGACGGCGACCCGGTGCAGCGCGCCCTCGACGCGCTGCACGAGCTCGACCGGCACATCGTCCACGTCAACGAGGAACTCGCCAAGCTGCCGGTGCCGGAGTGCCCAGAGGGCAAGCTGACCGAGAAGCTCTACCTGCGTCCCGACCTGCATGTTCAGCTGGTGCTGCTGGAAGAGTCCCAGTGCTATTTCGAGCTGGACGACCAGAAGCGCAACAAGGAGTTCGCGAACCTGTTCGCGCGGATCGGCGCGCTCGGCCCGTCCGCCGGCGTGATCCTCGTCGGGGCGTCCCAGAAGCCGTCCGGGGTCGGCGCGGGCGACGTGCAGCGACTGTTCAACCGCTTCCGCGACAACTTCATCGTCCGGTTCGCGCTGCGGTGCGCTACCCGGGACGTGTCCATGGCCGTGCTCGGCGACGAGTCCTACGGCGAAGGGTACGACGCCTCGGGGCTGCCGCTCGGCGAGGAGTTCAAGGGCATCGGGATCCTGTACGGCCTCACCGACGACGCCCCCACGGTGCGGACCTACCTCGCCGACGGCCAGGGCGCCGAGGTCATCTGCATGGCCGGACGGAAGCCGCCACCTGGCCGACGGCCAGGCCGATTAGCCCGGCGTTTCCTGGGTCAGCCTGGCGGGCTGAGTGTGAGCTGGTGCTGGTGGAAGCGGAAGTGCTGGGTTGGGTAGTGGTAGATGTCGGCCAGGGTCATGTAGTCGGCGAAGAACGGGTCCCATGTCGTGGGGTAGTGCATGCCGCGGCGCAGCGCGGAATCGGGTTCCCGTTCCAGGTGCTTTTGCAGGGCCGCGGTCACGCGGTCGAGCGTTCCTGGCATGCGGCGGGGCGGGATGATCCGGGCGCCGGCGCGTGATCCCAGGTAGTTGATCAGGTCGAAAGGCTTGTACGCGGAGTCCAGCAGCCTCGCGAACGCTCTGCTGACCCCGTCGGGGAGCAGGCCGAAGACGCGGACCATGACCAGGAGCGCGCGGACGATCAGGTAGCCGAACAGCATGTGGAACAGCAGCTGCTGGTTGGTCCACATGGTCCCGTCTGATGGCTGGCGCAGCTCGGCGGGAGTAGCGTCGCCGATGAGCTGGCGGAAGTCGTGCCTGGCTTGTTCCATCTCGGCGCGGAGCGCTGCCCGGTCGGGGGCGGCCTGCTGGTCAGGTGCTGGCGGCATGGCGGTTTCCTCCTGGCCGCCGGTCAGGTTCCGGCGGCGATCGCGGTCGCGACTACGACGAGGGTAGCGGCCTGGAGGGCTGCGCGGGCCGCTGACCAGCGGACGAACCGTGTCAGCAGGGGCGTCAGGGCTGCTTCGGTGTCCCCGGCCCGGCCGATCTGGAACATGGCGGGGGCGGCACGGCCGGTGGCGGCGCTGTGCAGCAGGGACAAGGCCGCGGCTGCGGCGAGGAGCCCGGTCACGTCCCCGGGTGCTCCCCGTGCGGCCGCGACGGCGAACGCGGCGATGGTCAGCAGCGCGGCGCCCACGCCCACGGCTGCGTAGATTCGGGAGTGCCGGTTTCTACGGCAATTTGACGGCGGCGGACTCGCGACGGGTATCCGACGAGGATGGCGGCGGCACCCAGATGGCCATTGCCATCGCCTCCTTACGGGCGGTTCTAGCCGCTATCGGGTGCTTGGCCCTGCCTGGGCGATGCTGGCGGCGGGTTCCGGTGGCGGACGGTGGACCTGGCGATGAGCGGCGTGGCGATGAGGGCCGGGAGTATCCAGTAGGCGGCGGTGGGGAGCTGGTCGAGTAGCGGTATCTTCTTGCCGTTGTCGGCGTAGAACGCGGTGAGCAGGACGACGTAGGAGCTGCCCATGGCCAGGATGTGCGGGATGTGCCCGGGCCAGCGGTGCCAGGGCCGCCGGCCTGGGTGTCGCCGGTAGTCCCGTCCGGCGGCGGCCAGGGCGAGGGCGAGCGCGCCGAGCAGGGCCAGGTACCCGTCCTGGGCGGGCCGGATCGCGGCCATCGCCGCCGCGGTGGCGAAGACCACGGCGATGGCCCAGTAGTAGACGGTGCCGAAAAGGGTGTGCCGGCCGTGGCGCTTGGGCGCGGTCGCGGCGAGCACGCCAGTCATCACGGCGGTCAGCCCGGCGGGTATGTGGAGGACGAGGAAGCCGAGGAACACCGGCCCGGCCCCGGCGATGGCCTGGTCGAACCCGTTTCCTCCGGTGGCGTGCAGGCCGGCGGCCAGCAGGGTTCCGGTGGTGCTGATGCCTGCCACGGTCATGGTCCTTTCGCTGTTACTCGGCTGGGCTGACGGGCGCGGCGGCATGCGCCGCGGTGGCCGGGCTGGCGGCGGACGGGGCGGGGACGCGCAGCAGCCGCCCGACCGGGCGCGGCACCCACCAGTTCGCGCCGCCGAGTATGGCGATCAGGGCCGGGACGAGCAGGGCGCGGACCACGGTGGCGTCCAGCAAGATCCCGGCGCCGAGCGCGGTGGCCATCACTTTCAGGTCGGTTTCCGGGCTGGCGGACAGGGCGGCGAAGGCGAAGAACAAGATGAGGGCGGCGCCGGTGACCAGCCGCCCGGTCCGGCTGATGCCCTCGATGACAGCTGCGCTGGTGGGGGTGCCGTGGTCGTGTGCTTCGCGGATGCGGCTGAGGATGAACACCTCGTAGTCCATGGACAGCCCGTACAGGAACGCGAACGCGGTCAGCGGCACCCAGTTGGTGATCGCCCCGGTGGCGGGCAGCCCCCAGATTGCTTGGGAGCCGTGGCCGTGCTGCCAGACCAGCACGATCACCCCGTAGGTGGCGGCCACCGACGCCAGGTTCAAGACGACGGCCTTGACCGGGAGCAACAGCGACCCGAACGCGCGGGCCAGCACGATGACCGTGATCACGGCGAGCACGGCGAGCAGCAGCGGGAACCGGCCGTAGAAGGCGTGGTTCTCATCCAGCAGCAGCGGGCCCGGCCCGCCGGCCAGCGCGCCGGGAACCCGGGCCACCGCCGCCCGGACCCGCGCGATGGTGGCCGCGCCGGCGGCGGCGGACGGCTCGGCGTCCGGCTGGACGCTGATCAGCGCGGTGCCGCCGCGCCGCCAGGCCGGGCCGGCCGGCGCGACGGCGGCGCGCACTCCGCGCAGCGCGGCCAGTTGCCCCGCCAGCAGGGCCGGATCAGCACGGGCGGGGGCCAGGACCTCGATGGGGTCCAGGACCCCGGCCGGGACGCCGGCGGTTTCCAGGGTGCGCAGGGCCTGAGCGGCCGGGGCGGTCGTGCCCAGCGAGCTGGCCGCGGGGTCGCCGACCCTGATGCCGGCCGCGGCGGCGCCCAGTGCCCCCAGGACCGCCAGCGCGGCGAGCGCGGCGGCCCACCGGCGGCGCACCACAAGCCGCGCCCACCATGACCAGGCCCGGCTGGCGGTGCCGGGCCGGCGGCGGCGCGGCCAGTCCATCCGGCCGCCCACGGTGGCCAGCAGCACCGGCAGCAAGGTGAGGGTGACGGCGACGCTGATGAGCGGGACGAGCATGCCGCCGATCCCGATGGAGCGCAGCGCGGGCACCGGCAGCACGACCAGCGACAGCAGCCCGATCCCGACGGTCACGCCGCTGAACGCGACCGACCGCCCGGCGGTGGCCATCGCCCGCGTCACCGCGTCCTGGCGCGAATGGCCGGCGGCCAGTTCCTCCCGCCACCGGGTGACCAGAAGCAGTGAGTAGTCGATCGCCACGCCCAGCCCGATCAGCGCGGCCAGGTACTGGACGATCACGCTGACCGTGGTGATTTCGGCCAGGCCGTAGAGGGCAGCGAAGCAGGCGGGGATCGCCACCGCCGCCATCGCCAGCGGCACCACCGCCAGCGCCGAGCC
>DASWAE010000110.1:0-43366 GCA_036391275.1 Trebonia sp.
AGCGAGATCATGACCTGGGAGAGCAGTCCGGTCTGGCCGCCCGGCTGGCCGTTCGGCAGGTAGACCGGCGGGTTGTAGATCAGCTCCCAGATCAGGGAGGCGCCGACGAACGAAATGGCGGTCGGCATGAAGATCATCGTCTTGAAGAACGAGGTGTACTTCATCCGGTCCATCAGCAGCGCGACAAGCAGCCCGACGCCCACGGTCATCAGCGGCACGATCACGATCCACAGCACCGTCCTGATGAGCGTGCTGCGGGTGTAGGGATCGGTGAAGGCGAACGCGTAATTGGACCCGCCGACGAATTTCGCGGTGAGCGGAACCAGCTTGCCGTTGACGAGCTGGAACTTCTGCCCGGTCGCCTGGGTGTTGGTCAGGCTCAGCCAGAACGTGTTAATCGCCGGGATAACGAGCCCGGCCATCGCGAGCACGACGGCCGGCCCTACGCAGACGACGATGGCGATCGGCCGTTGGAGGCGGCCCCTGGCCCGCTCGGCGACCAGGAAGATGATCAGCAGGATGGCGACAAACCCGCCGACGACAAAAATGACGTCGCCCAGTTTCGCCGCCGCCTGACTCGCGGTACTCGCGAGGACGATGCCGGATGCATCGCCTGATGCGGTCATGTGAGAGCCCCAATCTCGGTGGGCTGGTCTGGAACGG
Organism: Trebonia sp.; assembly: GCA_036391275.1. Lineage (GTDB taxonomy): Bacteria > Actinomycetota > Actinomycetes > Streptosporangiales > Streptosporangiaceae > Trebonia. The sequence continues at coordinate 664 of DASWAE010000110.1, forward strand.
CACGGCGACCAGTCCGTCGAGGGCGGTCCGCGGGCACGATTGCCGCGGACCGCCCCCGTTACTGGCGTTGGTCAAACCGCCGGTTCAGATCAGCTGCTTGGCCAGGCCGCGTCGATCTGCGAGGCGATGGTGGCAACCGGCGTGCTCGGGCTGCTGAACCAGGCGACCATCGACTTCCACTCCTGGCCCGAGCCGACCGCGGCCGGCATCAAGTCGGAGGCGTCGAACGCGAAGGTCGCGGTCGGGTCGGCGAGGTACTTCGCCGACAGCTGGTCGATCGGGTCGGTGTAGAGGGCCTGGTCCACCTTCTGGTTCGCCGAGACCCAGCCAGGGGCGACCTTGATCCGGCTGTCCGCCCACGCCGCGCTCGACAGGTAGTTCTGCACCGCCTGGGTCGCCGGGTCGGAGGAGAACGCGGTCACGAACTCGCCGCCGCCTTCAACCGGGTTGGTGACCTGCGGGCTGACCGCGGGCAGCTTGAACGCCATGATGTCGCCGTTCGGTCCCACCTTGGTGCCGGCCGGCCACTGCGCCTCGTAGAACGACGCCTGCTGCAGCATCGCGCACTGGTTCTTCAGGATCGGCATGCCGGCGTTCTGGAACGTCGTGGTGGCGATCGACGAGACGCCGCCGTATCCGCCGTTAACCCACGCCGGGTTCTGCATCCAGTTGTGCACGGTGTTCATCGCGTCGAGGATCTGCGGGCTGTTGAACTTGATCTTGTGCGAGACCCAGTTCGCGTAGACCTGGGCGCCGTACTTGCCGAGCACGACCTCCTCGAGCCAGTCCGTGGCCGGCCAGCCGCTCGCCGTGCCCGAGCTGATCCCGCCGCACCACGGCTTGGCCTTGCCGTCCTTGGCGATCTTCGCGGACAGGGACATTAGGTCCGCCCACGTGGTCGGCACCGTGTAGTGGTTCGCCGCGAAGAACTTCGGCGAGTACCACACGAGCGACTTCATGTTCGCGCTCATGGGGGCGGCGTAGAACGTGCCGCCGACCGAGCCGTAGTTCTTCCAGGCCGCGCTCCAGTCCGCCTCGTTGGCGACCGTCTGGGCCGGCGGAGCCTTAACGGCGCCGGCCAGCACCATCTGGGTGAGCAGGCCTGGCTGCGGGATGAGCGCCAGGTTCGGCGGGTTGCCGCCGTTGACCTTCACCGGAAGGTCGGACTCGAACGTGTTCGAGCCGGTGTAGTTGATCGTGATGCCGGTGCACTGCTCAAACTGCGCCCAGGACTTCGCCAGCGAGTTCGACTCCGGGCTGATGATGGATCCGAAGATCGTGACGGTGCCCTTAGCGCCCGCGTAGGAGCTGAACTGCGCGCAGGCGCCGCTCAGCGCGGCTCCGGTCGACGAGCCCGAGGCGCTCGAGGAGCCCGAGGATGAGGAACTCCCGCCTCCACTGCTGCATGCCGTCGCGGCGAGCACCGAGACGCCGATGACGGCAGCGGCGATGGTCGATCGTTTATTCATTCCCATTCCCCCTTCTGCAACTCGCGCGCAGTGCCGCGGGTTGTAACCAGTTTGTTACTAAACCGAGAAAGGTCGGCTATTGGGGCAATAGTTTCACAATCTGCACCAGGTGCGGCGCGCCATCCATGTCTCAGTTATGTCTCGGTTGTCCGGATTTCCTATCCCAGTCGTCAGAATTTCCTACCTCTAATCTCTTGCTCCCGTCAAGCCCGCCCGCACCCGCGCGTGTCGCGGGCCGCGTAGGGCTGGCCGACGGCGAGCTGGCCCGCGCGACCTGGCCCCGACGCACCGTCACCGCGGGCAAACGGCATGCGGCCGGGATTTGGCGTGCACGGGCCCCGTTCTGGCCCGGGAAGATCCGAGCGGACGGCAGGGCCATCGGCATGCCCGTGCGGCCCTCGATCCGCCCTGCGGATGGGGTACCGCTGCCCTTCCCGGTGCCGCGGACGTGTGCGTGTGCATCGCGAGCATGGACCCGCCGGGCGGTGCCGGGGCGCTCCCTCTGGCTGGAGCCGTGTTTGTCTCCGCAGGAAACCTGTTGATTCCGCAGGAAACCTGTTGATATTGTCGTGTCGTTGCCCACGGCTCACGGACACCGACGTCTGCCCCGCAGGGTTGCCTGCTTCAGATGAGGAGGTAATCATGCACAACCGCCGAGAATCGCACGGCGTCGATTCGGGTACCCGCCCGCCCGAGTTGTCGCGTCGTTCCTTCATCAGCGCCGGCGCCGCCGCGGCGGGACTGTCGATCGTGGGCTTTTCGTCCGTGGGCGCGGCCGGACCGGCACTCGCAGCGCCGGGGAACCCCGGGGAGCCGTGCACGGTGGTGGTTCCGTTCGGCCCGGTGGAGGTGGCGGCCGACAACGGAACTGGGCTGACGTACGCACGCGCGGTGCGCCTCAGCACTGCGAAGCCGGGACAGCCTCGCCCTCTGCTCGCGACCTACCAGAGCTTTGCCAGGTCACCCTTCCCCCTCTACCGCAGCGACGACGACGGCCAGACCTGGGTGCAACAAGGCAGCGTCCTCGGCGCGGACGCGCCCGCCGGGATCTATCTGCAGCCGTATCTGTACGAGCTCCCGCGTGCCTTCGGCGGCCTGCCGAAGGGCACGCTGCTCTTCTCGTGCAACTACTGGCCGTTCGACTTCACGAAGCCGTTCCCGTTCGCGAGCACGAACATCCAGCTGTACGCCAGCACGGACGCCGGCCTCACCTGGGAGTTCCTGAGCGCGGTGGCGCAGGGCGGCCCGCCCGACACGACCAACGGCGCAACGCCGGTGTGGGAGCCGTTCCTGCTGCTGCACAAGAACAAGCTGATCTGCTACTACTCCGACCAGCGCGACCCGAACTTCGGTCAGAAGCTCGCCCACCAGACCAGCACGGACCTGCGCACATGGGGCCCGGTCGTCAACGACGCGACCGGCACCACCTACGCCGAGCGGCCGGGCATGACCACCGTGGCGCGACTGAGCGGGAATCTGTGGATCATGACCTACGAGTTCGGGGCGCCCGTCGACCCCGCCCACCCCGACCAGGCCAACTACACGTACCACGTGCACTACAGGATCGCGACGGACCCGGAGTCGTTCCGCTTCTCCGAGGACATCTCGCTTCTCGACCAGGACGGCTACGCCCCGAATGCCTCTCCCGTCGTGTCGTGGTCGGACTCCGGGGGCAGGAACGGAACGATCGTCGTCACCGCCAACGACGATCAGGACTTCTTCATCAACCGCGACCTCGGCAACCCCGGAAAGTGGACACGGCTCTCGTCGCCGATGCCGGCCGGGTACAGCCGGTTCACCATTCCGTTGGACGGCCCAGGGTGCATGAGGGACGACCTCGTCTTCGTCATCACGGGGGCCCAGTACGGCAAACCCGGGGGGGTTGCGGCGGGCATCATCTCACTGGGCGACGGCGGCCGTCCTCATACTCCAGGACCTAACGGGCCTGCACCAGGTCAGGACCGCCACGCCTTCGTCGCGCGCGCGGCCGCGTACGCCATCGCGCATCGTTCAGATCAGTGAGTATGGATCGAGGAAGGCGCCTCATGCCCGGTCTCCAGAGTCAGGTCAGGGCTACCGCACGTCCACCCCGGTAACCGCCCGGCCGATGAGCATGCGCTGGATCTCAGAGGTGCCCTCGAAGATGGTGAAGATCTTCGCGCAAGGCAGAGCGCGAGCGGGCGCGCCGTGAGCTAGCTCGCGCCGAGCGCGAGCGCGAGTCGCAGCACCTGCGGGCACCAGCCGGTGCTCCTATACTGGCTGCATGAGCGCGATGCGTGAGGAACCGCATCACCTCCTAGGCATCTGCCGCCGCGTCATCAGCGCCGTCGACCCGGCGGCCCACTGCTTCGACCACGAGCGCTGACCACTGGTTCACGGGAGCTAAAGCGCTAGTGTGGCTGGTTCGCGACACGGGGAGGGACATGGCTCACACGGTCACCCAACACGATCTGCGCATCATGGTCGAGCTCATCGACCATGCCCGTGACGACGCTGGGCCTGCCGGTCTGCCGACTCCGGTGCTCGAGCTCACCCGCCAGCTGATCGCCTGCGACATAGTGTCCTTCTTCGAGATGGAGCCGCTCGTCAGGCGCACTTACTTCGATCAGGAGGGGACCTCGGAGGCGGTCGTGATTCGGGACGGCGTTGATGCGGACACCGATCCGTTCTGGGTCCATTACTGGGACAGCGCGCCCTGCTCGTACGCGAGTACCAGCGGCGACGAGCGCACGATCACCACCATTTCCGACTTCTACAGTCAGCGCCAATGGCGCGCCAGCGGGATGCACAGCGACTGCGTGCCCGACATCGAACACGAAGCGATGATGTGCATCTCCGCGCCAGCGGGTCACACCAGGCGCCTCGCCCTGTCCCGCACTGGGAATCGCGACTTTGACGACCGCGAACGGCTCATCCTCGCGCTGCTGCGCCCACATCTCGACGAGGCCTATCAGGAATTGCAGCAACGACGCTTGCCCCGACCCGCGCTGACCGGCCAACAGCACCGCGTCCTTCGCCTGGTCGCCGACGGCCTGAGCAACAAGCAGATCGCCAAAGAACTGGTCGTATCCGCCGCCACCGTGCGCACGCACCTGGAGAACATCTTCACCACGTTGCAGGTCACCAGCCGTGGCGCCGCCGTCGCCAAAGCCTTTCCCCGCCGGCCTTTCTGACGAATCCGAGGTTTCGTCGCCGAACGTGTCGACGACCCCGTGCTGCGGCCCTGCTACTGGACTCTCGTTATTGGTCACGTCTCCCACACACATCCGCGGGCGGCGGGTTTGGCGGCACGCACGGGGCCAGACGCGCGTGCCGCGGTCATGTGTTTCCGTACTACAGCGAACGTCATTATGCCCGCTTACAGGCGGCTCGCGGCAGCGATCGCCAATGTCTCCTCTCGCGCCCTGATTTCGGTCGCCGGAAGGTTCGGCACGTTCAAGGTGAACGACACGACGTTCTGACCCTTCTTGACCCAGAAAAAGGTTTCCGAATTCGAGACGACGACTTCGACAGCAGCGTCGTCGCCGATCCCGGACACATGTTCGTAGCTGATCCCGGCGGGCGGCGACGCCGTCACCCGCGGGTCCAAAGAGTCCGCGCCCATGGCGGTTACCAGCAGCGACGCTCCGCGCGCTTCATTTTGCGACCACGAGCACTGCTGCTGGACCGCATCGTTTTTAGGCGGATTACGTGCTAGGGGCACGCCGGCTGCGGCAGTTATCTCGCTCGCCGTCCACAGCTGACACAACTGTGCTGCCTTGAGGGCGCCCGTGCCCCGCGGCGCCGAGGCCCCGGCAGATGTCGCCGGGACAGTCACCGGGACCGGGCTTTCCGCCGCCGAGGACGGCGCTGCCGGCGTCCGGCTGTGGATGCTCGAGCACGCTGCGGTCACGAGCAGCGCAACGGTGACCAGCACTCCCGACAGTTCGCAGGACGGTCGCGCGCGCGGCGCTAGATCGCCGTTTCGTCGGGTGCCGCGGTGCTTCACTACGGCCATGTCGGTCCCTTCCTGATCTGGCCGACTGGTGGTCGGTGGGCTGTGTGAGGGTGCATTCCTATGCGTTGACAGTTCGGATCCACGCACCTCTCCCTCGCGGCCTTGCTGTCTTTGCGCAGCTTCATCAGGCGTCGCCACGACGCGCGGTACTCAGCCACGGCGCGCCGCTCGGCACGCCGCGCTGTCGTCCGCGGTAGCCACCCCATCACGAGGACGCGGGCAGCTGGTTATCGACGAAGTCATACAGCTGGCCGCCCCAGGGCGTGGTCTGGTTCCCCAGGGCGCGGCCGCAGACGAGGCCATCGCCGTCTCCGGGCGATTGAACCCAGCTCTGTCCGTTACCCAACCCGTGGCTGACAACCCCGCTGGTCGGGCTGTCCAGCTCAGCCGGAACGCGGTAACCCTCCAACGTCAAGCTCGCCACCGACAGCAGCTGGTAGCCCGCCGGGCACCCACTCGGCGTCGGGCTGGCCGCCGCCGTGCCGGCCGCTGCGATTGCCGATCCCACCGCCACAACAGCCGCGATCGCGGCCAACGTCCTGCGCGGCATCGTCGTCCCCCTAAGGTTCAGGCCGCAGTCACGGCCGGTACATGCCAGTGTGGGTGACGGGCTAGGGGGCGACAATCCGACATTCGTCGTATGGTGTGAGCGCGATCGGTCTGCTTCGGAGGGATGATCAAAGTGTCCGGAGACGGGGGGCAAGATCATCCGAGGTACACGCTAGGTCAATTTAGGCTCAGCCCTGCCCGGGCTCGGACCAGGTCGTCGCGAGGCGCCGCGCTGGTAGCCCCACCGCATCGACAGCGCGTCTACCAGCCATAGACCCGGCTCCCGTCCGCCTCGCCGTCAGCGGGCGCAGGCGCGGAGGGCAGGACCGGAACGCCGTCCCCGATGCGGTCAGTGACCTCGACCCGGACGACCTCGACGGTGGCCGCCACGGTCACCGTGACCACGCCGCCCGGGACCGCCGCCTGCCGCGTCAAGCCACCGCCCATGCCGGCCGGGCCACTCGGAAGCCCCCGCGCACCCACGGTCACCGTGACCACGCCGCCCAGCTCTCCACACCGACCGTCCTTGCGGCACGGACGCCCGTCCGCTATGCGTCCGTGGACACCGCAACATGACGGTCTACAGCGCGACAAGGTGACACATGACGGGACAGAGAAAAACGCCCCGCTATGTAGAGCAGACGAAAAGCCACGAGCTCCGATCCTGGCGAAACCAGCTCATCCGGCCAAACCGCAGGTCACGGCACCTGCGGCGAATTCTGAAGCGGTACAGCCCGCAGCGTCGCCTCAGGGCCATGGCTGGCCCGGAGCTGAGTGGCCGGTTAGGTGATGAACTGCGTGGCCGCCACGGATGTGTGCGCATGGCGGTGTCGGCGAGGCTGTCGTCGGACGGCGACCGGCGACCGGGATGGCCGCTGGTGAGGACGGCCTTTGCCGCGTCCGCCCAGCCGTCAGAGTGCCAATCAATTCGATCAGAAGGAGTCATAGTGGACCACGTCATCTCCCCTGACGGCACCCGCATCGCCTACGACCGGCTCGGTTCGGGCCCGGCGGTGCTGCTGATCGGCGCTGGGCCGACCGACCGCAGATCCGAGGCGCCGCTGGCCGACTTGCTGGCCGAGCACTTCACCGTCTTCAACTTCGACCGGCGCGGCCGCGGCGACAGTGGCGACACGCAGCCGTACGCGACCGATCGCGAGTTCGAAGACTTGGCCGCGGTGATCGAGGCGGCCGACGGGTCGGTGATGTGCTATGGCACCTCGGGTGGCGCGATGATCGCGTTCCAGGCGGCGGTCCGGGGACTGCCCCTCACCCGGATCGCTGCCTGGGAGCCGGCCTATATCGTTCCCGGCACCCGCCCGCCGGTCCCGGCCGGCTACCGGGACCGGCAGTGGGCGCTGCGCGAGCAGGGCCGCGGCGGTGACATGCTCGAGCTGTTCTTCACCGACGCCATCGGCATGCCCGCCGACTGGGTCGCCGGCATGAAAGCTAGCCCGTTCTGGGAATCCATGGCCGCCGGCGCCGCCTGTCTGGCCTATGACGCCGACATGGTCGGGGACTTCTCGATACCGCAAGACCAGCTCAAGAGCCTCACTGCGCCGACACTGGTCGTTGACGGGGCCACCACGCCCTGGATCAGCACCACGTGCCAGGTGCTGGCCGACGTGCTGCCGGACGTGACCCGGGCCACCCTGGACGGCCAGCCGCACAACGTCGACCCCGCCGCCATCGCTCCGGTGATTACGAAGTTCTTCCAGGCTGCGACGTGAGACCGACCACCGGGCAGCTGTCCGTCATGGATGGTGGTAGCGGCATTTTGCGGCAGCAAGGGCACCCGTCGGCAACCGAATGCGCGGCCTGCGGGCCGCCCACGCTTTCTGTGGCCGAAGAGTCTGCTGCCCCGGACTCACTAGAAACCGATCCAGACCAGTGAAGGAGAACTGGCAATGTGCCGATTCGTCAGTCACTTCGAGATCCCTGGCGAGGACGCTGCGGTCTTGCAGAAACGGCAGATCGGTGCCAATGACCCGCAGAAGTACGGCGATAGCGCTGCATCCGGCGGCGGTGGCGGCGGGCAGCACGGGACGGCTGGGCTCGCACGATCTTCTGCGTGGGAGTCGAGGAGCGACAGGACCGGTAACGAAACAGCCCACCGCCTCGGTGGCGCGGGCGCTGCAGCGGTCCTCGCGCTGGTTTCGTCGGCTGGGCGGCCGTGATGCAGGCCGCCGCTGGTGGCCGGCAGCAGGCACCGGCTGGGTACCACGGCGTTCTGATCACAGCCAGCCAGATCGCCCGACTCTCAGAGCGGAGCGGCACCGCGGAGCTGCGCCATGCCCGCGTGGGACCAGGCCGATACCGCGCTCGGACCTGCCGCGGTGCGGTACGGCGTCGTCGCCTACCGGGTGCTCTACCGCTCGGTCAGCGCGGCGGGCCGACCCATCCGCGCCAGCGGCCTGGCGGCCTTCGCCACCGGCCGCACCGGGAACCTGCAGCTCGTGGACCACGGCGACGGCACCACTAGTCATCAAATCCCGATCAGCGAAGGAGAGCGAGCAATGGCCGACCCTGTGATTCACTTCGAGATCATCGGCAAGGACGCCACCGCCTTGCAACAGTTCTATACCGACCTGTTCGGCTGGGACATCGACGCCGGCAACCCGCTGAAGTACGGCATGGTCGCGGCGGGCGATGGCGGTATCGGCGGCGGCGTCGGGCCCACCATAGACGGCACGGCCCGCACGATGTTCTACGTCGGAGTCGAGGACCTGCACGCCAAGATCGAGGAGGCGCAGGCCCTTGGCGCCACGACGGTCATGCCGCCGATGGATGTTCCTGGCGGCCCGTCGATCGCGATGTTCACCGACCCCGATGGCAACCTCATCGGACTGATGAAGCGACCGTAACCCAGGCGGGGTCCCCGGCCCGGCCGGGGACCCCGCCTGCCGGACTTGGGATGCGGCTGACCGGGCCGGATCAGCTTAACGACCCAGGAGGTTAAACAATGAGCACGATTGTCGTTATCGAATACACCTCGCTCGATGGTGTAATCCAGGGACCAGGACACGTCGGCGAGGACACCGACGGTGATTTCCAGCGGGGCGGGTGGACCGGCTCGTTCATGGCCGAGCACGGCCGCTATATGAGCCCGTTGTTCCAAGCCGCCGACGGGTTTCTGCTCGGGCGCCGGACCTACGATATCTGGGCCCGGTACTGGCCGACGGTGACTGACGAAAGCGACCAGATCGCGCGTTCGCTGAACACCCGCCCCAAGTACGTAGCCTCGGCCACGCTCGAGGAGCCGACCTGGGAAGGCACGACCGTGCTTCGCGACGTGCCCGGTGAGGTGGCCAAGCTCCGCGAGCAGCCCGGCGGCCAGATCCTGCTCATGGGCAGCTCCGCACTCGCCCAATCGCTGATGGCGCACGGCCTGGTCGATGAATACCAGCTATTGGTTCACCCGGTCGTGTTGGGCGGCGGGAAGAAGCTGTTCCGCGACGGTGGGCCGGCGATCTCGTTGCGCCTGGCCGACAGCACCACGACCGCCGGCGGCCTGGTGATCCTCACCTACAGCCCAGCTGACATGAGGAAGCTGACATGAAGACAGTCACGTCCAAAGACGGCACCGCCATCGCCTACGACCAGACCGGAACCGGGCCGCCCCTTGTGCTGGTCGACGGCGCGCTCAACAGCCGCGCATTCGGCCTCAACGGTCCGCTTGTGCCGCTCCTGGCCGACCGGTTCACTGTGGTCACCTACGACCGGCGCGGCCGGGGTGACAGCGGGGACACCCAGCCGTACGCCGTCCAGCGAGAGATCGAGGATCTGATGGCGGTCATCGGCGTGGCCGGCGAGCCGGCGTGCGTTTACGGGATCTCCTCCGGTGCTGGCCTGGCCCTGGAGGCGGCGTGCGCGGTGCCTGGCAAGGTGGCCAGGCTGGCCTTGTACGAGCCGTCGTTCGTCGTCGACGACACCCGCCCGCCGGTGCCCGCCGATGCCGTCGAGCAGGTGAGCGGCCTGCTGGCGCGCGGCCGCCGCGGCGCGGCCGTCAAACTCTTCCTGCGAGAAGACGCTCAGGTGCCCGCGGCGTTCGTGGCCTTGATGCCGCTGATGCCCGCCTGGGGCAAGCTCAAGGCCGTCGCGCACACCCTGCCCTACGACCTGGCGATCATGGATGGCCGCCAGCGGGGCCGCCCTTTGCCCTCAGACCGGTGGGTTTCGCTAACCGCTCCAGCGCTCGTCATGGCAGGCGGCAAGAGTCCCGCATGGCTACAAAACGCCGCGCGAGCCCTCGCCCAGGTCCTGCCTGGCGCCAGCCACCGGACCCTGCCCGGCCAGACCCACATCGTCAAAGCGGAACCCCTCGCTCCGGTCCTGGCCGACTTCTTCACCCACACCCAGGGCAGTCGTCCCGCCAGTACCAGCGAGACCGCGTAGTGACGGGTTAACCGGGCCGGTTCTTGGGGCGTGCGGCCCGTTTCGCGGCCGCCGATCGATCGAGGCAGTTCGGCGAGCACCGGCGGCGGTGCTGGCAGAACTCAAAACAGAACGGAGACCAGGAGTGGGCAGGGCGAGCGCGATCGCGGGCATACCGGCCGGGCGGCGGGCCAAATGGGTGGTCCTGGCCTTCTGGCTGGTCGTGGTGGTGGCTGCCGGGCCGTTGGCTGGAAAGCTGACGGGCGCCGAGAAGAACAATGCCCAGTCGTGGCTGCCGGCCAAGGCGGAGTCGACGAGGGTGCTGAACCTGTAGTCGCGTTTCGAGCCGCCCAACGTGTTCCAGGCTGTGGTGGTGTACGACCGGCCTGCGGGGTTGACCGCCGCCGACAAGGGTGAAGGCGGCCACTGACGCCAGGAGCTTCGCCGGGGTCGCGGGCGTGGTCCATGGCCAAGTGGCCTCGCCGTGCACATCGCCGGCCCGCTGGGTTATGCGGCCGACTCGGGCAAGGCGTTCAAAGGCATCGACAGCACGCTGCTGTTCGCCACCGTGGCGGTGGTCATCGTACTGCTGCTGGTCACCTACCGTAGCCCGGTGCTGTGGTTGTTGCCGGTGATCTCGGCGGGGATCGCGCTGACTTTTGCGCAGGCGCTGATTTACTTGCTGGCCGCGCACGCCGGCCTGACCGTGAACGCGCAGAGCGCGGGCATCCTGTATGTGCTGGTGTTCGGCGCGGGCACCGACTACGCGTTGCTGCTGACCGCCCGGTACCGGGAGGAGCTGAGGCGCCACCAGGACCGTCACGAGGCGATGGCAGTGGCGCTGCGCCGGGCCGGACCGGCGGTCATCGCGAGCGGTGGGACAGTGATCGTCAGCCTGCTGATCCTGGCTGTATCGGAGCTGACCTCCACCAAGGGCACGGGGCCGGTGCTGGCGACCGGTGTCGCGGTCGCGCTGGCCGCGATGCTGACGCTGCTCCCGGCGCTGTCGTTCGCCGCCACGCTGGGGGTCAGCGCGCTGGTGTTCAACCACGTGTTCGGCTTCGGCGGCGCCGACAGCTCCTTTCCGCTGTTCGTGTTCCTGGTCGCGCTGGGCATCGACTACAACATCTTCCTGATGACCCGGGTCCGGGAGGAAACCCACCGCCACGGCCCCCGCACCGGCGCGCTGACCGGCCTGGCCGCCACCGGAGGCGTTATCACCTCGGCCGGCGTCGTGCTCGCGGGCACCTTCGCCGTCCTCGGCACCCTTCCAGTCACGTTCTTGACCGAGCTCGGCTTCGCGGTGGCGTTCGGCGTGCTACTCGACACCATCGTCGTCCGCCCGGTGCTGGTCACCGCGCTGAACCTGCCGGTGGATCTGGTGGCCAAGCAGGCTCACCCGCCAGCCAGCCCCGCAGGCCGGCATCGGCGCCGAGCGGCCCGCCGGCGTGCCGTGAGCCCGCCGGTTTCACCCGGTTCCGCCGCGGGCTCGCTCGCACTGTATGCGGGGTTCCGGCGGGCGGCGTTCAGCGTGGCCGGGCCGCTCAGCGCGGTCGCCGCGGCGGGCCTTACGGTGCTGGCCGGCGGCGCGACCGTCAGATGATGAGCATTCGCGCAGGACGAACGCGACCTCCAAGCGCCCCCCACCATCTGCCACTACGAAATCGCGGAGATCCAGCTGCCACCCACCGGTAAAGGGCGTCGAGACCCATGACGAGTAGCAGTCCAGCCTCCAGGTTGCGGTGAAACGAGTGGAGCAGGAACCCTGTCACCAGCGGCACTCGACTCACAGCCAACTGGCCGGACAAGGGGTGCTGAGCGACCTCATCGCGATTGCCAGGTTGCGGGCAAGAGGCCCCTAGACCCCGCTCGCCCAAGCGCCGGGGACTGATGGGCCCGGTGGCCCTGTGCCGCTTCGAGCGCTGGACTCGTCTCGCCGAAGCCATCCACCTGACCGGCTTCGCCGCCTTTGCCGCCCTCACCGTCCAGCAGTCCGCCACTCGCTCCCTCGGCCCGTCAGGGCTGGCGACCGCGGTGACCCTCAACCTCACCCTCGGGCTGTGGCCGGTGGTCCTCCAGCGGTACAACCGCCTCCGCGCCCACCGGGCGATCCACGCCGCAGAGAGCAGGCCCACGCGGCGGAGCGGCTTAGTTGACATAGACTAGTCAGGTATGGATACTCAGTGCTGGACATTACGTAGATGATTGCCCGATTCCAGGAGGAACACTGAGGTGAACACCACGCACACCGCTCCCACCGCCCCGGTCCGGATCGCCGCGAACTACGAGGTGACCAAGCACCTGGGCAACTGGACGACCGCCCGCGAGTTCGAGGTCCGTGCGCACCGCGGACACGCCGTGCTGGACCTGCGCTCTCCGCTCATCGAGGACGGCGAGATCAGGATCGACGTCGAAATCGACCACGCCATGCTCAAGCTGCTGGTTCCCGACGGCGCCGTCGTCGACGACTGGGACCTGCGGCGGCTGGGCCGCGGGCGGGTCAAGGACGCCGAAGGCCGCAAGGCAGCCGGCGGCCGGAGCATCGTGCTCACCGGCCAGCTGCGGCACGGCGAGATCCGCGTCCACCGCGGCGGCATCGCCCAGCTGTCGGCCATGTTCTCCCGCGAGTATCTGGCCGACCTGCGCCGCGCGCACGCCGAGGGCGGGTTCCCGACCGTGGACGACCCGGCCCGCACCGCCTGACACCGGCACAGCGGGGGGGCGTGCCGCAGGAGGCGGCGCCCCACAGGGAGGACCCATGACGCAGAAGCGCAAGGTCGGCAACTTGCTCGCGCTCGCGGTGCTGTCGTACCTGTCGCAGCAGCCCATGCACCCCTACGAGCTGGGCCGCACGCTGCGCGACCACGGCGACGCCCGCAGCATCAAGTTCAACCATGGATCGCTGTACATGGTGGTCGGCCAGCTGGCCAAGGCCGGGTACATCGCCGAGCTGGGAACCAGCCGGGCGGGGCAACGGCCCGAGCGCACCGTCTACGCGCTGACCGACGAAGGCAGGGCCGAGTTCCGCGACTGGCTGCGGGAGCTGGTCGCCGAACCAGCGTATGAGTACCCCCACTTCGTGGCTGCGCTGTCCCTGATCGGGGCGCTGCCGCCCAGCGAGGTCGTCCCTCTGCTGCGCCACCGGCTTGACCAGCTCCACCGCTCCCGCGCCGAGATCCGCGGCCTCATCGACACCTGGCTGGCCCAGGGCGTACCCGAGCTGTTCCTGGTCGAGGAGGAATACCGGCTGGCGCTGCTGGCCGCCGAAACCGCGTTCGTTGAGCAGTTCGTCGCGAAGATCACCGATCCGGAAACGGCCTTGGGGGCCGGATGGGCCCAATTCCACGGCGAGCCCCCACCCACCACTGAGGGGCGGCAGCAGGCATGACCACGCGTGCCACTGCTGGGCGCGGAATCCGGACGCCGAGATGACCGCAGCGAGTCCGCGCGGCGCGTCGCGGCGGGAGGCCGAGGTGCTGGCGCTGATCGGGGCGCGGTTGCCGAACGCCGAGATCGCCGGCAGGCTGCATCTGTCGGTGCGGACCGTAGAGAACCACGTCTCCTCGTTGCTGCGCAAGTACGGCGTTGCCGACCGGCGTGCGCTGGCCGAGGTGGCCGCTCAGGTGGCAGCAGGCGTGGCTGAGCCCGGTCGGCTGACCGGAGCCCCCGCGCCGCTGACCCGCTTTATCGGGCGCGATCATGAAAGCAATCTGCTTCTCCGCGCGCTGCGGGAGGGGCGCCTGGTCACGCTGCACGGGCCCGGGGGAGTGGGCAAGACCAGGCTGGCCGTGGAGGTGGCCTGGGCGGCCCGGTCGTCATTCCCGTCCGGTGCGATGTTCATCGACCTGATACCCGTGCGCGACGGATATGTGACGCGGGCCGTAGCCGCCAGACTCGGCGTGAGCGAGCGTCCCCGCGATCAGTTGGAGGATGCGATCGTCGCCCGGATCGGCGAGGGCAGGCTCCTGGTGGTCCTCGACAACTGCGAGCACCTGGTCGATGCTGCGGCGCTCTTCGCGGAACGTGTGCTGTCGGCTTGCCCGGGCGTGCGGATCCTGGCGACAAGCCGGGAGCGGCTAGGGGTCCGCGGGGAGCGGACCGTCCGCCTCGCGCCGTTGCCGCTCGGTTCAGACGCTGAGATTCTGTTCGGCGACCGGGCGTCCGTGGCCGATCCGGAGTTCGCCGCCGATCCAGCAGCCGTGGCCCAGATCTGCGAGCGGCTCGATGGCATGCCCCTGGCGATCGAGCTTGCCGCGGCGCGCACCGCCGCCCTCGGCATCGGCGGCGTCTTGGCCGGCCTGGACGACTGTCTGGACCTGCTGGCCGGGGGGCGTGGTGCCGACCCGCGGCACCACTCGCTGCGCGCCGTCATTGGCTGGAGTTATGACCTGCTTGACGATGACGAGCGGGATTTGTTCCGGCAACTCGCGGTGTTCGCCGGGACGTTCACCCTGGACGCCGCGCTGGCGGTCACCGCCGCCGGCGGCCCGGGCAGGGCAGCCGACCTACTCGGCCGGCTGGTGGACAAGAGCCTTGTCGTCCACCAAGGCGGCACCCCCGGCACGTGGCGGCTGCTGGATACTGTGCGCGCGTTCGCCACCGAACGGCTGCGAGCCGACGGCGAGGAGGCCTCGGCCCGGACACGGCATCTGGCGTGGTTCGCGGCCTATGCGGTGAATCTGGAACGGCGGATCGGCGACCGGTGGCGCGACGATTTCGACATGGCCGCCGGAGACCTACGGGCCGCCCTAGCAGGGTGCCCGCCAGGCCCGGACCCGGTCGCGCACGGACTGGCCAGGGCGCTGGGACATCTCACCTTCGCCTGCCGGTTCCTGCAGGAATCCCTCGGCCACTACGAGGAGGCTGCGGCCCGCGCACCCAGCCCTAGGGACGCGGCCCAGGACCTCGCGGATGCGGCCGGGTGTGCGCTGTTCATGAACTTCTCCGGAGACCGCGCCGTCGAGCTCCTGCTCGCCGCCGCAGAGCAGGCCGGCTGTGCCGGGGACGGCAATGTCCAGGCCACCGCGTTGGCGCGCCCGGTGGAGATCTCGGCCAGGCATACCGGCAGCTATCCGGCCACGGCGCCGCGTGAGCGGCTGCAGGATCTCCTCCGGCAGGCGGCAGCCGCCGGCGACTCCGGTCACCCGGTGGTCGCGGCCGCCTTGGCGGCCGCCCAGGTCTGGAGCGCTGCGCCGGTCAAGCTGCAACTGGACCCGGATCTGGCGCGGATCGCCGAAAGGCCGCACGGACGGCCGCCGACCCGCTGCTGATCAGCGCCAGCCTCGACGCGACGCGCACCACCGATCAGGCTGTCAAGGACAGGGGAAGCGCAATTCACATGCGCGCGCATCATCGCCGACGGCGTCCTCGGCAAGGACCAGTGCGGTGAGCCGCCCGGTAACGGAGGAGGACAGGGTGGCTGGAATAACCCAGCAAGCCAAAGCCGGGAGGCTGCAGGCACTGCACGCTGCTGGCGTGCTTGTTTTGCCGAATGCCTGGGACGCTGGAAGCGCCGCGGTGATCGCGCAGGCCGCCGCGCAGGCGATCGCGACCACCAGCGGCGGCATTGCCTGGTCGCTCGGCCGCTGCGATGGGCAGCGGCTGACCCGTGCCGAAATGATCGAGAGGGTCGGCCAGATCGTAGCCGCGGTAACCATCCCAGTCACAGCCGACATCGAAGGCGGATACGGCCCCGGCCCCGAGGATGTCGCCGTGACGATCGACGCGGCCATCGCCGCCGGTCGGTCGGCGTAAACATCGAGGATTCCCGCGCGCCCGGCGGCCCGCTGTTCGACCCTGCCGAACAGGCGAATCGAATCCAGGCGGCTCGGGCCGGGTCGACATTGGCTGGCCTGCCCGGGCTGTTCATCAATGTGCGAACCGACGTATCCCTGTACGGCATCGGCGTTCCGGAGGCGCGGCTGGATGACGTCCTGACCCGCTCCGGCGCCTACGCACAGGCAGATGCGGACAGCCTGTTTGTGCCCGGGCTCACCGACCTGCAGGCCATAACCGACCTGGCCGAAGCATCCTCGCTGCCCGTCAACGTCATGGCCGGTCCGGGCGCGCCGCCCGTCGCCGAGCTCGCAGCTGCAGGCGTCCGCCGAGACCTCCTTCACAGTGTCGAGGACGTCCCGCAGGACTCCGGGATCCCACGTGGCACGGACCAGGCCGACGGGCATTTTCACCGCCAGCGACCGTGCCGACACCCCGGAGCAGCCCGAAACTAACCAATTGGTCTACACCAATCTCACGATTGGTCTAGACCCTAGCCCCAGAGGTATCGGCACGGATCCGGCACGGGGCCGGGAAACGACGGGAAATAACCCGCATGATTCGGGTAAACCGGACAGCAGGAAGGGCCACCCCGCTCGTCGGCGGGACGGCCCAAGCCGCGGCATAGTCCGCTATATCCGCTATATCCGCAGTTCAACGCTACCGCACGTCCAGCCCGGTCACCGCCCTGCCGATGAGCATGCGCTGGATCTCAGAGGTGCCCTCGAAGATGGTGAAGATCTTGGCGTCGCGGTGCCAGCGCTCGACCGGGTACTCGCGGGTGTAGCCGTTGCCACCGAGCAGCTGGATCGCCTGCTCGGTGACCCGGACCGCCATCTCCCCGGCAACCAGCTTGGACATCGAGCCCTCGGCGCGGGTGAACGGCTTACCCTGGCGGGCCATCCACGCGGCGCGCCAGGTGAGCAGCCGGGCCGCGTCCACGGCGGCGGCCATGTCAGCGAGCTGGAACGCCACGCCCTGGTTCTGGCCGATCGGCTTGCCGAACTGCACCCGGGTCGCGGCGTACTCCGCCGCGAACTCGGCGGCGGCGCGGCCGACGCCGACGGCCATCGCCGCGACGGACGGGCGGGACGCCTCGAACGTCTTCATCGCCGCCTGCTCGCCCCCGCGGCCGCCCTCCCTGACCCGGGCGAGCCGCCGGTCAAGCTTCTCCTTGCCGCCGACCAGGCACCGGCCGGGGACGCGCACGCCGTCCAGGATCACCTCCGCGGTGTGCGAGGCGCGGATGCCGTGCTTGCGGAACTTCTGCCCCTGCGACAGCCCCTTGGTGCCCGGCGGGACGATGAAGGACGCCTGCCCCCGCGAGCCGAGGTCCGGGTCGACCGAGGCGATGACCACGTGCACGTTCGCGATGCCGCCGTTGGTCGCCCAGGTCTTGACGCCATTGATGACCCACTCGTCGTGCGCCTCGTCGTAGACGGCCCCGGTGCGGATCGCGCCCACATCGCTGCCGGCGTCGGGCTCGCTTGAGCAGAACGCGCCGAGCTTGACGTCGCTCGCGTCGCCGAACATCTGCGGGCACCACTCGCCGATCTGCTCCGGCGTCCCGTTCGACGTCAGCGCCGCGGCCGCCAGGGTCGAGCCGACCAGTGACAGCCCGATCCCGGCGTCGCCCCAGAACAGCTCCTCGACCGCGGTCACGAAGCCGAGCCCGGATTCCTCGAAGAACTGGGTCGCGAAGAAGTCGAGCGAGTACAGCCCGATCTTCGCCGCCTCCTGCAGGATCGGCCACGGCGTCTGCTCGCGCTCGTCCCACTCGGCCGCCGCGGGCCGGATCACCGACGCCGCGAACTCATGCACCCAGTCGCGCATCTCGCGCACGTCATCGCTCAGCTCAAGGGAGAACCCCGGCACCGCCTCACTCATGTTACTGGACAGTAACATGTTTTCCCCGGCAAGGGAAGCGCCGGCCAGGCCAATTCGCGGAAATTCACCGCGAACGAGCGCACGGCCCCGTCACCGGCCCGCCACCGCGGCCGGCGCGGCATCACCCCGCGTTCCGCGTTCCGCGCTTCGCGCGCTGCGGCGCGTTCCGCGCTTCTTGCTGTTATCTCGGGGGATGCCGTGCGAGCGGACGGGATGGCGGGGGGTCGCGGCGGGAGGCTGGGGCAGGAGGCCGCGGCGGGGAGGCTGGGGCGGGAGGCCGCGGCGGGAGGGGACCTAAGGCCCCGGGCCGCCGGACCTACGGCGCTGGGCCCGGAACGAGCCGGCGGGTGATACTTGTGGATCATCATCCATCGGGTTCGTACAGGGAGGGCATGATGCGGGAGCTGACGACCGACCGCGCGGGGCTTGAGATCCTTCATCTCGGTGACTGCTTCGGCCTGCTCAAGTCGGTACCCGTGGGACGCGTGGGGTTTGTGTCGCGCGGCGAGGTGGTGATCCTGCCGGTGAACTTCGCGGTGGACGGGCAGGACGTGGTGTTCGCGACCGGGGGCGGGTCCAAGCTGTCCAGCGTCGAGGTGGGGCACTACGTAGGGTTCGAGGCCGATGCCTATGACGCGGCGACGAGAACCGGCTGGTCGGTCGTTGTCAACGGGCTCGCCGAGATCGTCGAGTCCCCCGAGGAGGAGGCGCGACTAGACGGGATCGGGATGACGCCATGGGGCGGCGCGGCCACCGCGCCTGACCGGGTGTGGGTGCGGATCCGGCCGACCTCGGTCAGCGGCCGGCGCATTCCCGGCCCGCCCGCCTAGGCGGAGGGCTCGTGCGTGGCGCGGTAGGCCTCGATGGTCTGCAGCTTGTGCCAGCGGGCGTATCGCTCGATCTCGGCCGTGTCGCCCCCTTCCAGTAGCTCGATGAGGCGCTTGTGCTCGCCGATCGCCGCCGTGGAACGGTCGGGCAGGTAGGTGAACATCGTGTCGCGGATCCGGTCGAGGCGCTGGTTGGTCTGCTCGAGCAGCTCGAGCAGGTAAGTGTTGGCGCAGCGGGCGATGATCGTGGCGTGCAGGCGACGGTTGAGACGGCTGAACCTGGCCAGGTCACCCTCGGCGGCCACCTGCTCCATCTCGGCGGCGAGCTGCTTGACCTTGGTCAGGTCGGACGGCTTGAGGTGCGCGGCGGCGTCGGCGGTGGCGGCGCCCTCGAGCACCGCGACCGCGACCATCTGCTGCTCCCACACGGTGGTGTCGACCGGGGCGACGATGGCGCCCACGTTGGGCTGGAACTTCACCCAGCCCTCGGCTTCGAGGCGGCGCAGCGCCTCGCGGACCGGGATGGCGCTCACGCCGAGTTCCCTGGCGAGCCCGTCGATGTTCAGCCGCGCCCTGGGAGCGAAAGCGCCGGAATGGATGCGGTCACGCAGCACCGTGTACGTCCGCTCCTGTTTGTTCACCCTTCAAGGGTAGCGGCGCAGGCAGCGAGTGTCTCACTGCCGTGGCTGGCCTCCTCGGGTAAGGCCGACAAACGCCGCGAGCTGTTCCGCCGCGTGCCCGAACAGGGCGTCAGCCGGCTCGAACGACCCGACGAACTGGCCGAACAGCTCGAAGCTGATCATGCCGAACAGCTGCGTCCAGGCGATCACCGCCCGCACGAGCAGGTCCGGCGGCAGGGCAGCGGGCGCGGGAACGGACGGGGCGAGCGCGGCGGACAGGGCGGCCGCCTGCTCGGCGAGCTGCCCGGTGACCGGCAGCACGCCGCCGGCCTCACCGCCCGCCCCACCGCCGGCCGCGCCGCCGGCCGCGCCGCCGATTTCGCCGGAGGCGAGCGCGTCGCGCAGGACGCCGGCGAACGCGAGCGGGACCCGGGCCGCCGGCCCGATGGTCGCCTCCGGTGCGCGGTAGCCGGGCACGGGCGAGCCGTAGATCAGCGCGTACTCGTGCGGGTTGGCCAGCGACCAGCCGCGGACGGCGTGGCAGGCGGCGGTCCACCGGTCCCGGGCAGCCCCCGCCTGGCCCGCGGCGATCGCGTCCTCCGCCGCCGCGCCGAGCGCGTTGTAGGCGTCGATGATCAGCGCGGTCAGCAGGTCGTCGCGACTCGGGTAGTAGCGGTACAGCGCCGAGGACACCATGCCGAGCTCGCGGGCCACTGCACGCAGCGACAGGCCGTCGGCGCCGCTTGCCGCGAGCTGCCGCCGTGCCTCCTCCTTGATCTCGCGGGACAGTTCGGCGCGGACGCGCTCACGCGCGGTGGCGGCGCGGCGCGTCCCGTTAGGCGAGGCCATCGGCGATCCCCCGATTCGTCGTATTCACTGCTCAAAAACGAGAGCGGTGCTCTTGACAATAGCAGTCCGAATGATGTTCACTGATCTTAACAGAGAGCGTCGCTCTCGCAAGAGGGACTTTCAGAGGACGGTCATGAACGACAGCGCAGCCCGTTACATCAAGCCCAAGTCCGCCAGCAACCTGTTCAACGACACCGTGGGCCGCCTGACCCGCCTGGGCGTGAGCGTCTACGGGTCACGCGTGCTGTACGTCAGGGGCCGCGCGTCCGGCGAGTGGCGGAGCACCCCGGTCAACCCGCTGCGGCTGCCGGACGGCGCCCGCTACCTGGTCGCGCCGCGCGGCAACACGCAGTGGGTCCGCAACATGCGCGCCGCGGGCGGCGGCGAGCTGCGCATCGGCCGCAAGGTCGAGCCGTTCACCGCGACCGAGGTCGCCGACGACGCCAAGCCCGCGATCCTGCGCGCCTACCTCAGGAAGTGGAAGTGGGAAGTCGGCGTGTTCTTCGACGGCGTGGACGCGAAGGCACCCGAGGAGAAGCTGCGCGAGATCGCCCCCGGGTACCCGATTTTCCGCATCGCGCCTGCCAGCTGAGCCGGACAAGCTAAGCCGGACAAGCTAAGCCGGGCCGAAGCCGGCGGCCAGCGTGTCCATCAGGGCGTCGAGCTTGGCGTCGACCACCTGCCGCGCGGGGTCCTCCAGGTACCACCGCACGATCTCCCGCGCGCCCCGCTCGAACGGCACGACCGCCCGCCATCCGGGCACCACGGACTTGATCTTCGCGTTGTCGAACACCACCGAGTGGGTCTTGTCCCCCAGCAGCCCCGCCCCCCACTCCGGGTCGTGCGCCGCGATGACGTCCGACGGCACGTGCACGATGCGCGGCGTCACGCCGAGCGCGGCTCCCAGCGCATAGGCGATCTGGTCCCAGGTCAGCACGTCGTCCGAGGTGATGTGGAACGGCTCACCGTAAGTCCGGGGATTGCCGAGCAGCGGCACGAAGGCCCGGGCGAAGTCGGTGTTGTGCGTGACCGTCCACAGCGACGTCCCGTCGCCGTGCACGATCACCGGCTTCCCGGCGAGCATCCGGGCCAGCGACGTCCACCCGCCGGAGAGCACGGTCTTCGTCGCGTCGTAGGTGTGCGACGGCCGCACGATCGTCGCGGGGAAGCCGTTGTCCCGGTACTCGGCGACCAGCAGGTCCTCGCAGGCGATCTTGTCCCGCGAGTACTGCCAGTACGGGTTGCGCAGCGGCGTCGACTCGGTGATCGGCAGCCGCGACACCGGCTTCTGGTACGCCGACGCGGTGGAGATGAACACGTACTGCGCGGTCCTGTTCCTGAACAGCTCCACGTCGGACCGCACGTGCTCAGGGGTGAAGGCGACCCAGTCCACGACCGAGTCAAAGTCAAAGTCCTCAAGGGCAGCCAGAACGGAGGCGGGCTCGCGCACGTCACCGCGCAGCTCCGTCACCCCCGAGGGCAGCGGCCGGGCGGCGGACTGCCCGCGGTTGAGCACGAACAGCTCGATGCCGGGATCGCCGGCCGCCTCCCGCACGCACGCCGACGAGATGACCCCGGTACCGCCGATGAACAGAACCCGCACCTTTGCCATGGCCCCAAGGCTAACGGGGATCCCCTGGCCCAGGGCTAACCGGGGCCGCCCGCGGCGGGCAGGTCAGTCGGACGGGAAGCTGGCGAGCACGTCAAAGGGGTCCGGGCCCGCGGGCGGGTAGTCGAGGCGGTCGCGGACGGCCACGACGCCCTGGACGTGGCGGGCGCGGCGAACGATGTCATGGCCCTGCGCGCAGGTCCGCGGCCTGCCGCTGAGGGTGACCACGCCGTCGGTGACCGACACGTCGAACCGTTCCGCATCGGCCAGGGACTCGCAGACCGCGATGTCGTTCCTGACCTCCTCGCCGATCTCCGCGTCCGGGCGGCCGTAGACGGCGAGCACGTCTGCCCGGCTGACGATCCCGGCGAGGTGGTTGTCCTCGTCGACGACCGGAAGGCGCTTGACCCGGCGCACGTACATCAGCCGGGCGGCGTGCTCGACGGTGTCGTCGGGCGAGACCGTCGCCGCGGGTGAGGTCATCACGTCCTCGGCGGTGATCCCGCGGGCCTTCTCCATCTCGTGCTGGCGCAGGATCCCGGTGATCATCCCCGGCATCCCTCCTTCGCCGCCGTCGAGGGCCAGCTTGGCGAGCAGGTCGGACTCGGAGACGACGCCGATCACCTCGCCGTCGTCGTTGAGTACCGGAAAGGCGCTGACCCGGAACTGTCGCAACGAGGCGGCGATCGCCGCGAACGGCGTGTCATGCTCCACCCAGACCACCTGGGTGGTCATCACGTCCTTGACCAGAGCGTTCATCGCGTCTCACTCTTCCTCTTCCTCACGGGTCAGCACGACCTTGAGCGCGCCGCTCGCGGCGTCGCCGAAGACGTCGTAGGCCCGCTCGAAGTCGTTCATGCCGAATCGGTGGGTTATGAACCGGCTAGCGTCCAGCTGGCCGTTGGCGACCAGGCGCATCAGGATCGGCGTGGACGCGGCGTCCACCAGGCCGGTGGTGATGGTGATGTCCCTGGTCCACTGCTTTTCCAGGTGCAGCAGGGCGGGCTTGCCGTGCACGCCGACGTTCGCGATGCGCCCGCCCGGCCGGGCCAGCGTCACCGCGAGCTCGAAGGTGGCCGACGTGCCGACGGCCTCGATCACGACGTCCGCGCCGAGCCGCCCGGTCAGGTCCTTGATGACGGCGACCGGGTCTTCGGTGGCGTCGTTGACGATGACGTCCGCGCCGAATTCCCTGGCTCGCTTGAGCCGGGTGTCGGACAGGTCGATGGCGACGACGTGGCTGGGGCTGAACAGCCGCGCGCAGCTGACCGCGGACAGGCCGACCGGCCCGGCGCCCACCACGGCGACCACGTCGCTCGGGCGCACGCCGCCCGCGAGCACGCCGACCTCGTAGCCGGTCGGCAGCACGTCGGCGAGCATGAGGGCGTCGGAGTCGGACACGCCGCCGGGGATCAGGTACGCGGAGGTGTCGGCGTACGGGACGCGGACGTACTCGGCCTGGGTGCCGTCGATGCGGTGCCCGAGGACCCAGCCGCCGCCCTCCGTGCACTGCCCGTACCGGCCCTCGCGGCAGAACCGGCAGGTGCCGCAGGCGCTGATGCAGGACACCAGGAGCCGGTCGCCCGGCCGGACCCGGCGGACCTCGTCGCCGGCCTCCACGACGGTGCCCACGGCCTCGTGGCCGAGGATCCGGCCGGGCCGCACCTCCGGGACGTCGCCCGCCAGGATGTGCAGGTCGGTGCCGCAGATCGTGGTCGCGTCGACCCGGACGATGACGTCGCCCTCGTCGCTGATCTCCGGGCCCGCGACTTCTTCCCAGGCCTTCTGGCCGGGACCGTGGTACACGAGCGCCCGCATGCTGGCCTCCTCATCGCTTGGCTCCTAGTTCAAGCCTCGCCGTTACTGCCCGGCGCGAGGCAGGGGCGAAGGTCCCGCCGGATGGGATGAATGTCTGGTCCCCGCCGGGCCCGGCGTCGGTAGGGTCATCAGTAGGGTCGTCAAGCCGGGAAGGAGCAGCCGCTTATGGCTGACCGCGTGATCGAGGAACTCGCCGAGGATGAGTGCCTCAAGCTGATATCTGGAGGCGGGATCGGTCGCATCGCCTACACCAGCCGGTTCGGGCCGGCCGTCCTTCCGGTGAACTACGCGTGGCGCGACGGCGCGGTCGTGTTCCGCACCGCGGCGAACAGCCCGCTCGATGAGGACCTGCGGACCGGGATCACGGACGCCGACTACCAGGTCGCGTTCGAGATCGACAGCATCGACCCGGCCGCCCGGCAGGGCTGGAGCGTCCTCCTCCAGGGGCCTGCCCACCACGTCACGGGAACCGAGGAAGATACGGTCCGCCAGACCGGAGTTGAGCCCTGGGCCCCGGGTGACCGCGAGCTGTTCGTCCGGATCGTCCCGAGACGCATCACCGGCCGCCGTGTCGGCCCCGCCCGGTAAGGACGGGACTTCCGGCCCTGACGACCTGGCCCGCATGGCCGCATGCTGAGAGTTGGGCGGGGGTGACTGCATTCCAGCAGGGGGTGATCGCATGATGCAGGTCACGGGAAAGACCCTGGCGGGTCAGCGGTTCCTGCACGGCCTGCAGGCCGGGCACCTGGACGCGCTGGCGACGGCGGCGGCGGAGGTCATGTTCCCCGCGGGCTTCCGGATCTTCGCCGAGGGGGGCTACGCCGACAAGTTCTGGCTGGTCGAGTCCGGCCACGTTGCCGTGGACATGCAGGTGCCCGGCGAGGGAGCCGCGGTCATCGCCAACGTCGGCCTGGGCGGCCTGCTCGGCTGGTCGTGGATGCTCCCGTCGCAGAAGTGGGCGTTCGGTGCGGTATGCGTCACCGAGGTCAAGGCGTACGAATTCAATGCCTTGGCCGTCCGGGAACGCTGCGCGGCCGATCCGGCCCTCAGCAGCGAGCTCACCATGCGCCTGTTCAAGGTGCTCGCCGGACGGCTGCAGGACACCAGGACCACGCTCATCTCCCGGTGGGAGGACGTGAGCCGGTACGCGACGCCGTAACCGGACTTGGTCCCGCATACATGGTGCCGCCGCCCGTCCCGGGCGGCGGCACCTCCTTCTTCCCGCCCTTCCCCGCCCAGCCCAGCCTGCCGGGGCGGCGGTTACTGTGACCGGATGCGGCGGCCGGTGAAGTGGGCCGGGACGATCTTGATGAACAGGTCGTGCTCCCCGCCGGGCCAGGGCCGCAGGTCGCAGCCCTCACGGAGCTTCCGCAGCTCCCCCGGCTGCAGTACCCGGTGCGCTTCGCCGCGGACAAGCACGCTCCATCCCTGGCCAAGCTCCAGGTCGAAGTGGTCGACCTGGAAGGAGACCGGGCCGTCGCCGTGCGCGGCGATCAGCGAGCCGGAGCCGGTTCTGATGGCGATGGTGCGCTCCGTGAGCGCGTAGTTCACCGGCAGGACCGCAAGCCCCGAAGCGGTGCCGAAGGCGATCCGGCCGATCCCTTGCGAGCCGAGCAGCCGGTAGCACTCCGCCGGGAACAGGCGCTCGACAACGCCAGCCTCGCTCCAGCCCGCCTTGCCCCTGTCGCTGCCGGGCGGCACCTCCTGCCCCGCACCGAGCAGCGCGGCGGACGTGGTGGACAACGCCGCGGCCAGCTGCCGCAGCGTGGCGGCACCCGGCTGGCTCGGGAAGTTCTCCAGGTACGCCAGGTAACGCGGCTCTATCCGCGCCCGCCTGGCCACCTGGCTCAGGCTGAGCCGCAGCTCGGCTCGCCGCGCCGCCAGCCGCCTGCTGAGGTCACCGGGATCACGCGGCACCGGCCAGTGCCAGGGGCCGTCTTCCGTGACCGGAACATGCGCGCCGTGTGCCTGGTGCACGGTCATCACAACCACCTCGATTTCACCTGTCTGCCTTTCCCTCCAGCCTGTCGGCGCGGCCCGCCCGGCGAGAGGGCCTTTCGGGCCGGCTGCGCGGGACCTGTGGCCTAAGGGTCCAGTAAATGAGCTGCTCAGCGGGGTATCTGGTAAGACGTCCCTTCAGGTCAAGCACACCCCCCAGGAGATCGGCACGGCAGAGGCGTTGGCCTGTGCTGGCCGGGACCAAGGGCGCGAGCCTCGCCGGGAATGCCCGGTTAACCGACGCGGACCGGGACGCCTGCATGTTCGAGGTCGATCCAGGCAGCGATGTCGTCTGGTGTCCCCGGCAGGTCGCGGACGACGGCCCTGGCGGCCGTGAGGGCGGCACGGGAGGCCCGGTAGTGATGGGCGCACAGCAGGAGCTCGGTCGTGTGCGACCGGGCCGGGCACGGGGGCATGACGACCCGCACCGCGGGCCTGGCCGGGCAGCAGCACGCGCTGCCAGCGGAGGCAGCGGGCTCTTGGCTGAGCCAGGTGCCCCAGTCATCGGGGCCTTGTCCCGCCGCGGAAGCCTTGCCCGCGGCGGGCAGGGGGGAGAATTTCGCGCTCATGTCCCCAAGCGTGGCCTGGCCGGAGCCGCGCGGGGAGAGACGAAACTCACGTCGTACCGTGCCAAAGGTCCCTGACGGAGGGCCCTGACCCTGGCCGGAAGCTGGCGGTTGGCTAGGTAATGGCGAGATTGTCAGGAGGACCGGATGGCGGCTGCTGCACGACCACACGGCCGACCGGATCGCCCGCGTGGTCAGCCGGATTCACAACGCGACCGCCACGATCGTCCCCTACGACGTGGGCCACAAGGTGCCTGCGAGGTCGCCGACTCGACCGGCGAGCTCACGGTCATCTTCCTTGGCCGGGCCTACATCGCCGGCATCGAGCCCGGCCGCCGCATCCGGCTGGAGGGCAGCGTCGGGATCGGCGCCGACGGCGGCCCGGTGATGACGAACCCGGCCTACGAGCTGCTGCCGTAGCGGGCCAGTGGGCCCGCTGGCCCCGGGACGTCCGGCCCTGGCAACCGAGTGACGCCGCGGCGAGGCTTAAGGGAACGCAAGGCGACGACTAAGGGGATCACCATGAACACCAGGCGCGCGTTGACCACCTTCGCCGCCGGCGCGGCCGCCACCCTCGGCCCGGCCGCGTACCTGCTCTTCTTCCGTCGCCGGGTCCTCAACTGGGGCGCGCGGGCCGACGAGGTGGCCGCGAAGCTGCCAGGCGACGAGCTGCTTGCCGACCCTGGCCTGGTGACCACGCGTGCGATCACCGTCGACGCGCCTGCCGGCGCGATCTGGCCGTGGCTGGCGCAGCTGGGCAGCGGCCGCGGCGGCGCGTACACCTATGACTGGATCGAGAACCTGTTCGGCTTGAACATGCACAGCGCCTCGGAGATCCTGACCGAGTACCAGGACATCAAGGTCGGCGACGAGCTGCCCCTCGGCGGAAACTCCGTCGTCATGCGGGTGGAGATTGCCGAGCCGCCGCGCGTCCTGGCGGTCCGCAGCACCGACCAGAACTGGGCATGGATCTTCACGCTGGTGCCCGAAGGCGAATCGACCAGGCTGATCAGCAGGAACAGGATCGGCGCGAAGGTCCTGTCGCCCGCCAGCCGGCTGTTCTACCTGCTGTTCATGGAACCGGGCAGCCTGGTGATGGAGCGCAAGATGCTGCTCGGCATCAAGCGGCGCGCCGAGCACGGGGAGTACGCCGACGGCGACTGAACCTCGACGCCAGGTACCTGCCTTGCACCCTGCTGTCCCCGCGTCCGCTTGGCCATTCGTCTTGCTGTGTCCGTCCTGGGGCCCGTCTCCGGTACCGCTGGCCCCGTGCCCGCTCACCGGGTCGTTCCTTCGCCTGGTGGCCGGGCGGCGGCCGGGGCCGTGAAGATCGTCATGGACGGTTGGGCCGGCTATGACCGGCCTTACCGGACATGACGATCTTGCGGGCCCTTCGTCCCAGCGGGCGTGTACGACCTCTAGGATGCCGGCATGAGCGTGTTCGCCTCCCCCGCGGCGGTGCGGAGCCGGGCGCGCGCCGCCCTTATGGCCGGCGCCGTGCTGGTGGCCGGGGCGTGCTCCTCCCCCATGGCGTCCCCCGCCGCGCACGGCACGGATGCCGCGAGTACCAGTGCGAGCGCGTTGCCGACGGCCGGCCCGTCGGCCGCGACGCTGCCCGACCTGCCCTACGCCGCGCTCGACCCCGCCGAGCAGCTGGACCTGTACCTGCCGGCGGCCGCGGCGCACCCGGCGCCGCTGCTGATCTGGATCCACGGCGGCGGCTGGCACACCGGCGACAAGAGCCAGGTCACCGGATTCGCCGGGCCCTCGGTCAAGGCGCCGCCGCCAGGGCCGTGCCGTGACGTCGTCGAGGTGCAGGTGCCCGACCTCGCCGAGTTGCTGGCCAAGGGCTACGCGGTGGCGGCGGTGAACTACCGGCTGACCCGGGACCCGGTGGCGGCCGCCCAGGACGCCAAGGCCGCGGTGCGGTTCCTGCGCGCGAACGCGCAGCGCTTCCGCCTGGACCCGAACCGGTTCGCGGCCTGGGGCGACTCGGCCGGCGGCTACTCGGCGCTGATCCTGGCCGTCACCGCGGGCCGGCAAACCGTGTTCGACGACCCGCGCCTGGGCCACGCGGGCGTATCCGCGTCGGTGCAGGCCGTCGTCGACGACTTCGGGGCCAGCGAGCTGACCGACCTGCCCGGCCCGCACACCGCGGCCGAAGACCCGTTCCCGTACATCGCGAGCGCGAAGCCGGGCTCGATCCCGCCGTTCCGCATCGCCCACGGCGATGCCGACTGCGTGGTGCCGGTGCAGCATTCCCGCGACCTGCTGGCGGCCCTGACGAAGGCGGGGGCGGCGGCGACGCTGACGGTGCTGCCGGGCGCGGGCCACGAGGACCCGGCGTTCATGCGCACGCAGTGGGAACCGACGCTCGCGTTCCTCGACCGCGTCTTCCACATGTGACCCGGCCGGCGGCCTGCGCAGTGGGGCGGCCCTCGGCCTGGCCTGGGCCGTTAACGCGGAAACTTGCTTATCGGGGAAGTCCCGCCCGTGCCAGACGGACCGGACCTCGCGCTGTACAACTGCGCGCCAGACGACGTGCGACCTCTGGCGGCCTCGTACATCCGGGTGATCATCGAGGTCGTGTCCCCTGGGAGCGACACGGCGGACCGGGTAGACAAGATCGGCCAGGCTGAGCCCGTTGACGCCGTATTTGGGACATCACCTCAATGGCAATGCCGATGATCTCCTCGATCGTCTCCTGGCGGCGCCGGGCCCGACGGTCGAGCGGCCTGCCGTCCCTGTTTGCCGGTCCGCGGCGGCGGGGCTGACGACGGCGGGCAAGGCTAGGCCGCGCGCTCGCCCTCAAGGCCGGAAGTCACCCCTGGCGATTGCCATAGACCCTGGTCATGCCGGGCAATGAGGCGAATCGTGGTCAGCAGGATAGTCGCAAAGGGGGTATGGCATGACTGTCGGGCTTACGCGGCGGCCCTCGGCCCCCCGACGGCCGGCCGTCCCGGCCGATCGTCTACGACGCGCCAGGCAGGTGGCTTACCTGGGCTGCGCCGGGGCTTTCGGCTACGGGGGGCTGAAGGTCATCTGGGCGCTGGGCGGCACGGTCGGGCTGCGCTACCCCGGCCGGTTCCGCCTTTCCCCAGCGGGCCTCACCGCAGCACAACGATTCTTCGACTACTGGGGAACGCCCATCCTGGCCGGCCTGGCCGTAGTGATTCTGCTTGGCCTGGTGTACCCGTGGGGCAACGTGATCGTCGTGCGCCCGCTGCTGCGGATCCTCGCCTGGGCCGGGTCGCTGCTGACCGTGGTCGGCGTGGCCGGGTTCACCCTGACCATCTGGCAGTTCGCCGACAACCTCACCCATGACCGGCTGGGCGGGATCCACCCCGCCACCTACTTGTTCGTCTACGTGTGCTTCCTGGTGCTGGGCCTGGCATTCGGCGTGACGGCCTGGCTGACCCGGCGATGACGCCTGGCCGCACGGCCGGTGCCGGGTCTTTTGCCCTTAGCGGCAGGGCATTGCGTCCCTGCCCGGGACGAGGTTCCCGTGCGAGGCTGCCAGCATGGGTGCTACGGGTACGGCAGTGAAGGATCCGGGCCCGCGCCCGGCGCTGACCTTCTTGGGCGGCGCGGGCACGGTGACTGGCAGTAAGTTCCTCGCGGAAGCCGGGCAGGCGCGGGTCCTGGTGGACTGCGGGCTGTTCCAGGGAGCACGGGAGCTGAGGCGGCGTAACTGGGAGCCGTTCCCGTTTCCGGCCAGGGACATAGATGCGGTGGTCCTTACCCATGCCCATCTCGATCACTGCGGGTATCTTCCTGCGCTGGCCCGTCAGGGTTTCGACGGCCGGGTGTTCGCCACGGGCTACACGGCCGAACTGGCCGAAATCGTGCTGCGCGATAGCGCCCGGCTGCTGGCGGAGGAGGCCGCGCACGCGAATTCCTACGGCTGGTCGAAACACCAACCGGCGCTGCCGCTGTACAGCGAGGACGACGTCGACCGCGTGGTGCGCCTGATTACCCCGGTAGACCCAGGCCAGACGGTCGGCATCGCGCCGCACGTCACGCTGACGCTGCAGCACGCCGGGCACATTCTCGGCTCCGCCTGGGCACGGCTGGAGTTCACCGACGGCCGCCGCGCGTGCACCCTCGCGAGCAGCGGCGACCTGGGGCGCCCCGCACACCTGCTGCTGCGCCCGCCGGAGCCCTTCACCGGAGCTGATGTGCTGCTTGTCGAGTCGACCTACGGGAACCGCGAGCACGCCGACGAGCAGGCCCGTCAGGCGTTCGCCGCCGCCATCACCCGTACCCTGGAACGGGGCGGCTCGGTGGTCATCCCGGCGTTCGCCGTGGACCGGACCGAGGTTGTCCTGCGCACGCTCCGCGAACTGCGTGCGGCTGGCGAGATCCCGCAGTCTCCGGTGCTCATCGACAGCCCGATGGCTCTGTCGGCGCTCAGCGTGTACCAGAAGGCGATCGTCTCCCGCTCCACCGAACTCCGCCCTGGGATAATCGCGGACGGCGCGGAGGCCCTCGACCCCGGGCGGATGCAAGAGCTGCGCACCGTGGCGGAGTCGATGACAGCGAACAAGCCTGCCCGTCCGTCGGTCATCGTATCGGCCTCCGGCATGGCCGCCGGCGGCAGGGTGCTCCACCATCTACGGCACTTGCTCCCCGACCCCCGCAACACGGTCCTCATCGTCGGCTTCGCCGCGGAGGGAACCCGTGCCCGTGACCTCGCCGAAGGAGCGCGGACGCTGAAGATCCACGGTGAGTATGTGCCAGTCCGGGCAGAAGTCGTCCAGGCGGACGCGTTCTCGGCGCACGCTGATGCGGACGATGTCATGTCCTGGCTAGCAGGCGCACCTGAACCGGTGACCACCTACGTCGTCCACGGCGAACCTGCTGCGGCGGCCGCCTTGCGGGACCGGATCGACCGTGAGCTGGGATGGACGGCGGCCGTGCCCGCCCTGGGCGAGCGCGTCGCGATCAGGGCCCGGCGGGCTTAAGGCCCATCAGTCGGTCCAGTCGAGTTGGGGCTCAGGCACGCCAACGGAGCGGCCGTGTGCCTGAGCTTCCGCACGCCCGGCCTGGTCGCCGCGCGGGTAGCGGAAGACCTTGCCGGGGAAGAGGCTCTCGGCCAGGATGACGCCGCGGATCACCGCTTCAGTTCCCTGGGGCTGCCGCTGTTCCATGAGTCCAGTACCGGCACGGAATCTGACACTCCACGCGCCAGCCGGATCTACTCGGTACCCGCTTGCGACGGCACGGCTATGGCTGGCGCAGGCAGGGGCAGCGAGCACCGGGGCATCACGATCATTCACGGCTCGTGCGCGCCTAGCGTTTTGCGCCTGATGAAGTCACGCCAGGAAGCCTCGTCGTCGGGATGCGTGCCGCCGTGCGTGCCTTGCCTGGCGATGAGTTGCTTGTCCGCGGCGCCCAGTGCGTCGAACAGCTCGAACTGCCCGTCCCGGGGAAAGAGCTCGTCATCCCACTGCACGTGGCAGAGCACGGGCGCGGAGACTGCGCGCGCGGCCGCGGCGATGAGGCCGGGGGCGCGGAGCCCGGGGTGGAGCGGCGCGCGCTGGCGGATGCCGAACTTGCCGAGAACCGCGCACTGCAGCCGCGAGCCGAGCGCGGCCGCGGCCGGCAGCCCGAATCGGGCACCCATCGACATCCCGAAGACGCTGACTCGCGCGGCGTCCGCGAGTCCTTGGCTGGCGAGCGCGGACACGGCGCCAAGCCAGTCCGCGGTCATCCGTCCCGTGACCTTCTCGATGCCCTCGTCGACGATGAGCTGCTGGTAGGCATCAGGCGCCATCGGTGCTGGCACGCGGTCGCCGTGGTAAGGCCCGTCGATCGCGATGACGGCGAGACCCGCCGCGGCGAGCCAGCGCCCCATCCGCAGGTTGCGCTCGCTGCGCTTATGGCCGCGGCCGCCGTGGAACAGCAGTACCGTCGCCTGCGGCATGCTGTCCCCCGGCGACCACAGCACTCCGGGGACGGCGCCTGAAGGCTGACTCAGCAGGAAGGACCGCTCGGTCCAGCCTCCGCCGGCTTCTTCCCCAAGCCACGTGACCTGGCCAGCCGAATCAGGCACCCAATCTCCCGGAATGCCGCCGTGTTTACGGGAAGGTTGGCAGGGTCAGCGTGACCGGGTGGGTAACGACGGTCTTGCCGTCATCCGTCTGGTAGGCGGGCGGCCGCGCCCCGGTGAAGATGAGGGTCATCTGGGTGTACTTACGCAGTGACGGGTGACCCTTGACCGCGGCGCTGCCCCACAGGGTCACGAGCGCCCGGTACGTGTGGAAGTGCCCGGCCACGCAGGTGGGCGTGCAGTCGTTCAGGTAGTACGTGCCGTAGCCGCTGGCCAGGTGCGACGTCCAGCTCGTCCAGTGCAGGCCGGTGAGCCCCGCGGCCCCGTCCCCGCAGTTACTGATGCTCGCCGGAGCGGTCTCGGCGTTGTTGTCGCAGCCGAGCAGGACGAACCTGGGCGCGGTGGCGCTAGCGGTGAGCGCGGTGGTGACCACGTGCCCCGAGGCGGCGCTGTCCGTGGCCGTGCCGCGGGTGCTGGCAGCGGCGCCGCCGCTGTGCACGGCCAGGCCGATAGCCAGGCCGGCCGCGACTGAAGTGAAGACTGAAGCGATAGAGGTGATGCGTCCCCGGTTCATGATGGATTTCCGTTCCCCGTGCCCGTGTAAGTACCCCGACGCATAGTCAGACGGCGTAGCGCGGCGGTTGGTTGCAGTCAATGCGTCACGGTGTGCGCCGCCGCAGGGTGAGCGCGCCGCCGACCAGTGCCGCGACGGTGAACGCGAGGATGATCGCCACGTCCCCGCTGGTGGCGCTGGTCCATGAGGCCGAGGCGGTGATCCGCTGCATGGCGTCGACCGCGTAGGACAGCGGCAGGATGTCCGAGAGCCAGCGGAGCACGGTGGTCATGTGGTCGCGGGACACGATGAGGCCGCACAGCAGCGCCTGCGGGAGCACGAAGGCGGGCATGAACTGGACCGCCTGGAACTCGGTGCGGGCGAACGCGCTGGCGAACAGCCCGCACGCCATGCCGAGGATGGCGTCGAGCACCGCGACGACGGCCATCGGCACCGCCGAGCCGGGCACGGTGACGCCCAGCCAGGTCAGCGAGACCAGCAGGACCAGGGCTACCTGCACGCAGGCCATCAGCCCGAAGGCGATGCCGTAGCCCGCCAGCAGGTCAAGCTTGCCGAGCGGCATCGCCATCAGCCGCTCGAGCGTGCCCGTCGCCCGCTCCCGCTGGGTGGTGATCGCCGCCACGATGAACATGATCACGAACGGGAACACGCCGATGTACTCGGGCGCGACCCGGTTCAGCAGCAGGGAGTCGGACACCACGTAGCGGAGCAGGATCATCAGCACCGCCGGGACCGCCACCATCATCGCGATGGTCCGCGGGTCGTGCCGCAGCTGGGTGAGCACCCGGCGAGCGGTCGCGCCCGCCAGCACCGGGCTGAAGCCCTGGGTCACGCGCGTCTCGCCGTTCACCGCTGCACCTGCTGCGGGGCAGGCGCGGCCAGCGCGAGGAACGCCGACTCAAGGTCGGGCGCGCCGGTCTGCCGGAGGATCTCCGTCGGCGGCGCCTCGGCGAGGAACCGGCCCTCGCGCATGAACAGCAGGTTGTCGCACCGGGCGGCCTCGTCCATCACGTGGCTGGACACCAGCAGCGACGTCCCGTCGGCGGCCAGGCGGTGAAACAGCGACCACAGGTCCCGGCGGAGCACCGGGTCAAGGCCGACCGTCGGCTCGTCGAGGACGAGCAGGTCGGGGCGGCCGAGCAGGGCGACCGCCAGGCCGGCCCGGGCGAGCTGGCCGCCGGAGAACGTGCCGACGAGCCGCCTGTCAAGACCGCCGAGGTCAAGCCGGGCGACGGTCGCCGCGATGGCCTCCGCCAGCGAGCGCCCGCGCAGCCCGAGCACCGTCCCGAAGTACCGGAGGTTCTCGCTCAAGGTCAGGTCCGTGTAGACGGCGGGCGCCTGGGTGGCGTAGCCGACGCGGGCGCGCAGCCGGGGATGCCCGGCGGGCAGCCCCAGCACCGTCACCGTCCCGGCGGTGATCACCTGGACGCCGACCAGCACCCGCATCAGCGTGGTCTTCCCGCAGCCGCTCGGCCCGAGGAGGCCGGTGACCTTGCCGCCGGCCAGGTCAAAGGTGAGATCATCGAGCACCAGCTGCCCGCTCCGGCGAACGAGGAGGCCGCGCCCGCTAACGACCGTCCCGGCGCGGTCACCGGTCTCCGCACTGCTCATACGCCCATTCAGCCACGCCGGCGGGCGCGGGGATAGGGCCCTTGGTCAGCGGCCGCCGAAGAGGCTGTTCAGGAAGTCCGCGGTGGCGATGAGCATCTTGCCGCCCACGGTGAAGACGAGCTGCACCAGGTGTACGACCGCGTGCGGGTCCCGCACGAACATGGCAAGGAGAAGCGGGATCAGCAGCAATATCAACAGCAACCTGCCCAATGCACTCACCGGCTTCCGGTGCCTGACCTCCCGAGGCATCCCTGCTTCAAATATGCGGCCCTTCAGCGGTTACCGCACCGGGCACAAGTCCTGGTCATTAGGGACGACGGACCGCCGGCCAAGGTCCCGTCGCCGCAGCACCTAGGCCCCTGGATGCCCGGCGGAAGCCCCCCTACGCTTACGGTGGCGGAATTGCCGGGAAGGCGGTGCCCCGCGGTGAGCTTCGGGCGGACGCAGTACGCACGATTCCGGCAGCTCGTTCACGAATTCGCGAAATTCGCGGTTGTCGGCATCGCCGGGTTGTTCATCACGAACGGCGTTTACGACCTGCTTTACCTGCACCTTGCCGTGGGGCCGGTGCTGTCCGCCACGGTCGCCACCATCGTGGCCGCGGTCGGCACCTACCTGGGCAACCGTTACTGGTCGTTCCGCAGCAGGCAGCGGACCAGTGTCCCGCGCGAGGTCATCATCTTCGCCGTGCTGAACGGCATCGGCCTCGTCATCCAGGATGCCGCCGTGGCCGTCAACTACTACCTGCTCGGGCTGGGGCACAACAAGCCGGCGGTCTTCCTCGCGCTGAACCTTGGCATCGCGCTCGCCACGCTGTTCCGGTTCTGGTCATACCGCCTGTTCGTCTGGGCCGCCGCGCCGGCCGAAACCCCGGCTACGCCAGCCGAGCCGCATGCCCGGACCTGAACCGGTAGCAGACCGGGACCGCGTTCGGCACCTCCAGCGCCGCGGACGCCTCGTCGCTGACCCCCTCCAGGTGCTTGACCAGCGCCCGCAGCGTGTTGCCGTGCGAGGCCACCAGCACGCAGCCGTACCGGTACAGGTCAGGGACGATGGCGTCGCACCAGTACGGCAGCAGCCGCCCGGTCACGTCGTGCAGTGACTCGCCGCGCGGCCTGACGTCAGGCGGCAGCGCGGCGTAGCGCGGGTCGTCATCCGGCTCACCCAGCGGCGGGCGCACCCGGAAGCCGCGGCGCCAGGCCATGAACTGCTCCTCGCCCGCCTCGGCCCGGACCTCCTGCTTGGCGCGGCCTTGCAGCGCCCCGTAATGGTTGGAGTTGAGCCGCCAGCTGCGCCGTACCGGCACCCACGCCCGGCCGCATCCCTCGAGCGCCAGGTCCGCCGTCACGATGGCACGGCCCTGCACGGACGTGTGGACCACGTCGGGCAGGAAGCGGCGGGCCGCGAGCAGCGCCCCGGCCCGCCGCGCCTGCTGTTCGCCCTGCTCGCTCAGGGCGACGTCGGTCCAGCCGGCGAACCGGTCCTGCGCGTTCCAGGCGCTCTCGCCGTGACGCAGCAGCACCAGCACCGCCATCAGGCCGCCTGACGCGCCGCACGCGGGTACTTGGCGAGGATCTCCTGGAGCCTGGCGATGAACGCGAGAGACTCGTCGTGATCGCGCTGCCAGACGTTCCTGCCGAAGATCAGCCCGGTCGCCCCGGCCTCCATCGACCGCCGCGCCTTCTCCAGCATGACCTCATCCCCCTGCTGTTCCCCGCCGGAGACGAGCAGCAAGGTCCGGTTGGCCGACCGCACCACCGCGTCGATGGCCTCCTGCGAAGTGAACAGGGCGTCATACGCCGCGGGGACGCCGACCCGCTTGTCCGGGTGCGGGAAGTTCACCTTGACCACGTCGGCACCGAGCTCGCTGGCCGTGCGGGCCGCGTAGTCGACCGCGTAGAAGGAGTCCTTGCCGCCCTTGGCGTCGATCGCCGACCCCCGCGGGTATGCCCACACGATCAGCGGCATGCCGAGCCGGGCGGCGTCCTCGCGGACCTGCCGGTACTGAGCGTAGTCCGCCTCCGCGGCAGGAGTGCCCACGTACAGGGTGTACCCGACGGCGTCGGCTCCCAGCCGCACGGCGTCGGCGACGGTGGCGTGCACCGGGGACAGCGCCGCCGCGTCCGGCGGGATGTCCGTCTTCCCGTTCAGCTTCAAGATCAGCGGCACCTCGCCGGCGTAGTCCCAGTAGAACTTCTCCGCGAGCCCGATCTGGATGGCGATGCCGTTGAATCCTCCCTCCAGGGCCAGCCTGATGATGTACCGGGGATCCCCGGCCGCGGTATTGGCGAAGAAGTCCCGCGGGCCGTGCTCCAGGCCCTGGTCATACGGCAGGAACAGGGCGGTGCCGTTCCGCAGCCCGAACTGGTAGAGGATCCGGTACAACCGCGCCTTCTTGCCCGTGCTGAGTCCCAGCTCGCCCAGGTCCGTCAATGCTTGCATCGCGTGCTCGCCTCCTGTGATCGGTGATGCTCCTGACTCGAACTCGCCGGGGAAACGTCAGCTCATGCCGTAGCGGAGCTGGGATCCGGCGGCGATCTCGAGCAGGCTGTTGTATTTCGCGGTGCGCTCACCGCGCGCCGGGGCACCTGACTTGAGGTGGCCGCAGCCGGTGCCGACCGCGAGGTCGGCGATGAAGCTGTGCGGCACCGGCAGGGACGGGACGACGTCAGGCGGGGTGAGCCAGCGCCACAGCGGCGTGCCGGACGAGGCGGCGAGCGCGCGGGCCGTCGCGCAGCTCCACCGCTTCGCGTGACCCGGTGGAGTGCCGCCGAGGGCGACACCAGCGGCGGTCAGCAGCGGGACCGCGGGACCACTGGGCATGTGGACGCGTGCCGTCATGATCCAAGTCCACGCCGCGGCGCTCGCCCCGAGTAGGGGCAAACGCCCTGTAAGGCACGGGTCTTTCGGCGGACCAGGGCGCGGCGGGGCTCGCCAGCCACGGCCGGCCAGGAGATCCGCCGGCGCGTCCGGGACCTTAGCCTCTGCGCCACCGGGCCCGAGCGGGGCAGAGTGTGACCATGCACGATCTGACGCCAGTGCCTGACCTGGTACAGGGCACTGGGCTCACCGGGGCCGCGCGTGCTCGGCGGCCGGTATACGTGGACCTGCTGCCGCCGTGCAACGCCGGCTGCCCGGCGGGCGAGAACATCCAGGCCTGGCTGGCCGCCGCGCGCGAGGGTGACTTCGAGCGCGCCTGGCGGCTGCTCACCGACGACAACCCGTTCCCCGCGATCCACGGGCGGGTCTGCTACCACCCGTGCGAGGGCGTGTGCAACCGCGGTGAGCTGGACAGCGCCGTCTCCATCCATGCCGTGGAACGGTTCCTCGGTGACCTGGCGGTTCGTAACCACTGGCCGCTCGGCCTGCTGGCAGCCGAGCCGACCGGCAAGCGGGTGCTCGTCGTCGGGGCCGGCCCGAGCGGGCTGTCCGCCGCCTACCACCTGGCCCGCCGCGGGCACCAGGTGGAGGTGCGGGACGCGGGCGCCGAGCCGGGCGGGATGATGCGGTACGGCATCCCCGCCTACCGGCTGCCGCGCGACGTCCTCTCGGCGGAGATCGGCCGGATCGAGGCCATGGGCGTGCGGATCACCTGCGGGCACCCGGTGACGGACCTGGACGCGGAGCGCGCCGGGTTCGACGCCGTGTTCGTCGCGGTCGGCGCGCACCTGTCCAAGCACGTGGACATCCCGGCGCGGGAGGCCGGGCGGATCGTGGACGCGGTGCCGTTCCTGCACGAGGTCGCGGCCGGCGGCCACCCGGTGCTCGGGCGGCGGGTCGCGGTGTACGGCGGCGGCAACACCGCGATGGACGCCGCCCGCACCGCGAAGCGGCTCGGCGCGGGTGACGCGCTGATCGTCTACCGGCGCAGCCGGGAGCGGATGCCCGCGCACGAGGAGGAGG
Source organism: Trebonia sp. (assembly GCA_036391275.1). Lineage (GTDB taxonomy): Bacteria > Actinomycetota > Actinomycetes > Streptosporangiales > Streptosporangiaceae > Trebonia. The sequence goes on from DASWAE010000110.1 coordinate 39,142, forward strand.
CCGCCGCGGCCGAGCGCGAGGGCGTCACGATCAACTGGCTGCGCACGATCACCGCGGTCGACGGGCCCGAGCTGACCGTCGAGACGATGGAGCTCGACTCGTCCGGCTACCCGCAGCCGACCGGCCGGTACGAGAAGCTGTCGGCCGACACCCTCATCCTGGCGCTCGGCCAGGACGCCGACACCCGGTTCCTGCGGGACGTGCCCGAGGTGGAGTTCAAGCGGGACGGCACGGTGCTGGTCGGGCCGGACATGATGACCGGCTGCCCCGGCGTGTTCGCCGGCGGCGACATGGTGCCCTCCGAGCGGACGGTCACCGTCGGCACCGGGCACGGCAAGAAGGCCGCCCGGTTCATCGACGCGTACCTGCGCGGCGGCCGCTACGCGCCGCCGCCGAAGCACGAGGAGGCCGGCTTCGGGCTGCTGCATCCGTGGTACTTCACCGACGCGCCACCTACCGAGCAGCCAGAACGAGCGGTGGCTGCGCGCGTCGCCGACTTCGCCGAGGTCACCGGCGGGCTGACGCAGCCGGAGGCGGTGCGCGAGGCGGTCCGCTGCCTGTCGTGCGGCAACTGCTTCGAGTGCGACGGGTGCGCCGCCGCCTGCCCGGAGGACGCGGTCATCAAGCTGGGCCGCGGGCACCGCTACGAGTTCGACTACGACCGGTGCACCGGCTGCGCCGCCTGCTACCAGCAGTGCCCGGTGCACGCCATCGAGATGATCCCCGAACCCACGGCAGATGGCGGGCCAGCGGAAAACAGCAGGGAGGAGGGGCGATGACCCGCGTGACGATCGACGGCAACGAGGCCGCCGTCTCCGCCGCTTACCGGCTGAACGACGTGTGCTGCATCTACCCGATCACCCCCTCCTCGGCGATGGCCGAGCTGGCCGACGAGTGGTCGAGCAAGGGCCGGCCGAACATCTGGGGCGGCGTGCCGACCGTCGTCGAGATGCAGAGCGAGGGCGGCGCGGCGGGCGCGCTGCACGGCGCGCTCCAGGGCGGGTCGCTGACCACGACGTTCACCGCGTCGCAGGGCCTGCTGCTGATGATCCCGAACATGTACAAGATCGCCGGGGAGCTGACCCCCGCGGTGTTCCAGGTGGCGGCGCGGTCGCTCGCGGCGCAGGGGCTGTCGATCTTCGGCGACCACTCGGACGTGATGGCCGTGCGGCAGACCGGGTTCGCGCTGCTGTGCTCGGGATCCGTGCAGGAGGCGCACGACCTGGCGGTGGTGGCGCAGGCGGCGACGCTCGCCACCCGGGTGCCGTTCGTGCACTTCTTCGACGGGTTCCGCACCTCGCACGAGCTGAACGAGTGCGAGCTGCTGTCCGACGACGAGCTGCGCTCGCTCGTGCCCTACGACCTGGTGCGGGCGCACCGCCTGCGCGCGATGAGCCCGGAGCACCCCGTGGTGCGCGGCACGGCGCAGAACCCGGACGTGTACTTCCAGGGGCGGGAGACGGTGAACCCGTTCTACGCGGCGGTGCCCGGTGCGGTCGCGAAGGCGATGTCCGCGCTGGCTTCCCTGACGGGGCGGCGGTACCACCTGGCGTCGTACCACGGTCATCCCGAGGCCGAGCGGGTCATCGTGATCATGGGCTCGGGCGCGGAGACGGCGGCCGCGACAGCCGGGTACCTGGCGGCGCGCGGGGAGCGGGTCGGCGTCGTTCAGGTGCGGCTGTTCCGGCCGTTCCCGGTAGCGGAACTGCTGGCCGCGCTGCCGCCGACGGCGGAGCGGATCGCGGTGCTCGACCGGACGAAGGAGCCGGGCTCGCTCGGCGAGCCGCTGTACCTGGACGTCCTCGCCACGCTCGCGGAAGCCGCGGCGGAAGACGGCGGCCGCCTGATGCCGCTGGTGACCGGGGGACGGTACGGGCTGGGGTCGAAAGAGTTCACGCCGGGGATGGTCGCGGGCGTCTTCGCCGAGCTCGCCCACCCGGCACCGCGCCAGCGGTTCACCATCGGGATCAACGACGACGTGGCGGGATCGAGCCTGCCGTACGACGACCTCGACCTGGAGGACCCGGCGACGACCCGGGCGGTGTTCTTCGGCCTCGGCTCGGACGGGACCGTGAGCGCCAACAAGAACAGCATCAAGATCCTCGGCGACGCCGGGCTGCACGCGCAGGGCTACTTCGTGCTCGACTCCAAGAAGTCCGGCTCGGAGACCGTGTCCCACCTGCGGTTCGGGCCGCAGCCGATCAGCGCGCCGTACCTGATCAGGCAGGCGGGGTTCGTCGGCGTGCACCAGGCGCGGCTGATCGGCCGGGCGGAGGTACTCGACCGGGCGGCGCCCGGCGCGGTCGTCCTGCTCAACACGCCGGTGCCGCCGGAGGCCGTGTGGGACTCGCTGCCCGGGTCCGCCAGGTCGCAGATCGAGGCGAAGAAGCTCACCCTGTACGCGATCGACGCCCGCGCCGTCGCCCGCGCGGCCGGCCTTGGCGGGCGGGTGAACACCGTGCTGCAGACCTGCTTCTTCGCGATCTCCGGTGTCTTGCCGGCCGATGAGGCGATCGCGGCGATCAAGCAGGCGATCGCGAAGAGCTACGGCAAGCGCGGCCCTGAGGTGGTGGCGCGGAACAACGCGGCGGTGGACGCGGCGGTGGCGGGGCTGCACCGGGTCGAGCTGTCCCCGGCCGTGGTGGGGTCGGCCGGGGGCAGGCCGCCCGGCGAGATGTCGGCCGAGGTGACGGCAGCGCAGGCCCTCGTTCCGCCCGATGCTCCCGAGTTCGTGCGGACGGTGACCGCGGCGATGCTGGCGGGCCGCGGCGACGAGCTGCCGGTGAGCGCGCTGCCCGCCGACGGCACCTACCCCCCGGGCACCTCCAGGTACGAGAAGCGCAACATCTCCGACCTGGTCGCCGTGTGGGACCCGGAGTCGTGCATCCAGTGCGGCAACTGCTCGTTCGTGTGCCCGCACAGCGTCATCCGGTCGACGTTCTACCCGGACGGGCTGCTCGACGGGGCGCCGGACGGGTTCAAGTCCGCGCCGCTCGACTCGCGCGGCCTGCCGGACAGCGCCTTCACGTTGCAGGTGTACGCCGAGGACTGCACCGGGTGCGGGCTGTGCGTGGAGGCCTGCCCGGTGCCGCTGCGCGGTGCGACGCCTGCTCCGCCTGCCGGCCCCGACCGACCTCCCGCGCCGCCCGCGGAGGCCGGCGCGGCACCGCCCCGCAAGGCGATCAACCTGGAGCCCTACGACCGGGACACGGTGCGGCGGGACGTGGCGTTCTTCGAGACCCTGCCGGTCGCCGACCGGTCGCGGGTGGACTTCGGCACGGTCCGCGGCGCGCAGTTCCTGCAGCCGCTGTTCGAGTTCTCCGGCGCGTGCGCCGGCTGCGGTGAGACGCCGTACCTGCGGCTGCTCTCCCAGCTGTTCGGCGACCGGCTGCTGGTCGCCAACGCGACCGGCTGCTCGTCGATCTACGGCGGCAACCTGCCGACGACGCCGTGGACAACCAACCGCGACGGCCGCGGCCCCGCCTGGTCCAACTCGCTGTTCGAGGACAACGCGGAGTTCGGGCTCGGCTTCCGGCTCGCCGCCGACCAGCAGCTCGCGCTGGCCAGGACCCGGCTCGGCGAGCTGCGGGACGCGGTCGGGACGGAGCTGGCGGATGAGATCCTGGCCGCCCCGCAGCGGCGCGAGTCGGAGTACGCGGCGCAGCGGGCCCGGGTCACCGAGCTGACCAGGAGGCTGGCGGCGCTGGACGGGGAGAACGCCTCCGTTCGGGACCTGCTCAGCGTCGTCGACCACCTGGTGCGCCGCAGCGTGTGGATCGTCGGCGGCGACGGCTGGGCCTACGACATCGGGGCGGGCGGCCTCGACCATGTGCTGGCGACCGGCCGCGACGTGAACGTGCTCGTGCTGGACACCGAGGTGTACTCCAACACCGGCGGGCAGGCGTCGAAGGCGACGCCGCTCGGCGCGGTCGCCAAGTTCGCCGCGGCCGGCAAGCGGGTGCCCAAGAAGGACCTGGCGCTGCAGGCGATCGCCTACGGCAGCGTGTACGTGGCGCGGGTGGCGATGGGCGCCGACCCGCAGCAGACCCTGCGCGCGCTGCGCGAGGCCGAGGCCTACGACGGGCCGTCGCTGGTGATCGCCTACAGCCACTGCATCGCGCACGGCATCGAGAAGGACGGCCAGCTGCTGCGCAACGGCATGGACCAGCAGTACCGCGCGGTGGCCAGCGGCTACTGGCCGCTGATCCGCTACGACCCGGTCACC